>JBHJIX010000136.1:0-13463 GCA_050043025.1 Cohaesibacteraceae bacterium
CGTTAGAGTTGAAGGAAAAAACCATAGAGCTTCTTGCCAGTCGGCCACACATCCTCAATATCGGCGCCGGCCATGTCGGACGCGCACTGGCACGCGCGATGTCACAGCATCCTGAGAACGCCAGCCATATCGACAACCGCCAAGAGGAGCTTGAACTGGCCGACCCGACCGTTTGTTTGACGGCTTCCATTTTGCCGGAATCGTTGATTCGTCAGGCACCTCCCGGCAGCGCTTACATTATTCTCACCCATGACCACGCCCTTGATTTCCTCCTCGCTCGCGAAGCGTTGGAACGCACCGACGCGGCCTATATCGGTATGATCGGTTCCAAGACGAAACGTGCCACCTTCGCCTCCTGGTACGAGGGCGAAACCGGCTCACGCGACGGGATTGATCGCCTCATCATGCCGATTGGCGGCAACCGATCGCACGATAAGCGCCCAGCCGTCATCTCCGCCTTTGTGGCCGCCGAAGTGATGGAGGCTGTGAGCCTTTGGCAGGATGTGCAGGTTCCGGCATGACCGCCACTCTTCTGCGGGGGCGCACGCTGACTTTCCATCGGCGCCCGGAAAATGGCGACGATAGTGATGCCTATACATACCAGACGGACGGCGCCTTACTCGTTGACCAGGGCCTTATTGTTGAGACAGGCGCGTTTGACACACTGAAGTCCAAGCATGCTGACGTTGATGTCGTCGATCACCGCCCTCATCTCATTCTGCCCGGCTTCATCGATCCCCACATCCACTACACGCAGATGCAGGTTGTTGGCTCCTATGCCGGCAGCCTGTTGGAGTGGCTGCACAATTACACATTCCTGGAAGAGCAACGCTTCGCCGACCCGGCCCATGCCGCGCGTATCGCCGATCTCTTCATGAACGAGATGGTCCGCCACGGCACGACGACGGCTGTCGCCTATTGCTCGGTTCACCCGCAAAGCGCAGACGCTTTCTTTCAAGCCGCAGCCAAGCGCAACATGGCGATGGCCGGCGGCAAGGTGATGATGGATCGCGAAGCGCCAGATGCGCTAACCGACACCGCTCAAGGCTCCTATGACGACACCAAGGCGCTCATTGAGCGTTGGCACGGAAAGGGCCGCGCGACCTACGCAATCACGCCTCGCTTTGCAATTACGTCGACGCCCGAACAGCTGGAAGCGGCAGGAACGCTTGCCCGCGAGCACCCGACCTGCCTCATCCAGTCGCATCTTTCGGAAAACTATGGCGAGATCGAACGGGTTCGCCAGCTCTACCCCGAAGAGCAGGACTACACCGCCGTCTATGAACGGTTCGGCCTTCTGAATGACCGCGCGCTTTACGGCCATTGCATCCATCTAAAAGAGCGCGAGATGGCCGCCATGGCAGAAACCGGCGCGGTCGCCGTGTCCTGCCCAACGTCCAACCTGTTTCTGGGCTCCGGTCTTTTCCCGCGCCGCGAGCTGGCTGAAAAAGGCGTGCGTATCGCCTACGCCACTGATGTCGGCGGTGGCACCAGCTACAACATGCTGCGCACCATGGATGAAGCCTACAAAGTCGCCCAACTCCAGAGCGACCGTGTCCATCCGCTCCAAAGCTACCACGCGATCACTCTGGGCAATGCTGAAACGCTCGGCATGGCCGACCGTATCGGAACACTTGATACGGGCACCGATGCCGATCTCATCGTCCTCAACGCTGCGGCGACGGAAGCCGCCGCGCTGAAAATGGAACGGGTCGAGACGATAGCGGAGGAACTCTTCCTCCTGCAAACGCTTGCCGACAACAAAGCGGTCGTTGAAACCTATGTGGCAGGCGTTCCGCTTAAATCGGTAATATGAGCAAGAAGCGGCTGGCCGAAGACCTTGAACAGGTCGAGGTCAAAAGCCGCGCGGCATTGAGGGCTTGGCTCACCGCCAACCATCACCAAACCGAGAGTATCTGGCTGGTCACCTACAAAAAAGCGGTGCCCGACTGGTATGTCGATTACGACACCATCGTGGAAGAATGTCTGTGTTTTGGGTGGGTGGATTCGCTCACCCGGGCCGAGGATGAACGGCGCTCCATGCTCCTGCTGGCGCCACGAAAGACGGGCAGCGCCTGATCGGGAAGCAACAAACGCCGCGTTGAAAAGCTCATTGCCGCCGGTCTGATGGAGCCACCGGGCCTCACCAAGATCAAGGCCGCCAAGGCCAATGGCATGTGGGTGTTTCTCGACGATGTCGAAGCCTTGATCTCTCCGCCCGATCTCGTCGAAGCGCTGGAGCGCTATCCTGACGCCAAGGCCCACTTCGATGCTTTTCCTCGGTCGCCTAAGCGGGGGATCCTGGAATGGATCAAGCAGGCCAAGAGGCCGGAAACCCGAGCCAAACGCATCGAGGAGACTGCCAGGCTGGCGCAAGATAATACCCGCGCCAACCAGTTCCTGCGGTGACTGTTAGCCGCGTGCCGCCCCAACGCCGCGATCCAGAAAGAAGCCGCCTGGAAGGTCGCCCACCCTCTCCAGCATGCTGGCCTTCAAGTCTTCTGCGGTTGTCGTGTCCGCCAGCGCCGCTTCCCAAGCATCCAGATATCGCCGCATGTGCGCGAAGCCCGACGCATCATTCATCGTCGATTCCGTTCGGTGACCAGGAATGACGGTTCCCGCTCCTAGGGCCTCAAGCGTCGCGAGGCTCTCGCGCCACAATGCAATGCGTTCAGGTGAGGTGTTTTCTGCCGTCCACAGATGCGTATCGTTGTAGACCACATCACTTGCCACAAGTGTGTCGAGCTGCGGCATGTGAACGGTGGTTAGAACATCGGTGTCGCCGTGCATTGGCCCCAAAATGTCAAACCGTTCACCTTCCAGCATAAGGTGATCGCCATCCAGCGTATCGGGGATGACAACCCGGTCGGCTATCGTGCCCTCTGGAAACGCACTGGCTGATCCAGCCCGCATTCCGTCGGCAGCAGCGGCAATGGCTGGTTGCACGGTAGCATGAGCGACTGGCTTGGCGTTTGGAAAACGGTCCATCAATACGGACAGACCCAGATGATGGTCCGGGTGATAGTGCGTGATGAAAATCGTCTCCAACTCTTTGCCGGTTGCCGCCAAAACATCAGCGAGCCGCTCGGCATTGGGGACGGTGAACTGCGCATCGATCAGCAGCATCTTGTCCTCACCGGCCACGACAACGGAGTCGACCACCCCACCAAAGGGATCGGCGGTGCACACATCGGCGGCTGCGTGCCCATCGGCCAAGACAGCGGACGACCCAGCAAAGGCGGACGCGGCAGCTGTGCTAGCAGCGAGTTCAAGAAAGTTTCGACGATTGAGAAGGAACATGGGTGACATCTCCAATTAGCTCAAACTGAGACTTGGTTTTTCAAAGGCACCTAGTTATTAGTAGTAACCTTCTTCGTTTGAGAAGGAGGCACTTTTTTGTAACCGCCCAAAAATCGCGCTCATGCCCATCCAGCTCGACGACACCAACCTTTTCTATGACCCCGAAATCTGCCCTGTGCGGCATGTGCTGGACCAGATCGGTGACAAATGGTCGATTCTGGTGCTCACCGCTCTCAAACTGGAAACGCACAGGTTCTCGGAGGTGAAGCGAGCCATCCCGGACGTGTCACAACGCATGCTCACCAAAACACTGCGGAGCCTGGAACGTGATGGTTTGATCGAGCGCCATGTCACGCCAACAACCCCTCCCCGCGTGGAGTACAATCTGACGCCGCTCGGCCAGTCCTTGGTCAAGGTGCTAGAGCCACTGGCGGGTTGGGCGCTGGATAAGCGTGGGGATGTCGCTAAATCGCGTGCGATCTTCGATGATCGAACCGCTGAAGGTCGCTTTTGAAACCGCGTCTTGGGACGCTGGTAGCTGGCATTCTCACCGCTTCCCGCGCTAGAGCATTCGTCATAGTCATCCATTCCAAGTGGTCATTCGCATGACCGTCCCTGTCCTTTGTGGCTTGCTAGGCGCAGCCGACTTCGCCCGCCGGCAAATGGCACGTGCGATACACAGCGCGCAGGGCGCTGAGTTCGTGGCTCTGGCCACATCAAGTCCAGACAAGGCCGCAGGTTTCTTGGCCTTCAACCCCAATCTACGCATCCACGATAGCTACGAAGCCCTTTTGGCAGACCCAGATATCGACGCGGTTTACATCCCCCTGCCCAACCATTTGCACGTGGAGTGGACGAAGAAGGTGCTAGCAGCCGGCAAGCATGTCCTGACCGAAAAACCTATCGCTATGACCGCGCCTGAGATCGACGATTTGATCGCGGCGCGTGATGCCACGGGCCTGCTTGCGGCCGAAGCTTACATGATCGTGCACAGCGCCCAATGGCAGCGCGCGCGCCAACTTTTGCGGGACGGCGCCATCGGCAAGCTCATCCATGTCGATGGCCTATTCAGCTATGATAATGCGTCAGACACGGGCAACATCCGCAATCGGTCGGAAACCGGCGGCGGCGGCATCCCAGACATCGGCGTCTACACCTACGGCGCAACCCGCTGGATGACCGGCCAAGAGCCAGTCGCCATCACCCATGCGGATGTGGACTTTGAGAACGGCGTCGACGTGCTGGCGCGCGTCTCAGCCCGTTTTGACGGATTTACCGCCCATTGGGTGAATTCCATGCGCATGCACCCCTTTCAGGAAATGACCTTCATGGGCGAGGAGGGCGTGATCCGGCTCACCGCGCCCTTCAACGCTAACCTTTACGGCCCAGCGGTCGTGGAACTGCACCGCAATGTTGGCAGCGAAGGCCATGGCGAGACCGTCACAACCGAGCGCTTTGCCGCCGAAAACCAGTATGTGAACCAGGTGGAAGCCTTTGGCCGCACCATTCGCGAGGGTGCCGACTATGCGTGGTCGCTGGAAGATGCGCGCGAGACACAGGCGATGATCGACGCGGTTTTCGCCAATGCAAAGGAAAGCGCGACCTGATCATTTAGGCGCTGGCCCGCTCTATAAGGCAGGCACGACAACCTCATAAGCCGTATCGAAACAATGCTCTTCAAGGTTCGGCGTGTCACCGATCCGGTCCACCACTGCGAAAAGGCCGTTTCCAGCAAGTGGGGTGAGAACCCCATGCCACGTGCTACGGTGGTAGTTCACACCCTGGCCGGGGCGGGTAAGGAAGGCGGCCGGCTCGCCAGGTTTGCCACTCTCATCGGGCGCGACAATGACAAGGAAGCCATGCGCATCCATGGGCAAGAAAGCCTGGCTGCCCTCCGGATGCCGCTCAACCATCTCCAGCGTGTATGGCAGCGTTCGAAGCTCGGCCTTGAAGAGGCTAATGCCCGCCCGGCCGTCCGGCCCAAAATCCAGCTGGGCCCGGTCGTGGTACCGTCCGCATAGACCTTGGTTGATAAGCTTGTCGGGCTCGCCATCAACCGACAGCACATCCCCAAAGGGCGCGAAGGTTTCAGGCGTTAGCTGGCGGGCGATGATCCGCGTCACCTCAGGAAGCTCCCTGGTCGCCCAAGACGCGGCAGACGGTGCATGTCCTTGTAGAGAAGATAGCGGAACCGACCCGGCCCACCAGCATAACAGGCCTGTGGGCAAAAGGCGCGCAGCCACATGAAGTCACCGGCTTCCACCTCAACCCAATCCTGATTGAGCTTGTAGACCGCCTTGCCCTCCATCACGTAGAGCCCGTGCTCCATCACATGGGTTTCTTCGAACGGGATGGTGCCACCCGGCTCAAAGGTTACGATGTTGACGTGCATGTCGTGGGCGACATCGTCAGGATCAACAAAACGTGTCGTGCCCCAGCGATCCTGCGTATCCGGCATCCAGCTGATGGGGGTATCCTGATCGGACGTCACAAACGGCAGTGGCGGATCAACCCCTTCAGCGGTCTCGTAGGCTTTGCGAATCCAATGGAATGTCGCCGGCTCGCCGCCTTCGTTCGTCAGCGACCAATCGGCACCAGCCGGCAGGTAGGCATAACCGCCCGGCTTCAGAACCTGATCAATCGCCCGAAAGGCCCCGCCTTGAGGTGCGGTGAATCCAGGCGTCGGCTTGCGGGCAACGTCGTCGACTTTAAGGCGCAGGGCACCGTCGACAACGAACAACGCCGCCTCAGCCATCGGATCGGACTCAGGGTTTGTCGAGCCGCCGCCGGCAGCAACCTCCAAAATGAGATGGGCAAACGTTTCCGCAAAGCCAGATAATGGCCGGGCCAGCACCCAGGCGCGTGTCTTATCCCAGCCAGGCAGACGAGTCGTCACGATGTCCCGCTGCACCCCTTTGGGGATGACGGCGTAGGCCTCGGTGAAGACGGCCCGCTGGGTCATCAGCGCCGATTGCGGCGGCAGCCCACCGAGATCATTGAAATACTCCGCCATCAGGAGCCCTCAAACATCGCGTCAAGCCGGATGCGGGCGATGCGTTCCACCTGCCGGCAGGCTTCGGCGAACTCTGTTTCGCGGTCATGTTCCAACCGCCGTTCAAAGGCCGAAAGGATGCTCGCTTTGGTGTGGTCTTTCACAGCGATGATGAACGGAAATCCAAAGCGACCGGTGTAACTCTCGTTCAGCCGTTCGAAGGTCCGGCGCTCGTCGTCCGTCAAGGCGTCCAGTCCAGCCGACGCCTGCTCTTCGGTCGAGGCTTCCGTCAATCGCTCCGCCTGCGCCAGCTTGCCTGCCAGATCGGGGTGCGCCGTCAGCACGCCCAACCGCTCTTCCTCGCTCGCCGACCGGAACACGCGGCACAGCGCATTGTGGATACCCGCCGCCGTATCATGCGCCGGCCCAAGTTCCAGCTTGTAGGCCCGCTTGGCGATCCAGGACGAATGCTCGAAAACGCCACCAAAGGTCTCGATAAACTCTTCTTTTTTCATTCTTGATGGCGCGCTCGCTCCAGTCGTACCCTCGTCGCTCTGGGCTTCGCCCAACCGCAGTGCGCCCGACCGCTCGGGCGCCGGATGTGTCTCGGCCCAGTGACGAGCCACGTCAATCCGTCGGGCAAACCACACTCCCTCATGGTCGGCGGCATGTTGCAAGAACCGTTTCAGCGCCATGATCCGGCCAGGTCGCCCCGCCAATCGGCAGTGCAGGCCGACGCTCATCATCTTCGGGCTTCCTGCCTCCCCCTCGGCGTAGAGCGCATCAAAGCTGTCGGTCAGATAGGCAAAAAACTGGTCGCCGGAGTTAAAGCCTTGCGGCGTTGCAAACCGCATATCATTGGCATCCAGAGTGTAGGGCACGACCAGCTGATCCTTACCGTCTACATCCAGCCAGTAGGGTAGATCATCGGCATAACTGTCGGCGACGTAGGCAAAGCCGCCCTCCTCGGCGGCGAGCTCCACTGTCTGCATGGAGGTGCGACCCGTGTACCAACCGCGCGGACGCTCACCGACAACCTCGGTATGGAGGGCAATCGCATCCTCCATATGCTTGCGCTCATCCTTGCGGGAGAAATCCTTGTACTCGATCCATTTCAAGCCGTGCGAGGCAATCTCCCAATCGGCCGTTTTCATCGCCTCAACCTGTTCCGGCGAGCGCGCCAGCGCTGTCGCGACGCCATAAACGGTCAGCGGAATGTTCATCTCGGTGAAATGCCGATGCAGCCGCCAGAAACCGGCACGCGCGCCATACTCGTAGATGGATTCCATATTCCAGTGGCGCTGGCCCTCCCAAGAGGCGGCACCCACGATCTCCGACAAAAACGCCTCCGACCCTGCATCACCATGAATGGTGGCGTTCTCGCCGCCTTCCTCATAATTGAGCACGATCTGGACGGCGCTCTTGGCCCCGTTTGGCCATTGCGGATCGGGCGGGTTGGCACCATAGCCTATCATGTCACGGGGATAGCGAGGTGGCGTCATCGGGCGGAACTCCTTTCCACACCCATCGCCCAACTCTTAGGCAATTTGCCGCGCGGAGGGAATTGCCAAACGCGGCCAACCGGTGTGGTACTGCATGTCAGGAAACAAGAAGCAGGAGACGGGCCTTTATGGCAAGCCAGAGCAGTGAAACAGGGGTTCTAACAACGCATGTGCTCGACACAGCCCGTGGCAAGCCGGCGGACGGGCTGGTCATCTGGCTCTACCGGCTAGACGGCGATACGCGCACCAAGATTGCGGAGACTGTGACCAATGATGATGGCCGGACCGAAAGCCCTATTCTGCCGAAGGAAGCCTTCCAGACCGGGCAGTATGAGCTGGTCTTCTTCGCCGGCGACTATCTGCGGGCCAAGGGTTTAGCTGGCGAGGAGCCGCTGTTTCTGGATGAAGTGCCGATCCGTTTCGGCATGAGCGAAGAGGATCATTACCACGTGCCGCTGCTTCGCTCGCCTTATGGCGTTTCAACGTACCGGGGCAGCTAACGGCCACTTCCCCCATGGCGCGTTCCTTGCAAAGGTTGCAGCATCGGGTTTCGCGTAAAGGTCCTTCATGTTCGATCTGTTTGTGCTCGCCGACTGGCTGGAATTTGTTGTCCGCTGGCTGCACGTCATCACCGCCATCGCCTGGATCGGCTCAAGCTTTTACTTCATCGCGCTCGACCTTGGCCTGCGCAAAGGTCCACATTTGCCCCATGGGGTCGGCGGCGAGGAGTGGCAGGTGCATGGCGGCGGTTTCTACCACATCAACAAATACATGGTGGCACCGGATAACCTTCCAGAGCATTTGGTCTGGTTCAAGTGGGAAGCCTACTGGACCTGGATATCAGGCTTTGCCCTCTTGGTTCTGGTCTACTATTTCGGCGCCGATCTTTATCTCATCGACCCGCACGTGATGGACCTCTCCACCTGGCAGGGCATCGGCATTTCGGTAGCCTCGCTGGTCCTAGGCTGGGTGCTCTACTCACGCCTTTGCAATTCCAAGCTCGGCGACTATCCGCCGGTGATGATGGGCGTTCTGTTCGTCATCATTTTGGGCATGAGCTACTTCTATGCACAGGTGTTTTCAGGCCGCGCCGCGCTGCTCCATCTAGGTGCGTTTCCCGCCACGATCATGGCCGCCAACGTGGCGAAGGTCATCATCCCGAACCAGAAGATCGATGTCGCCGACATGAAAGCCGGCCGCGTGCCGGAAGCCAAGTACGGCAAGATCGCCAAGCTGCGCTCGACACATAACAACTACCTTACGCTGCCCGTCCTCTTCCTGATGCTATCGATCCATTACCCGTTGGCCTTCGCCAGCGAGTTCAACTGGCTCATTGCAGCCTTGGTGTTTCTGGTCGGCGTGTTCGTGCGGCACTTCTTCAACACCATGCACGCCACAAAGCAGAAGCTGATCTGGCCCTGGTTCGCCGCTGCTGGCACCATGATCGTGATCGCCGTTCTGTCCATGGCACCGATGTGGAACGAGCACGATCCGTGGGAGGACGAGACGGCCATGAGCCGGGCGCAGGAACGCTTTGCCGCCGCACCAGGTTTTGAAGAGGTTTCAGCCATCGTGATGGGGCGCTGCTCCATGTGCCATGCGCAAGAGCCGACATGGTTCGACACCTATTGGGCGCCCATCGGCGTGCGGCTGGAAACCGAGTGGCAGATCGCCCAGCAGGCCCATGATATCGCGCTTCAGGCGGGTTACTCGCACGCCATGCCCCCAGCCAACGTGTCCGGTATCACGGAGGAAGAACGCGCGGCGATTGTTGCCTGGTACCGCGCCGGGCGCGCCGGCATTCGCGCCGATGAGGTCGCCAGCCAGTGACGGCGGTGCTTCCCAAGTTTCAGCGCACGCAAGGTACTGGACGCATAACCACCAAGCGTGTCGGCAACCGCTCACGCATCGACACGCTTTATCAGCAGGGTGCCGCAAAAATCCGCATCCCCGATGCGCCATGGGACCCGGGCCTGGAGGCCGTGATCATCAACGCGGCGGGTGGAGTGACAGGCGGCGATGATCTTGCCTGGCGGGCGGAGGCCGGCGCTGGGACGAATCTTACGGTCACCACTCAGGCCTGCGAAAAGGTCTACAAGGCCGATGGTGGCACGGCCCAGATCGATGTCCACATGTCCGTCGCAGCAGGCGCAACGCTCAACTGGCTTCCGCAGGAGACCATTCTCTTCAATCAGGCCGATCTCTCTCGCACCATCCACGCTGAGATCGAGAAAGACGCATCTCTTCTGCTTGTCGAGCCAGTCATCCTCGGTCGCCGCGCGATGGGCGAAACCTTCACCCAAGGCCGCTGGCGAGACCGCTGGCGCATCCACCATAACGGCCAGCTAATACACGCTGAGAATGTGCATCTTCGTGCCCCATTTGCCGATCATTTAGTCGATCCGGCCGGTTTGGACGGTCACACGGCGCTTGCCACAATGTTGCTGGTGGGCAACCATGCCGAAGCGAAACTGGAAACCGCGCGCGCTATGATTGATGCCCAAGACCATATGGTCGCTGGAGCCACCAACTGGCAGGTTGGAGGAGCCGACAAGCTCGTCATCCGCATGCTTGCCCCCGATGGCTATGCTCTGCGCGCAGCTTTGGTCCCATTGATCAACCAACTTGCGAGCTCGCCTGACCGGCAGACCCATGTGCCGAAGATCTGGTCGCTTTGACCACCGAGAATAGCCCGCCTTAAGGACATCCCCCATGCAGCTTACCCCGCGCGAAAAAGACAAGCTTCTCATTGCTATGGCCGCCAACGTGGCGCGCCGCCGGCTGGAGCGCGGCGTGAAGCTCAATCATCCCGAGGCCATCGCCCTCATTACCGACTTCGTGGTCGAGGGCGCGCGTGACGGACGTGCTGTCGCGGATCTGATGGAAGCTGGCGCCCATGTCATCACCCGTGACCAAGTGATGGAGGGGATCGCGGAGATGATCCACGACGTTCAGGTGGAGGCCACATTCCCCGATGGTACCAAGCTCGTCACCGTTCACGAACCAATCCGGTAAAATACTTTGGCCGCCAAAATCCCCGTCTTTGTATCTGCGCCCTCTAGCTTGAGCCCAGAACAGCAGACGACCTATGACGAGCTGCTGGCAATTCTGGATGCAGAGAACCTAGAACGTAGGGCTCTTGGAAAATCGGACTATCCTGATGAGTACCCGTTAAAAGAAATCCTTCTCATTTCCAGGCATTGCTCCGGTGGCATGATCCTCGGCTTCCGCCAATTCGAAGCAGGCAGAGGTGTATTCAAGCCCTGGGAAGATGAGCCTAAGCACATCAAAAAAACGATCCTTCCGACGCCGTGGAACCAAATCGAAGCCGGAATACTGTTTGCGCTCAGATTGCCCTTAATGGTTTTTCGCGAAGACGGAGTTGAAGGTGGTGTTTTCGACGCCGGCGTGACCGACGTGTTCCTTCAGAAACTACCGACCGGCGGCTTCGCGCCTGAGGATCGAGATAAGCTCATGTACTCGATACAAAGCTGGGCAACGCGGGTCAGGACGCATTATCGATCATGGAGTTGAACAACTACCATCCGCTGCAAAGCTTCGACCTTCTGGCCATCGGCATCGCTCTGGTGGTGGTCATGTCGATCATCGGATTCAAGGTACTGACCGGCAGGCCATGGCGGCGCACGCTTCCGCCAGATGAAATCGATGCGGAATCCTTCCCGACAACCAGCACCGAACGCCCGCGCGCAGCGCCCCCTCAACTGAGCAAGGATCAACAGCCATGAAGCGCCTCACGGCCCTTACACCCCTCCTGCTTTTGCCAAGCGTGGCCCTGGCCCATGGCAGCGGCCCCGCCCATGCGCATCCCCACAGTGACTGGACGGTGATGCTGATCTTGGGCGCGGTGGTCGCTCTGGCAGCCATTGTTGTGCTGCGCCGATCAGGCTCCGACACAAAAGAGGACGACTGACATGATCCCTGGCGAAGTGATCACCCAGGCAGGCGACATCACCCTCAACGAAGGCGCTGCGACCATCACGTTGAAGGTCGCCAACACCGGCGACCGCCCGGTTCAGGTCGGCTCGCACTACCATTTCTTTGAGACCAACCCGGCACTCGCCTTCGACCGCGATGCGGCCAGGGGCATGCGGCTCGATATTGCCGCGGGCACGGCCGTACGCTTTGAGCCCGGGCAGGAGCGCGACGTTACGCTGGTTCCGCTGGCGGGCAAGCGTGAAGTCTACGGCTTCCGCAAGGAGGTTATGGGCGCGCTTTGATTGGTAACTTCCCCCCCTGGCGTTGGATGACGGCGGCCAGACGCGCCGTTAACCCACTGCCCTTGCCGACAGCCAACCCGTCGGGGGTTGAAGCATCGGTGGCTCCGGTTGGCGCCGGCTCACTTATCGATCTTCATCTTGCGCTTTGGCGCATCGGGCTCGACGCGCCATCTGTCATCGCTATGCGCACCTTGGGTGCAGCCGGCTTCTGGAACCAATCGTCCAGCGAAACCCAATTGATGGTCCGCGAAAAGCAAGTTGCCTTCGCAAAGAGCGCCGCCAACACCACCCGTGCTTTGATGCGCGGCGAAAGCCCAGCTGCGATCATGCTGGAAGCGGTGAAGCCAATGCAGGAAAAGACCGGCTCCAACGCCCGCCGCTTGACAAAAAAAGGCCCGCGCCTTCCGGGACCAAAGAGAGCGCCATGATCCGCGTTTTTCTTCTCCTAGCTGGCCTTGCCCTGCTCCCTATGCCAGCGCAGGCGCAGCAGGACATCGATTGCAAAAACCCGCAAACTCAGATGGCCATGAACATATGCGCCGACCGGGACTATCAAACCGCCGACGAAGACCTGAACACAGTATGGGCGGAGCTTCGCGAAGCACGCCAGGGCCGACCCTCTTGGCAACCGATCCTCGATGCGCAGCGCCTCTGGATTCCCTTTTGCGACGCCCATTGCGAGTCAGAAGCCGCACCCTATGAGGGCGGCTCGATCCAACCCCTCATTCGCTCGTCCTGTCTCGCCGCCGTTACCCAACAGCGCACCGCGCAACTGCGCGATCTCCTGATCCAGCCCTAATCCGCCCGAAGGAGCCCCCCATGCCAGCCAGTCTCTCCCGCGCCGCCTATGCCGGCATGTATGGCCCGACCACCGGCGACAAGGTGCGCCTGGCGGACACTGAGCTTTTCATCGAGGTGGAAAAGGACCTCACCACCTATGGCGAAGAGGTGAAGTTCGGCGGCGGCAAGGTAATCCGCGATGGCATGGGCCAGAGCCAGGTTACACGCGACGATGGCGCGGTCGATACCGTCATCACCAACGCGTTGATCATCGATCACACGGGCATCTACAAAGCTGATGTTGGCTTGAAGGACGGCCGCATTGCATCAATCGGGAAAGCCGGAAACCCAGACACCCAGCCGAATGTCGACATCATCATCGGCCCGGGGACAGAGGCGATTGCCGGCGAAGGCAAGATTCTCACTGCTGGCGGGTTCGACGCGCACATCCACTTCATCTGCCCGCAGCAGATCGCTGAAGCGCTGATGAGCGGGCTCACCACCATGCTCGGCGCCGGCACCGGCCCGGCGCCTGGCACGCTCTCCACCCCCTGCACGCCCGCTCCCTGGCATATCGGCCGGATGACCGAGAGCCTTGATCCCTTCCCCATGAACATCATCCGTGCAGGCAACGGCAACGCACACCAACCC
>JBHJIX010000137.1:0-13262 GCA_050043025.1 Cohaesibacteraceae bacterium
AACAACCACCAAGGCGCTTGTGACCGAGGGCGGGCGGATCGTTGCGGTGGAGACAGACCAAGGGCGTCAGTCATGTGATGTGTGCGTCGTCGCCGCTGGGCTCGACAGCACAAGCCTGCTGGCGCCATTCGGACTGGGAGATACGGTTGAAGCCTCGCCGGTCGCACTTGTGACCATCGCTGGCGCATCCGGCCCATCGCACACCGAAATCCTGCCGGCCATGCCTGTCATGGTCAGATGCCCAACGCTGGAAGCGCGCTTCAATGCCCACGACACGCTGGTTGCTGTTACCGGTGTGGGCGATCTTGCGACCTGGGAAGACACGCCTGCGGCGCACGACGCCATTGGCGAGCGGGTGCTCGGAGCTGCCCGGTCTGTCCTCACTGGCCTTGAAACAGCAAGGGTTGTGGGGGTTCAGGTCGGCTATCGTCCCTTGCCTGTGGGCGGTCAGAATCTGATTGGGCCGGTTGAGGGTGTTGACGGCCTCTATGCGGCTATTGCCCATCCAGGAGTCATTCTTGCCCCGGAGATCGCAGAAACAATCCGCGATCTCATCCTGTCGTGATCGGGGGCTGGCTTACTCGCCGACCTCACCGATGAATTTCATGCGGATCTTCTTCGACACCCAGTCGATGATCGCGACCAGGATCAACACGTTGATCACCACAAACACGACCTGATCATAAAGCGTCGCGCGGAAGCGCTCGATGATGATCATGCCAATGCCGCCCGCTCCAACGATGCCCAAACTGGTCGCCGACCGCGTGTTGGATTCCAGGAAGTAGAGCGACTGGGACAGGAACACCGGCAGCACCTGCGGCAGGATACCGAAGCGGATCGTCCGCACCGGCCCGGCACCTGTCGAGCGGATGCCTTCCACCTGCTTGCGGTCAATGTTCTCAATCGCCTCTGAGTAGAGCTTCGACAGCGTTCCGATATCGGAGATGAAGATGGCAAGGACGCCGGCCAACGGCCCAAGGCCGACAGCGCGCACGAACACCAGCGCCCAGACGAGCTGATCGATCCCGCGGAAGACATCAAGGATGCGCCGCACCGTGTGCCGAAACAGGCCGAAACGCACGATGTTGCGGGCAGCCAGGAAGCCGACGACCAGTGCGACAAGCGAGGCCAGGAAGGTCCCCAGGAAAGCCATGGCAAGCGTCTCGGCAATGCCGCGATAGATGTTCGCATACTGCCAGGTTTCCATATCCTCCCAACGGAACATGGCGCGCAGCAGCCTTTGGGCGTTCTCCGATGGTTCGAAGATCCGTCCGAAATCGAAATAGATGAAGGCAAAGGCGAGATAGACGAACACAGACGCCCAGGCCGCATAGATCAGCAGCGATTTGCGCGAGTTGCCGAAGGCATCCGGGTTGGCGGACCGTGTGGCGGCGATGTCAGCCTCTGTGAGTGCCGAAAGCGTACGTACGGGAGCCATTAGAGCTGCTCCTTGCCAATGAAGTAGAGACGAAGGCGTTCTGACAACAGGTCGATCAGCGTCACCGTGATGACCACCAGAACGAGCACGGCTAACACGCGGTCATCGGAATAGAAGGAGATGACGCGGTTGAGCTCCTGACCGATGCCGCCGGCCCCGACAAAGCCGATGATCGAAGACGCGCGTACATTGATCTCAAAGCGCAGCAGCCCGTAGGAAACGAAGTTCGGCAGAACCTGGGGCAGCACGCCGTAGCGCATTTGCTCAAACCAGTTGCCGCCGACGCCACGAATGCCGTCAATTGGGCGCCGGGAGACGTTTTCATTCACCTCCGCAAACAGCTTGCCGAGCGCGCCGGCTGTGTGAATGGCCACAGCCAGAATGCCGGCAAGAGGTCCGATACCGAAGGCGAACACGAAGATAAGGGCGATCAGGATCTCCGGAACGCCGCGGCAGATTTCCATGAAGCGGCGGGCGAAGAAGTAGATCCACGAGTTCTTCATCAGGTTGCGCGACCCGGCAAAACACAGCGCCAGCGCGCCGGCAGTGCCCAGCAGCGTGGCGGTGATCGCCATCAGGATCGTTTCCCAGATGAGCGACAGATACTTGTCGAGGTCGGTGTACCAGAAGGTCAGAGACCCCTCGACGGCGCGGCCCTGCTCGTCGCGACCCTCAAACAGAAGGTCCCATTGCAGGTTCGGCATGATGGTGCCGAAATACTCAAACACCCGCGATGCCGCTTGGGCGAGGCGTTCAGGATAGAATTGCGAGGTGACAATGGAGAAAATCAGCATGCCGAAGAACAACAGCAGAAACAGGATGTTCTGCCCGAGCTTGGCGCGCTGAAGATCGGTGCGGTGTTTTTCATAGATCGACACCGGGTCCTGAGGGTGCCCGGTTTCGGTCAAGGGGGTGGTGGTCACAGCCATGATGGATCAGCCCGAAACGATGCACGTGCGAGGGGAGGGTCGAAGCGCTAGGAGGCGAGCTGTTGCCCGTCCACGGCGGTGCCGATTGCGGCTGCTGGAGGTCTGCCAAGCGCATCCAGATCGGTTGACGTCATCTCCTCGGTGAAATCGCCCAGATCAGCGCCGTAGATCGCGCGCGCCGCTTCCAGGGTGAGGTCCGATGCCGGGCCGTCAAACACGACCTTGCCCGCGGCCATGCCGATCACCCGGGCACAGTATTTGCGGGCCGTATCGAGTGTGTGGAGGTTGCACACGACGGTGATCTTGTCTTCGCGATTGATGGTGCGCAGCGCGTCCATCACCACCTTGGCGTTAAGCGGGTCAAGCGAGGCGATGGGCTCATCGGCAAGCAGGATTTTCGGCTCCTGCACGAGGGCCCGCGCGATGGCGACGCGCTGTTGCTGTCCGCCCGACAACGTGTCCGCGCGCTGCATTGCGGTGTGCGCCATCGTCAACCGATCCAGCGCATGCACGGCAAAGGCCCGCTCGGCCGGCGAATAAAGCTTCAGCATCGAAGAGGCGAAGCCGTGATGGTAGATGCGGCCCGTCAACACGTTGGTGATCACATCCAAGCGGCCAACCAGATTGAACTGCTGAAAGATCATGGCGCATTCAGAACGCCAGTTAAGCAGCTGGCGCCCCTTGATGGTGGCCACATCCTGACCGCCAAACCGAATTTCACCGGCCGTGGGATCAGCCAACCGGTTGATCATCCGCAGGAGGGTCGATTTGCCGGCCCCCGATCGCCCGATGATGCCAACCATCTGGCCATCATCGATGGTCACGGACACATCGTCCACAGCCTTGGTGGACGTAAAATGCTTTGAAACGCCTTTGAGCTCCAGCACGGGAAACCTCTGCCTGTCGTTGAACCGAGTGGTACTGGCCGTTTGGCCAGGAGTGCCGATCTGACCGACGGTCAGAACAGCAAGGAAAGGGACTGCCTAGTTTCACGTCATGCCTGCCATTGAGGCAGTCCTGCATGACAGTTTGATGATCGTCAGGATGTGAGCTGGGGAAAGGGAAACGCGACGCTTTGACCATTGGCGTTTAGCCGGGTTGTCGATGCCGCCTCGCGCTTGCCTTTCCCTGTCGCCCACATGGCAAAAGGCCCGAGCTTTCAACTCGGGCCTTTCTTGATGGGGCGGTGCTTAGCGCGTGCCGGTGAGTTCGCGGCGCATGTTGATGATCGGCAGATAGAAGTCATGGCCGAGCGGGTAATAGGACATGGACTCGCCGTCATTGATGGCGTCGTAGCAGTCACGGTCTTCAAACTGCATGCGCAGCATGGCGCCCATGACCAGGTCCTTCAGTTCCTGCGGAACGTCCGAACGGATAACGCGCGGACCGTTGGTGATCAGGTTGGACTGCCAGATAATCCGGATGTCGTTCATATCCAGATGATCTTTGTCGACCATCGAGCGCAGTTTGCCGCGAGAAAAGCCGTCGGCGATGTCGCCAACACCCGACGTCCAGGTCACACCGGCGTCGTACTGGCCTTGAAGAACGGAGATGACAGCCTGCTCGTGACCGCCACCAAAGCCGGTCTGTGAGAAGAATGATTCCAGATCGATGCCCTCTTCGTCGCGCAGCTCGAAGGAAGGAACCAGGTAACCAGAGGTGGAGTTGGGGTCAGCGAACGCCAGCGAACGGCCTTCCATGTCGTCCAGCGACTGGATGTCGGAATCCGCCCGCACATACATGACAGAGTAGTAGCCAAGCGATCCATCGATCTGCTGGGTGGTGTAGAGTGGCTCAACGGCCTCTTCATTTTGCAGAACGATGCCGGCATAGCCAGCTGAACCCAAACCAGCGAACTCAAGCTGACCGGCGAGCAGGCCCTGCAGCACGCCGGCATAGTCCGATGCGGGGAACAGCTGAACGTCAACGCCCAGGCGTTCTTCCAGATAGGTCTCCTGACACGCATGCTCGCGCAGACGGTCAGCTTCGTTTTCGCCGCCGAGGATACCAACGCGGAACACCGGCACGTCTTCGCGCCAGTCGGCCATGGCAACGGAGGTAAAGCCAGTGAAGGCAAGCGCGGCCGCGAGCGTACCGCCGAGAATGGAACGGGTCATCTTCAAGTCTCCGGTCAGATTTGGGGATCTTTCCGAGCATGCAAGATTGCCCGGACAACCGGCTCCTAGTGACCTTGTTTGACAGAAGCGCTTCAGTTTCGTGACGGCTCAATGAACTCTGAGGCACAGTTTTGTAACAGAAGGCCGCCGGCTAACTTTACCGGTGTTTCTCGATGAAGGCGTCCACGCTCAGATTGCGGATATCATCCAACGCGGCGCCCAACTGATCATGGGTCCAGTCCCACCAGGCGATTTCCATCAGCGCTTCACCTTGCCCACGCGTGAACCGATCACGGATCGGTTTGGCCGGCACGCCGCCAACAATGGTGTAGGGCGCGACATCCTTGGTC
The DNA here is from genome assembly GCA_050043025.1 of Cohaesibacteraceae bacterium. Classification (GTDB taxonomy): domain Bacteria; phylum Pseudomonadota; class Alphaproteobacteria; order Rhizobiales; family MH13; genus MH13. Next base: position 4,835 of record JBHJIX010000137.1, read on the forward strand.
ACCACCGCCCCTGCGCCAACCACCGCTCCGGTGCCGATGGTCACGCCAGCCGTCACCGTGACGCCATGGCCAAGCCAGACATCATGACCAATCGTTACGTCATTCTGTTCGCGCCAGGCGAAGAAGTCCGCATCGTCCTCGCCGAGCCCGTAGGCCGCTGAGCGATAGATCGCGTGGTGCTGACACACCCGCCAGGTCGGATGGTTGCCCGGGTTGAGACGCACGCCATTGGCAATGGAACAGAACTTGCCGATGGTTGTTCCAACCACATGTCCATTGTCGGTGATGTAGGAATAGTCGCCCATCGACGACGTCTTCATCTGGGTGTTGCGGCCCACCTCGGTCCAGCGCCCAAGCGTGCAGTCCTCGGCGACGTCCGCCTCGGGGTGAATGGAGGGCGCCTGGCTCAAACTGCGCTGTTTCATACGGCCTAACCTTCTAAGAACAAGGGATGGGGACAAAGACCGTAAGCATGACCAAGGCCGCCGCGAAAAGGGCGCGATGGCCGGAAACCGCTTGTGTCACAAAACGATCATGGAACCTCTATCGAAACGTCATACAATCAAGGCTTCACAGCATCATCGACGCCTGCGCGTCATCGAATCTTGGTCGCCGATTTGCGGCCGTTTCGCCCTGCATATTTTTCACTCCACGCCGTGCCTGCACAGGAAGGTTTAGCCATGCTCGACACACCGTCCACGGTCTGGACCGACACGCCCGTCGCTGTTGGAACACCCGACACCCGCTCGCCATCTGGGTTCCGCCTTGCCTGCGAGCGTATCGTTTTGCGCGACCGCGTGATCGCCGGAAGCATCGATGTGGAGAACGGCCGCATTGCCGCCGTCCATGCGGCTCCTACCAATGACGGTATGAGCGCGATTGCCTGCGATGGCCTGACGCTCATCCCCGGCATCATCGATGTCCACACCGACCATGTGGAAACCCATGTTCATCCGCGTTCAACGGTGCAGTGGCAGTTCCTGCCAGCCCTCATGGCGCATGATGGCGTGGTGATTTCCGGCGGCACGACGACCGTGTTCGACAGCCTGTGCGTCGGCGCCTCGATGAAGCGCCCGGAGCGCCGTGAGATCTTGGAGCCTTTGGTCGAGGCCCTGGAGCACGGTCAGACGTCCGGCATGTTCCGCGCTGACCACCTCTTGCATCTGCGTTGTGAGATTTCTGATCCTGATACAATCCCGCTCACCGATGCCATCATCGGTGAGGCGATGACACGCCTCGTGTCGGTCATGGACCACACGCCAGGCGACCGCCAGAGCCCCAATGTGGAGCGCTGGTGCAACCATATGATCCATGAAATGGAGATCACGCCGCAAGAGGGTCGCGAGCGCATGGACGAACTGTTCGAACGGTCTGCTCGCGTCGGTGCCGCCGTGCGCGCTCATGTCGTTGGTGCGGCCAAATCCCATGGCATCACGCTGATGAGCCATGACGACCGATCAGTGGAGCATGTGGAACTCGCCAAGCGTGAAGGCGTGGACGTCTCTGAGTTTCCTACCACGCTCGAAGCGGCCCACCATGCCAGGGCGCTCGAGATCGCCAACATCGCAGGCGCGCCGAACTATGTGCGGGGTGGATCGCAGTCCGGCAATGTTGCGGTGAAAGAGCTGCTGGCTGAAGGCCTGGTCGATGCGTTTGCGTCCGACTATGTGCCGCGCAGCCTGCTCGATGCTGCCTTCAAGCTCGCGCATGACACGGACCTGCCACACGATCTGCCGCAGGCCATCGCCCTGGTGAGCGACGCGCCGGCGCGCCTGACGGGCCTTGAAGATCGCGGCCGCATCGAAGCTGGCTTGCGTGCTGATCTGGTCGCTATCCGTGAGGTGGAAGGCCAGCCACAGGTCGCTGCTGTCTGGCGCGAAGGTGCCCGCGTTTTCTAATCCCCATCTGCCGAGTTCGTCGGCCCAGGAGACCCCTATGTTGCCACTTACTATCGGCGCCGCGCTAACGCTCGACAGCCTGCCGACCTATCGCGACTGGCTGATCGAAGGCGAGCGCGATCTTGAAGTTCAAGACTTCACCACGACTGAGCTCCTTCTGGGCGATTGGCAAAGCCATGCCACGGCGATCAAACGCGAGCTGGACGGCTACACCGGCCGGCTGGGCATACATGGGCCGTTCTGGAACGTGCCGCTGGATTGTGATGACCCTGAAATCCGTCCCTTGGTCACCAAGCGCTACCAGACGGGCCTAGACATCTGTGAAGCGCTGGGTGCGACGCAAATGGTTGTCCACTCGCCCTACTCAACCTGGGACTACAACAATTTCTCCAACAATCCCGGCGGCGGCAACAAGGCGTCTGCCCGCCAGGAGAAGATTGAGAAGGTTCACGCCGTGATGGGCGATGTCGTCCGGCGCGCCGGTGACATAGGTGTGACCCTCGTGATTGAGAACATTCAGGACATTGACCCGTCCGATCGGCGCGAACTCGCTGAAAGCTTTGAAAGCGACGCAGTTAAGCTCTCCATCGACACCGGCCATGCCGAATATGCCCACGGCTCAACCGGTGCACCGCCAGTGGACTATTATGTGGTGGACGCCGGCAACCGGCTCGATCACGTCCATCTTCAGGACGCCGATGGCTATGCCGACCGCCACTGGGCGCCGGGTCGCGGGACAATCCGCTGGCACGCGGTCTTCAAAGCCATTGCCGCGCTCGATGTTTCACCGCGCCTGGTTCTGGAACTGCGCGATGCCGCCGACATTCCCGCCGCGATGAAGTACCTGGAAGGCGAAGGACTCGCCCGCTAAGCGGTTGGGCCGTAGGCCCAGAGCGGCGGGCAGAAAAGATTGGCGCTAACTCAGCCGGAAAAGACTGGGTCACCGGGCCGCCGGCCATTCGACGGCCCTGGCTATCCCCGGATTTTAACTTCCGGTCAGCGCGAAGAACTCGACCAACTGGCCCTCGGGATCATAGACCTTCAGGATAGAGATGCCCGGCTCCATGATGATGGCGGGCGCTTCTCCGCCTGATGCGGCACCATACCGTGCACGGATGATCTCCAGATCGCCTGACTGGATGTAGGGCACGGGACCGTTCCCAGGGATGGAACCAGCCGCGTAGCGCGGGCGTGAAACGATGGCGAACCAACCGCCGGACACATCGAACGCGATGAAATCATCCAGGCGAATGACCGGTTCCCGGTCAAAGAGCGCCATGTAGAAAGCTTCTGATTGGCCCATGTCATCTGACGCGACATAGGCCCCCATGGCGACGAGGGGGTCACTCGACGCGTCTGCCTGTGCGGCAGACGCCGTCGCACCAAACGTGAGGGCTAGCAGGAGGGTTTGGAGCAGTTTCATCACTTTGGTCCTTTCCAAGACGTAGTTGCCACGAAGCTCTGCCGCACGATGCATGGCGATTGCTCCCAAGACATCTTCACCGCTTAGCGACCCGATGCTGACAGCGTGTTGTCAGCATCCTGTCAGCATAGGTAGATTGGACCAAAAAGGTGATGGGATGAGACGTGCTGACCGGCTCTTTGAGATCATTGAGATACTGCGGCGATCCCGCCGACCGATCTCCGCCGAGGCCATCGGTGAGACGCTGGAGGTCACCAAGAGAACGGTCTATCGCGACATGGCAGCGCTCATGGCGCAGGGCGTTCCGATCCAGGGCGAGGCCGGCGTCGGTTACATTCTTGAGGCAGGCTTTCACATGCCGCCTCTGATGCTGACATCCACCGAAGTGGAAGCGGCCGTGTTGGGCGCCCAATGGGTTCAGACACGCGGCGAGCCGGATCTGGCCTTAGCAGCCGCCAAACTCATCTCAAAGATCGAGGCCGTTGCACCGGCCGGCCTCAACGCGTCTTTTGTTGAGCCTGTGACCAGCGTGGCCCCGGTGGACGGGCCAGAAGAGGTGCTCGGAGCATCCGAGATTCGCCGGGCGATCCGCACGCGCAACAAGATCTGGCTGGTCTACCGCGATACCAAAGGCACGGACACGGATCGGGTGGTATGGCCGATCCTGCTCGGCTACCGCGACATCGGTCGGATCATTGCCGCCTGGTGTGAACTGCGCGAAGACTTCCGCTACTTCCGCACCGAACGCATTGTGCAGGCCAGTGTAATGGACGAGAAGATTCCGCGTCGTATGGATCTGCTACGGCGCGATTGGCGTGAGGCGATGGATGCGGAACGGGAACGCTACGCTGCCGAAGCCAAGGGAAGCGAATAGAAGTTGATCCGTCAGCTCACCCAACTTGCGTGCCGTGGCTCCAAACGCCTCGCACCAGTGGAAGGTCGTCAGCAAGCGTGAAGCGGACCAGATCGGCCCGCTTTCCTATCTTAATCACCCCGCGATCATCCAAACCCACAGCCTTGGCAGGCGCGGTTGAAACGGTCGCCATCGCGCGGGCCATGTCGTCCCACATCAAGCCCAGCTTGGCCGCCGCGTAGATCAGCGCCGAGGGCACATAATCCGAGGAGAGAATATCGAGCAGATTGGCTTCGGCGAGCGTGTGAGCGGCCACATTGCCGGAATGCGATCCGCCGCGCACCACATTGGGTGCACCCATCATGATGGCGATGCCATGCTGGCGGCAGGCATGCGCTGCACCGATGGTTGTCGGGAACTCGGCAAGCTTGATGCCGTGCTCGGCGCTGCGCTCCACATGCTCATGCGTCGTGTCATCATGGCTGGCAAGCACCGCGCCAAACCGTGCCGCTGCTTGGACCGAGGCTTCCTCGTGATAGAGTCCAACGCGCGCGCCCAGTTCCTTGCGTTCGGCAACATGCTGGTCGAACTCGGCCTGCGACAGCCCATGCTTGCCGCGCATGTAGGCCTCGTACTGGCTGATGTCGGCAAACTGACGCTGACCTGGCGTGTGGTCCATCAGTGAGACAATGCCGATGCGATCTTCCGGCCCGAACGTGTCGAGCTCCTCGATCAACGTCTCGGAGCAAATCTCGGCGCGCAGATGCACATGGTGGCTTATCTTGAGGAGCCCAGCTTCGCGCGCCTGAAGGATTTCCGTCACCATGGAGCGGGCATAGCGCTCGATATGTTTGGTCGCCTTAACCTCTTCGATGAAGCCGAGGCGCACCGCATCGAACACGGTCGTGATGCCAACCGACGCAAGCTCTGCATCATGCGAAACGATTGCGGCGTTGTGAGGCCACTTCACGCGCGGGCGCGGCGAGAGGTGCCGCTCCAAATTGTCAGTGTGCAGCTCGATCAGGCCGGGGCCGACATAGTCGCCGTCGCAATCCACCGCGCCGGCTGGCACGGCTGATCCCGTGTCGACGCCCGCGATCACCCCTCCCTCAAAATGCACAGAGCCCGTCACGGTTTCATCGCCGAGGATCAGCTTGGCGTTGGCAAGGGTAACGGGCTGGGTCTGACGGGAGGGCAGGGTAGATGCGTGCAAGGTGTGGTCTCAGGCAGTTTGGGGGGTTGGCGTGCGGGCGGCATCGAGCGAAGCAAGCGCATCGGCAACACAGGCTTCAAGCGAGCCATCATTGGAGAGATGCGTGACCGGCAAATGCGCCGCAAAGGCGGGTGAGGGACGATCAAGCCGGCGACGAATGTCTTCGATGTCTTCACGGCCCCTGGCGGCCAGGCGCTTTGCGAGCACATCCGCCGGGGCAGTTATAGAAAGCACGTGGAGGTGCTGGAATGTTTCATGCGCCTCTTCGAGCTTGCTACGGGACAGATTCGCGATCACATCGCGCCCATCGTCGAGTGTATCAATCACCGTGGCTGGAATGCCGTAGTAAAGGCCATGGGCCTGCCACCACAGGGCAAAATCGCCGCGTTCGGCGTAGGCGCGGAAGGAGACGTCATCCACCGGTTCATAGTCTTCGCCGCCGGCCTCGGGCGCGCGGGTGATCACCCGGCGGGCGCGCGCCATCGAGGGCCGCGCCTCAACGAGTGCATTCATCACGCTGTCCTTGCCAACACCTGAGGGTCCAACAACCGCGATGAAACGACCTGTCATTTAGGCGGCCAGGCTGGGTGTGAACTGGGTCACATCGATCTCGCGATCACACACGCGCTCCCGGGCGGCCACATCGTGGAAGATGCCGACAATCGCCGCACCGCCGGCTTTGGCCTCTTCGATCAGGGAGAGAACCGTTTCGCGGTTCTCCTTGTCGAGGCTGGCCGTCGGCGCATCCAGAAGCAGCGCCGGGTAGGTGTGGGCAAAGCCGCGCGCAATGTTCACGCGCTGCTGTTCGCCGCCGGAGCAGGTGGTCGGCGAGAGCGACCACAGGCGCTCAGGGATGCGCAAGCGGGTGAGGAGGTCTCGCGCTCTCTCGCGAGCCTCTTCCTCGCTCTTGCCGACCGCCAACAATGGCTCGGAGCCGACGTCCAAGGTCGCAACGCGCGGAACGCCGCGCAGAAACTGGCTGCCATAGCCCAGCGTTTCGCGCCGCAGGGCGAGGACGTCGCGCGGTTCGGCCTTGGTGCTGTCGACGCCGGCGATCTCGACCTTGCCTGACTGGGCGAGGTAGTTGCCATAGAGAATGCGCATAACCGTCGACTTGCCGGCGCCGGAAACGCCCGTGAGCGCGACGCACTCGCCAGCTTCGACGGCAAACGCGCCGTCTTCTATGACCGGTATGACGGTGCCACCCTGATTGTGCAGCGTGAAATTTTTGGCGAGGTCTTCGACCTTGATGATGGGGGACATGACCCTCTCCTAAACCTGCAAGACCGATGAGACCAGAAGCTGCGTGTAGCCGTGCTGGGGGTCGTCGAGCACTTGGTCGGTAAGGCCCGATTCCACCACATCACCGGATTTCATTACCATCAACCGGTCCGCCAGAAGGCGCACAACCGCAAGGTCATGGGTGACGATGAAGGCCGACAGACCCATTGTGCGGACCAGTCCTCGCAAAAGGTCCAGAAGGCGCGCCTGAACCGACACATCAAGGCCACCCGTTGGTTCGTCCATGAACACAAGACGCGGCCCGGAGACCAGATTGCGCGCGATTTGCAAGCGCTGCTGCATACCGCCGGAGAACTGGGCCGGACGGTCATCGATCCGGTCGGTTGCGATCTCCACCCGCTCCAACCAATCGCCGGCTGCATCGCGGATGGTGCCATAGTGCCGTGCGCCGACGGCCATCAGCCGCTCGCCAACATTGCCGCCGGCTGAGATTCGCATGCGCAGTCCGTCGCGTGGGTTCTGGTGCACAAAGGCCCAGTCGGTACGACCCAACATGCGGCGCTCCGGCTCGCTCATCGCCAAGGTGTCGCGCGGGCCATCGACTCGCGTGTCGAACAGCACCTTGCCTGAGTCTGGCGCCAGATGTCCGGCCATGCAGTTGAGCAGCGTGGATTTACCGGAGCCCGACTCGCCCACAATGCCCATCACCTCACCCGGATAGAGCCTGAAAGAGACGTTCTGGCAGCCGATGCGGCCATTGTAGGTCTTCGTGAGGTCCTGAACCTCAAGCAGCGGGGTCACGCTCATGCTGCTTCTCCTGCCAAGGGAAACTGCGGTCCTGTGAAGCCTCGTTTGCGGCGGGATTCGCAATAGTCAGTGTCCGAGCAGACAAACATCCGCCCGCCATCATCGTCGACGATAACCTCATCGAGATAGCTGTTCGTGCACCCACAAAGTGCACAGGGATGGTCGGCCTTGGAGGGGTCGAACGGATAATCCTCAAAGTCGAGGCTCACCACCTTGGTGTAAGGCGGCAGCGCGTAGATGCGCTGCTCGCGTCCCGCGCCGAAAAGCTGAATGCATTCGGACTCAAGCTTTGGATTGTCGATCTTGGGGAGCGGTGATGGGTCCATCACATAGCGGTCCTCCACCTTCACCGGATAGGCATAGGCGGTCGCGATGGCGCCGTGTCTGGCGATGTCCTCGTATAGCTTCACATGCATGCGGCCATATTCCTCAAGCGCGTGCATCTTGCGGGTCTCCGTCTCGCGAGGTTCCAGAAAGCGCAGCGGCTCTGGGATCGGCACCTGATAAACAAGGATCTGGTTCTCAGTCAGAAGCTCCTCCGGCACCCGGTGGCGGGTCTGGATAACGGTCGCCTCGCCGGTATGTTCGGTGACGGCGACATCAGCGGTCTTCTGAAAGAACTTGCGGATCGAAACGGCATTTGTGGTGTCGTCGGCGCCTTGGTCGATCACTTTCACCACATCGTCCGGCGTCATACCCGCGGCTGAGACCTGCACGCCCCCTGTGCCCCAGCCATAAGGCATGGGCATCTCACGGCTGGCGAACGGCACCTGATAGCCCGGCACCGCCAGGCCCTTCAGGATCGCCCGCCGGACCATGCGCTTTGTCTGTTCGTCAAGATACGCGAAGTTATAGTCATCCATAGAACTGATCTTCCTCTGCCATGTGCGCACACCTTCAGCGGAAGATCAGTTATATGGATGCCTATAACTTCGCGTATCTTGACTAACAGACAAAGCGCATAGTCCGGCGGGCGATCCTGAAAAGCCTGG
>JBHJIX010000138.1:0-6941 GCA_050043025.1 Cohaesibacteraceae bacterium
TTAGTGGAAAGCCTTAAGAATTGGTAAACGTCCGAGCGGCTGAACACCCGCTTCGCTAGCCGGCAAAGCATCGATCAAAGGACTTAGACCGCGCGCAGTTGTGGCTTTGGCGCGTACCGCGCTTCCAGCGCATCATGGAGGCCCTTCTGGACTGTTTTCTGGCGCGTAGCAAAGCTTGCCACGGGACCATCCTCATCCAGTTTCCCATCTTCCTTCAGCGTGGAAAGCGCGCGTTCCATGCCAAGCAACGCACCTTGAAGCGCCACATTCGCATAAAGCACCAGACCGAAACCCATTCGGTCGAGTTCCTCCAATTTGATGATGGGCGTTCGCCCGCCAACGACCAGATTCACCAGTTGTGGAATGCCGGCAAGCCGCTGAGGGATACGGCGGATCTCTTCCATGCTCTCAGGCGCCTCAACAAAGGTGATGTCCGCGCCATCCTCCACAAAGGCGGCCGCCCGATCGATGGCCTCGTCAAAACCCCGCGTTGCGCGAGCATCCGTGCGGGCGACGATCAAGAGGTTAGGGTCCTCGCGCGCATCGACCGCCGCTTTGATGCGGCTGCGGGCCGCTTCAAGATCAACCACGTCTTTACCTGAGAAATGCCCGCACCGCTTAGGATTCACCTGATCCTCCAACTGAATGGCGCTCGCCCCGGCACGCTCTAACGTGCGGATGGTGTGACGCACGTTGAGCGCGTTGCCGAACCCGGTATCGGCATCAACCACCAAAGGCAGGTCTGTCACGTTGCGAATGGTGGCTGTATGTTGTGCGATCTCCGGCAAGGACACGAAGCCGAGATCAGGCATCCCAAGATAGGTGTTGGTGAGCCCGGCGCCGGAAAGATAGATCGCCTCAAAACCAAGATCGGTGATCATCCGTGCCGCCATAGCGTTCGCGGCCCCGGGCATCAAAAGCGCGCCACCCTTATCCAGCCTATTTCGGAAAGCGGCGTTGATCTCATGAGTCAGCATGCAACAGGTCCTTCAATCCAGCCCAAGGGAGCCAGTTAGGCGGACCCGGACTGGCCAGCAAGTCGTGAAACCCCTCGTTTCGCCCAGCAGAACGTTCAACTCGATTTGCCGAGACCGCGCGCCAATTCCTCCAACAGCGGCATAACGGCAGTGCGAGCCTCATCATCGAACCGGCTCTTAAGACCGGAGACCGTCAACGCCCCCATCAGCTCGCTTGCTGAGGTGAAGACTGGAGTTGAAATGGACGCGATATCGTTGACTGTCTGCCCCACGGACTGGGCAGTGCCATTGGCATTGAACGCGGAGAGGTTGTCCATCTCCTCGCCGGAGTAACGCCGCAGGACCAATCCTGACGCACCGGTCGATAAGTTAAGCCGCATCCCTTCCTCCACATGGAAGCGCAGAAGGTTGGGCGAGTTTTCCCGGTAGAGACAAACCCGCTCATCGCCTGATTTCACATAGAAAGATGCCGTCTCGCCCGTCGCCTCGACCAGCTTGCGCAAGGCGGGCGCGATGGCCTCACGTGTCACGAAGTCACGGCGGAACAAAAGGCCCAGACGCCAGACGCTCGGCCCAATGCTGAACCGTCCACCATCATCTCGCTGGACAAAGCCATAGACACCCATAGAGTTGGTCAGACGCAGGATCGTGCTCTTGTGCAGACCCGTCTCTTCGGCAAGCTCGGCAAGGCTCATGGTCGGGCGCTGAGCGGAGAAGGCCATCAAAATGGATAGCGCGCGCTCCACCGCCTCCGTTCGTGTTGCTGCCATGAACGCTCCCACTTCAGATCCGTTCTATCAGGTGAAACCAGCATTTCAGAATGTTGCGCTTCGATCAAACCGCTGGCTAGTGTCTGCGCGACCAAGGGGATCGGGAACCCATGCGGACGCATACAATTCAAAACACGCCTTACAAGGCGTTCGATTACGCTGGCATGCTTGGGCAGGAACTGAACACCCTGCCCTACGCACTGCGCGTTCTGGCAGAGAACAGCGGCCGTCATGATTGCTCCGGTGAGGCGCTTTCACTCGTAGCCTAACGGCAAGGTGATGCGGTGCCCTTCCGCCCCGCCCGCCTGCTTCTCCAGGATATGCTGGGCCTGCCCCTGCTGGTCGATCTGATGGCCATTCGTTCCATGCTGGCCGATCGTGGCGGCGACCCATCCAAAGTGGATATGAGCCTACCGGTCGATCTCGTGATCGATCACTCCATGACCATCAACCACTGGGCGGAGAAGTTCGCGCTCCAGAAAAACATGGACCGTGAATTCGAGGTGAACCGCGAGCGCTTCGCTTTTCTAAAAGCCTGCGAGGCACGCTTTGAAAAGCTCCGGGTCGTGCCACCGGGCGGCGGCATCATGCACCAGGTCAATCTGGAGTATCTCGGCCACACGGTTATGGCATCTGACGGCGACCAATCGCTCCTGATCCCCGACACCAATTTGGGAACCGACAGCCACACCACCATGATCAACGGGCTCGGCGTTCTAGGCTGGGGCATCGGCGGACTGGAGGCAGAGGCGATCCTGTTCGGCGAGACGACGCCGGTGAACATTCCCAAGGTCATAGGCCTTGAGGTTACCGGCAAGCCCTCCGATGCCATCACGGCCACCGACATTGCACTTGTCGTGGCTGAAAAGCTGCGCGCCCACGGTGTGGTCGATTGTTTCGTCGAGCTTTTCGGGCAGAGCTATGACCGGCTGACGGTCGCCGTCCGGGCGACCATCGCCAACATGTCTCCAGAGTATGGATCGACGTGTGTTTTCTGCCCGGTCGATGCCCAAACAATCCGCTATCTGCGGGAAACCGGGCGCGACGATGCCCATACCCGTCGGGCGGAAGCCTATTGCCGAGCTCAGCAAATGTGGGCGGAGGAGGGCGAAACCTCCATTGAGTATGATGTGGTTATTCCGCTGGATCTGTCCCAGATCGGACGGTCCGTAGCTGGCCCAGCAAAGCCGGAACAACGCATCGATCTCGCCAAGGCCACCTGGACCCTGGCCAGCAACACCGATGAAGAAGCATCGCGTCGTTTCCCGGTGCCCGCCACCAATTGCGACATGGGCGATGGTGATGTGATCATCGCAGCGGTTACCAGTTGCACCAACACTGCCAATCCGCGGAACATGGTCCTTGCTGGTCTCCTCGCACGCAACGCAGTGGAACGTGGCCTTTCGGTTGGACCGCAGGTCAAAACATCTCTGGCGCCCGGTTCACGCGTGGTGGCCAACTATCTAGCCGAGAGCGGGCTACAAACCTCGCTCGATCAATTGGGTTTTGAAGTTGCGGCTTTCTCCTGCTCAACGTGCAACGGCATGTCGGGTCCGCTGAAGCCTGAGCACGAAGAGGCGATCCGCAAGCACGACATCAAGGGCGTTGCTGTGCTCTCTGGAAACCGCAACTTTGCCGGGCGCATCCATCCACTGGCCTCGCGCAACATGCTTGCCTCCCCGCCCCTTGTCATCGCTTATGCCCTGATGGGGACCATCCTAAAGGACATCACCAGCGAACCCTTGGGGACTGATCAGCACGGCAAGGCTGTGATGCTGAAAGACATTTTGCCGTCACCTGCCGAAGTCGATGATGTCATTGCCAATCATCTGAAGCCGCAAGATTTCGTGAACAATTACAACGGGATAGCGACGGTCAATGAACACTGGAATGTCATGGAGGTCGACAGTGGCACCTATGACTGGCAGCCCTCGACCTATGTGACTTTTCCACCCTTCGTCGAAGCCATCCCAACCAGCCGACAGCCAGTTGAGCCGCTGCTCAACCTGCGTCCACTCGTGATCCTCGGCGACTCCATCACCACCGCCCACATCTCGCCCTCCGGCATGATCACACCCCAGTCTGAAGCTGGACAGTTCCTGATGGCGCAAGGCATCCAGCAGCGAGACTTTAATTCATTCGGGACACGGCGCGGCTGCTCGGATGTCGTCATCCGTTCAACGTTTGCCAATTACCGTCTTCGCAACGAGATGACGCCGGATAAGGAAGGGTCCTGGGCACGCATTGAGCCTGAGGGTGAGGTTACGACCGTCTTCAAGGCCATCGAAACCTACAAAGCGCGTGGGCAAGGTTTGGTCGTGATCGGCGGAAAAGAATATGGCTGCGGCTCGTCGCGCGACACGGCGGCCAAGGCACCTTGGCTTGCCGGCGTGAAGGCCGTGATCGCCGAAAGCTTTGAGCGCATTCACCGCTCCAACCTCGTCAACATGGGGATCGCGCCGCTGTGTTTTCCAGAAGGCGTGACCCGCAAGACTTTGCGACTGGATGGGACCGAGCTCTATGACATCGCCTTCAAGGACGATCTCAAGAGCGCTGGACTGACCATTCATCGCCAAAACGGCACGAGCGAAACGAGCCCCCTCGACCTACGCCTATACAATGAGGGCGAGCGCCGAACCTTCGCTGAAGGCGGACTTCTGCCACGCACGTTCCGCGCCTTCATGAAGGATGCCGCATGAGCGGCGCTATCCCTATCCGGGCGGCGTTCTATCGCGGCGGCACGTCCAAGGCAGTTGTCTTCAACGCCGCCGACCTTCCGACTGGCCAACACATACGCGACCGCCTGTTCCTGCATGTTCTTGGTAGTCCAGACCCTTATTGCCGTCAGCTGGACGGCATGGGCGGTGGGCTCTCTTCGCTCTCCAAGGTCGTCATTGTCGCACCTTCGAGGCATCCGGAGGCGGATGTCGATTACACCTTTGTGCAGATCGCCGTGGACGCACCAGTTGCCGACTATGTCTCGACCTGCGGAAACATGTCGTCGGCCATTGGCCCGTTTGCTCTGCGCGAGCGCTTGGTGAAAGCAGATGGCGACAGAGCGACCGTGCGCATCCTCAACACCAACACGAACAAGATCTACCTCGCGACATTCTCGGTGAAGGATGGTGCTGCCATAGAGGACGGCGACTTTGAAATCCCCGGCGTTTCAGGAAGCGGCGCCATGGTCGAGCTGAACTTCCTAGATCCCGGAGGCGCATCGACCGGCAGCCTTTTGCCCACAGGTAGCCCGCTTACCACCCACACGGTCGAAGGCGTGGGAGACGTTCCGTTGTCTTTTGTCGACGCAGCCAATCCCGTCGCTTTCGTCAAAGCATCAGACCTTGACTGCACTGGCGCTGAAGACCCTATGGACCTCGATGCCAATTCCGACGTGATGGCCAAGCTTGATGCCATCCGGCGCGTGGCTGGGGGAGCGGCAGGCCTGGCCGACACTCCAGGTGATGTACCCATGTCGAACCCAAAGGTTGCCCTGGTCGCACCACCCGCTCCGTTCACGGCACTTGATGGTCGTCACTATGCGGCTGAGGACGCCGATGTTTCCGTGCGCCTAATTTCCATGGGCAACACGCACCGGGCAATCACCCTGCCAGGCGGCATGTGCACGGCCGTCGCAGCCCAGATACCTGGAACGCTGATCCACGCCATTGTTGCAAACCGTCATTCAAAGAATGAACAGGACGACAACAAGGTGTTGCGGATCGCCAATCCATCTGGCGTCCTCCCGGTCGCCGCCGAGGTTCAGCAATCCGGCAATGGTCCCCACGCAGTGTCAGCAACCACCTTCCGCACTCAGAGGCTCATCATGGAAGGGTCGGTGATGGTTCCAGCAAACCTAGTGGGGGACGCCGCGTGATGACCGCGTTGGAACCTCTATCGACTGCTGACCTCAACGATGCGCATCCCGGCAAGGTCCGCCGCGTCGCGCTCCCCTTTAAGGACTTTGGTAGCCGACGCCGCTTCGCCGGTCCGGTGCGCACGGCCATCACCGTTGAGGATACGCTTCTGGTTCAGAGGGATCTTTTCTGCACGCCCGGCAATGGCGCCGTTATCGTTCTGGACGGCGGTGGTTCGCTCAACACAGCGCTCCTCGGCGACGTCAACGCGGACATTCTTGTTCAAAATGGCTGGGCCGGAATCATCATCAACGGCGCGGTCCGCGACACATCCCGGCTCACCGCCATAGATTTGGGGGTCAAGGCACTTGGGACCAGCCCGATCCGCAGCGGGAAAACCGGTATCGGCGCCATCGATGTTCCAGTCGCGTTCGGAAACACCTTTTTTGACACGCGAAAATATGTCTACTGTGACGAGGACGGTATCCTTGTCTCAGAAGAACCGTTGAGTCTGGACGTGTCCGGCTCATAACAACAACAACCTATCTGGGAGGAAACAATGATAGGATTCAACCTCACACGTCGGGCCTTGGCTGTCGCTGCTGCAGCCGTTATCGGGCTCGGCACGCCGGCTATGGCCGACGAAATGATCGACAGCATCCTCTTCCTCTTCCCCGGCGGCGCCGGCGGTGGTTGGGATGGCACAGCCCGCGGGACAGGCGAGGCCCTGACCAATGCTGGTCTGGGCGGCTCGGCGTCCTATGAGAACATGTCAGGCGGCGGCGGCGGTCGTGCCATCGGCCACCTTATCGAGAATGCCAACAGCAACTTTGGAACGCTGATGGTGAACTCGACCCCGATCGTGATTCGCTCACTGACCGGCGTGTTCCCGCAGAGCTTCCGTGATCTCACACTCATCGCCGGTACCATCGGCGACTATGCAGCGCTGGTCGTTGCTGCCGACAGTGAAATCGGTTCGGTTTCTGACCTGGTCGATGCCTTCAACGCCGACCCCGACAGCGTCGCCATCGGCGGTGGTTCGGTGCCCGGCGGCAGGGACCATCTGGTAGCTGCCATGGTGTTCCAGGCAGCTGGCGCTGATCCGATCGAAATGAACTACCTTGCCTATGATGGCGGCGGGCCGACCATGGCTGCGCTTCTGTCTGGCGAGGTTCAGGCTGTCTCCACCGGCTTCTCCGAAGCTGTTGAGCTCGCCAAAGCTGGCGAAGTGCGCATCATCGGCGTGACCGCTGAAGAGCGTGTCGACACCTATGCTGACGCACCGACCATGGTCGCGCAGGGCTATGACACCGTGTTCGTCAACTGGCCTGGATTCTTCG
>JBHJIX010000139.1:0-23061 GCA_050043025.1 Cohaesibacteraceae bacterium
GCACCGGATGCGCCTGGGGCTGGGTAACACTGAGATTGCTTGGGAGCATGTGGGTGATCTGGGCCTGAAGCGCGGCCTTTGGATCATCTTGCTGGATGGGCGCATCAAACAGGGGCGTTTTCGCCAATCTCTGGTTGGCGCCCAAGGGCTGTGGTTACCAGCGCTCCTTGTCTATGGCGGCGGCGCACGGACGGTGCGGTTTATCAACGATCACCGACCCGACCTGCTGGCGTCGGTGCGCGATAAGGTGATGCCGCGCAAGCGTTAAGTGCCTTGAACGGGCTGCTACTTCGGCAGCTTGGCCGTGGCTTCGATCTCCACAAGCATTTCCTCGTTCAAGAGGTCGCAGATCAAAAGCGTCGCAGCCGGGCGAATGTCGCCGAGGACCTCTCCGGTGATGGCGAAAAGACCGTCCGCATGCTCCCGATTGGTGAGGTAGTAGTGAACACGCACCAGCTGGTCGAGCGAGGTGCCGGCCTCTTCCAGCACGCTTGCAATGGTGGCCAGCGCATTGCGGGCCTGGTCTTTGATGGCCTCAGGCATGGTCATGGTTGCGTAGTCGTAGCCTGTGGTCCCGGCGACATGGACATAATCCCCATCGACGACGGCGCGGCTATAGCCGGCCTGGTGCTCAAAGGGCGATCCGGAGGAGATAAGCCGACGCGTCACGGCAGCGCTCCGGACCGCCAGGCCTCGAAGATGGCCTGAGCCGGCTCACTCCACTCGGCGACGGGCGGGCGAACATCCGGTGCGCCCTCGTTGAAGTAGGCGGCGTAAACAGTTTCGGTTGCGGGGTCTGCGACGAGGAGGCCGATGGCAAAGGTGCACTGCCCCGGGACGCAGCCTGACTGGTAAAGCAGGTCGCTCTCTGCGGTTGGAAAAGTTCTTGCAGCAAGGTGTTGAGCGAACAGGAAAAGTTCATCATCCCAAAGCTGCAACAGCGCGTCGAAGACAGGCGCGTGGGCGTAGAGATCGTCTGCCAGCTCAGCGTCATCGTGATCTGCGAGCATCCTGCTCAGCCGATCCCAGCCCCAGGCGGGCTGTGGCCTGTAGCCAATTGGTCCCAGAACAGTCAGCCGGTCGTCTAGGTCAAACAGAAAGGCATCGCCGGCTGCGTGCAGATCCGGTGGGCTGACAAAAACGAGCTCTCCCTCGCCGACGCTTATGTCATAGCGTGTGCAGCCTCGACCGAGCGGCGGTGTGGCTTCCAAAACACCATCATGGACACTGACCACCATAGGGGCCGGCGGGCATTCCTCAGTGTCCGGCTGGAGCCGGAAGACGGCTGCGGCAACCTCGTTGTCGCTGTTGGTCAGCACCGCGCCACGCGCAATGTTAGAGGCGGTGGCGAGAACGGTGTCGCCTGCGCGCAAGGTCTGCAAGCCGCCATCCTGATCCAGGGTAATGGTCAGAGCATGTCCGCCGGTCAGCATCAAAGTGTCGAGGGTCTGCGCCACGGAGGGGGCAGACCAACCAAGTGCCAGAGCGGTCAGGCCGAGTTTTAGGGAGCGAAACGTTTTCATCGGCGCCATAGGGTCATCAAGTTGTTGGCCGGCATGGCGACTTGCGCAATCCGGGAGAGCTTGTTTTCCATGCACTGGTTCTCCACCCAGTCAATCGATTTGTAACCGGCCGAAGGTCGTTCCGCCCGAATGGCAGCATCGAACCTTTGATCGCCTTCGCTGGCGTAGTCCTCACCGCGCTTGAACGGTCCATAAAGGGCCAGGATGCCTTCCGACTGAAGCGCATTGGCGAGGTTCGCCAAAAGCGCCTGGGCATCGGCGTCGCTGATCAGATGCAGGAGATTGGCGAGGAACACAGCGTTGGCCGGCTCGCCCGGCCAGGGCGTTTTAACGGCGTCAAAGGCAATCGGTGCTTCGATGTTGCTTGTGCCGGCGTGGGTGATCCAAGCCGCGATGCTTTTCAGGCGCTCCGGGTCCACGTCTGTTGGCTGCCAGGAGAGATGTGGCGTCGCTTCGGCGAGTGCGATGACGTGTTCGCCCGTTCCGCTCGCTACTTCCAGTACCATTCCTTTTTCTGGCAGATGCGGCACAAGCGCATCGATGATCGGGCCAATATTGCGGGCAGCAGCTGGTGCGAAGAGACGGTCGTCGCTTGGTTCTCTTTTTTCCGCAAAGGAATGGCGCGGCTCGGTCATGGGTTTGAGGGTTCCTGTGGTATGAGCCGAGGCGGGCTGATGCACCCCGAAAGTTGGCCTTGCCGCAGTGCAGCATGACGGGCGAGATGATCGCGCCGTTTGGATTTCTAAAGCAAGGCGATGGCATGTCGAAGACAGATGCGGGCAATTTTTTCGAGGACTTCACCGTTGGGCGGGTTCTCACACACGCGACCCCGCTCACTCTGACAGATGGCGATGCCAGCCTCTACCGCGGGCTTTATGGCACCCGCACTGCTGTGCAGTCTGCCGATAGTTTCGCCACTTCCATTGGTTATCCTCGCGCACCTCTCGACGATCTGCTGGTTTTTCACGCCGTCTTCGGCAAGACGGTGCCCGACATCTCGCTGAACGCAGTGGCGAACCTTGGTTATGCCGAAGGCGTGTTTCACCGGCCGGTCTATTCCGGCGACACGCTCTCCTCGGTTTCTGAAGTCGTCGGGGTCAAAGAGAACTCCAACGGGAAGACCGGCACGGTTTATGTGCGCACCACTGGCTCCAATCAGCGCGGTGAGGTGGTCCTCTCCTATGTGCGCTGGGTGATGGTGCGCAAACGCGACGCATCAAGTCCCGCGCCTGAACCATCGGTGCCGGAATTGGCATCCGCCGTGGATGCCGGCCAGCTGGGAGCGGCCGTTCCCGCGCTCAACGTGGCTGAATGGGATGATGCGCTCTCCGGTTCGCAATTCTTTTGGGAGGACTATGAGATTGGCGAGCGCATCGATCATGTTGATGGCATGACGGTGGAAGAGAGCGACCACATGCTTGCCACCCGTCTCTATCAGAACACGGCCAAGGTGCACTTCAACCAGCACACCGAAGGGCAGGGCCGTTTCGGTCGCCGGCTCATCTATGGTGGCCATGTGATTTCATTGGCACGGGCGCTGGCGTTCAATGGGCTCCAGAACGCGTTCCACATCCCCGCCATCAATGGCGGTCGGCATGTCGCGCCTTTGTTTGCCGGTGACACGGTCTACGCCTGGAGTGAGGTGCTGGATAGGGCCGCGATTGAAGGACGATCCGACATCGGCGCGCTCAGGGTCCGCATGGTTGCAACCAAGGATGTGCCCTGTGCCGATTTCCCGTTCAAAGACGATGACGGTTATGCCGACGGCGTGATTTTGGACTTTGATATGTGGTTGGCGCTGCCACGGCGTGCCTGAGGATCAGGCGTTCGGACCGAACCGCTGTTCGATGTAGTCCTCGACAATGCCTTTAAAATCATCGGCAAGATTGGGACCGCGCAAGGTCTTCACCTTTTTACCGTCGATGAAAACGGGAGCTGCCGGTTGTTCGCCTGTACCCGGCAGCGAGATGCCAATATCGGCATGCTTGCTTTCCCCCGGGCCGTTCACGATGCAGCCCATGACGGCGAAGGTTAGCTGTTCAACGCCTGGATAGCGATCCTTCCAGTCCGGCATCTTGACCCGGATCATGTCCTGAACGTCCTGGGCGAGTTCCTGGAACACCGTTGAAGTGGTCCGGCCACATCCAGGGCAGGCCGCCACAACCGGGATGAAAGAGCGGATGCCCATCGTCTGTAGTAGCTCCTGGGCAACTTGCACCTCTTTGGAGCGGTCGCCCCCTGGTTCCGGCGTGAGCGAAATGCGGATGGTGTCGCCGATCCCCTGTTGCAGAAGAATGCCCAGCGCTGCCGATGAGGCCACGATGCCCTTGGACCCCATGCCGGCTTCGGTCAGGCCAAGATGCAGGGCGTAGTCGGATCGGGCGGCAAGCGCCGTATAGACCGCAACCAGATCTTGTATTTGCGAGACTTTGGCCGACAGGATGATCCGGTCGCGTCCCATGCCGATCTTTTCAGCGTGGTTGGCGGAGATAAGCGCCGACTGCACCATCGACTCGTGCATCACCTGACGGGCTGTCAGGGGCGAGCCTTGCTCGGCATTCTCATCCATCAAATGGGTCAGGAGCTCCTGGTCCAGTGATCCCCAATTGCCGCCGATCCGAACGGCCTTGTCGCGCTTCATCGCCTCTTCAATGATCAAGGCGAACTGTTTGTCTTTCTTGTCCTTAAAACCGACATTGCCGGGGTTGATGCGATATTTCGCCAAGGCTTCAGCGCAGGCCGGGTGATCGGCCAAGAGCTTATGGCCGATATAGTGAAAGTCGCCGACCAGCGGGACGTCGACACCCCATTTGTCGAGCTTATCGCGCACATGCGGGACGGCGGCGGCGGCTTCATCACGGTCGACTGTGATGCGAACCAGTTCTGACCCGGCCTTAGCGAGCGCGGCCACCTGGGTAGCCGTGGCGCGGATATCGGCGGTGTCGGTGTTCGTCATGGACTGAACCACCACGGGCGCGTCGCCACCAACGATGACATTGCCCACGCGCGCTCCCACGCTCTTTCGGCGCGGCAGTATCCCCGAGAGATAGCCGGTTATGTCGGAGATGGGTGCGGGCCGATCAAGCATACGCTAGGTATAAGACCGGTCCCGTGGCACCGCAACCGAGAGACAAGGTCGTTAGAGCGAATGGGTATGTTGATTGATGGCCGATGGCACAGTGACGCCGACCGGTCCATGCAAGATGGGACCTACCGCCGGGAGCCAAGTGCGCTTCCATCGACTTTTGACGACGCAACGCTAAGGGCCTTATCGCAAACGCCCGGTCGGTTTGTGTTGGTTGCATCATCAAGCTGCCCCTGGTCGCATGGGGCGGTGCTGGCATGGCATTTCAAGGGGCTTGCCGACCGGATAACGCTCCAGATGGCTGGCGGGCCGCGCGTCGAAGGCTATCCCATCAAGAAGGATGGCCCGCTCGGCTCCCTTGGGCTTCGTCATGTCCACCAGCTCTATAGCGCGACCGACGCCAACTACACCGGCAGATCGACGGTGCCATTGGTCTGGGATGCCCAGACCGAAGTGGCTGTTTCCAATTCGTCCGAAGCCATCATGCGCGCCTTTGATTCGGTCAGGTCCCGCCCAGAGCTCTTTCCCGAAGCGCTGGAAGACGAAATGGCGGCCTTTCTACCAAGGCTTTTCGACGGGCTTTCCAATGCCGTCTACCGTGCAGGGAAGGCGCAGCGACAGGATGAGTATGAGGATGCGACCGGGTCGGGCTACGCAACCCTGCACTGGCTGGAAGAGCGTCTGGCAAGCCGGAGATTCGTGTTCGGCGACGCTATAACGGCGGCAGATTTGCGGCTGTTTGCGACGCTCGTGCGTTATGACACGGTCTATGCAACGCACTTCCGATGCACGCGTTACCGTCTGACCGATTTCGAAGCGCTATGGCGGTTCACCCGTCGCATCTTCCAGATGCGAGGCGTAGCGGAAACCGTTGATTTCGATGAAATCAGACGCGGCTATTACCTCAACGATGGATCACACAATCCATTCGGTCTGGTTGGCGATCAACCGGAGATCGATTGGACGGATCAATCCGGCCTTTTTTGAAGCTCATCAAGGTGGTCAGATCAAGAATTGCTGCATTGCAAAAAACCCAAGGTGGCGTATGGTCCGCCGGATTTTGATTTAGGCAGACGAGGAGGCCGTTATGGCGCTGACCTTGGATCTTTCCGGACATACCGCCGTTGTGACCGGTTCAACCTCTGGCATTGGGCTAGGCGTGGCGACAAGCCTTGCTGAAGCGGGCGCCAAAGTGGCGTTGAACTCCCATCTTGACCGCGAGGAAGACTATCAGATCGCCAAAGATTTGGCGGCCAAGACCGGCGTTCAGGTGGAGTACATCCAGGCCGACATGTCCAAGGGTGAGGAGTGTGTGGCGCTTGTCGAGACGGCGGCCGAGAAGCTCGGGACCGTTGATATTCTCGTCAACAATGCCGGCATCCAGTACGTGGCGCCGGTCGAAGACTTTCCGGTCTCCAAGTGGGACGCGATCATGGCCATCAACCTGTCGAGCGCCTTCCACACCATTCGTGCCGCTGTTCCGGGAATGAAGGAGCAGAAATGGGGCCGGATCATCAACATCGCCTCGGCCCATGGCCTGACGTCATCGCCCTATAAGAGCGCCTATGTGTCGGCCAAGCACGACCTTGTGGGTCTTACCAAGACCATCGCATTGGAACTGGCCGAAGTCGGCGGCACATGCAACGCCATCTGCCCTGGTTATGTGCTGACGCCTTTGGTTGAGGGCCAGATTCCGGACCAGATGAAGGCCCACAACATGTCGCGTGAAGATGTGATCCGGAACGTGATGCTCGACCGCCAGCCGACCAAAGAGTTCGTGACGGTCGAACAGATGGGCACGTTCACCGTGTTCCTGGCGTCCGACATGGGTGCCCAAATCACGGGCTCTGCTCTTCCCGCCGATGGCGGTTGGACCGCGATGTAAGCTTTCAGGACAAGCAGAGTATGGCGCAGAAAACGGTCAATCTTGCCCTCCAGGGTGGAGGCGCGCACGGCGCATTTACCTGGGGTGTTCTTGACCGCATTCTGGAAGATGGCCGGCTTGGTTTCGAGGGCATTTCGGGCACCTCAGCTGGTGCGATGAACGCCGTGGCGCTGGCCGATGGTTGGTATCAGGCCGGATCGGACGGTGCACGCGAAAAGCTTGAAAACTTCTGGCGGCATATCTCGCGGTCAGGCTCGTTCTCCATCACCGATCAGCAGCAGGAAATCCTGGATCGTTTCCTGAGCTTTTGGATGTGGCCGCTCAGCGGCATGAACGGAAACGGCAATGGTGGGTTTGCTAAACTGTTTACGATGGCGCCGTGGGCGAACCCCTTCACCTCGCAGATCACCAGCCCCTACGATGTCAATCCGCTCAACATCAATCCGCTGCGCGATGTTGTGGAGCGGCTGGTGGATTTTGAGCGGGTGGCTGCCTGCAATGACTTCAAGCTGTTCATCGCCGCGACCCGGGTGCATTCGGGCAAGATCCGGGTGTTCCGCCGGGGGGATGTGACGGCAGATGCGGTGTTGGCGTCTGCCTGTCTGCCTTATGCGTTTCAGGCCGTTGAAATCGATGGCGAGCCCTATTGGGATGGTGGTTACACGGGTAATCCGGCGATCTATCCATTCTTCACGGAGACGGAGTCTGAGGACACTGTGCTTGTCCAGATCAATCCGATTGAGCGGGCTGAAACGCCCAAAACCAGCCAGGAGATTTTGGAGCGGGTTTCGGAAATCACCTTCAACGCTTCGCTTCTTCGCGAGTTTCGCGCCATCGACTTCGTCAATCGTTTGATCGATTCTGGCAAGCTTGAAGGCAGCGAATATCGTCGCAACAGGCTGCATCGCATCAACGCCTCCGAGGAGCTGGCCGACCTGGGCGCCGGATCGAAGTTCAACACAAGCTGGGCGTTCTTCACGAAACTTCGCGACATAGGCCGCGATGCCGCCCAAGAGTTTTTGAACGAACATTTTGATGCGATCGGCAGGCACGGAACGGTCGATTTGCGGGCCGCTTTCTCCTAAAGCTATCAGCCATGATGGATCGCGCCGCCTTTGATGCCGTGTGTGATGCCCTGCCAGCCACCTTCATGGTGGTTCAGTGGGGCGATGCGCATGTGTGGAAGGTGGGCAATGCGACCAAGAACAAGGTCTTTGCCATGTCGACCTTCTGGGTGGGCAAGGACGGTGGGCCCGATACCCCAAAGAATGGCCAGCACGGCATCGTCCTCAAGGTGGCGCCGATGAGTTTCCAGATGCTGACTGAAGAGGCCGGCATCATGCAGGCGCCTTATCTGGCGAAAGGCCAGTGGATTCGTGTGGTGGAGGATAGTCCGCTCACCGATGAGGATCTTGCCGCCTATGTGCGCGAAGCCCATCGCATCATGGCCGGCGGGCTGACCAAGAAACTGCAGGCTGAGCTCTCGCTCACCGATTGGGTCGCGCAGGGGCCGAACGCGGGACGCAAGTGATGGGTCGGTTCGGGACGCAATTGTTGGTTGGGCTTGCTGTATGTCTTGCTGCGACCAGTGTGCGCGGCGAGACGGTGACCGTCTTCGCCGCAGCGAGCTTGAAGAACGCCTTCGATGCCATCGAGACAGCATTTGAGGCCGAAACCGGCAAGGATCTTGTTATCTCTTATGCCGGCACGTCGGTTCTCGCGCGTCAGATCGAGTTTGGCGCGCCGGCCGATGTGTTTGCCTCCGCCAATGATGCATGGACGGACTATCTGGCCGATAGGAACCTCATCGATCCGGCGAGCACGACCAACTTTGCCGGCAACAGTCTAGCCCTTATCGCACCGTCATCTTTGGCTTTGGATGCACCGTTGGACCTGGCGTCTATCGATGACCTTTTGGCTTTGCTCGGCCAGGACCAGCGGCTTGCGGTCGCGTTGGCTGAGGCCGTGCCGGCCGGGATCTATGCGCGCGAAGCCCTGACATCGCTTGGCGTCTGGGAAGCTTTGGAGGGTCGCTTGGCCCAAACCGACAATGTGCGGGCGGCACTGTTGCTGGTCATGCGTGGTGAGACGCCGCTGGGGATCGTTTATGCCAGCGATGCGGCTGTCAGCGAACGCGTCCGTGTCGTCGCTGAGGTGCCTCAATCCACGCATTCCCCCATACGGTATACTGCCTCGCGCGTCACTGCATCAGGATCGCCGTCGGCGGTCATGTTTCTGGACTACCTTGAAGCCGATGCTGCGCGCTCTGTTTTGGCTGAAAACGGCTTTCTTGAGCCACGGTGACGCGTAATGGCGGATTGGCTCGGACCTCAGGAATGGCAAGCAGTTGCGCTCTCGCTTCAGGTCGCCGTGGTGGCGACATTGGTTAGCCTCCCATTGGGCCTTTACGTGGCTTACGTCCTGGCGCGGCGGGATTTCTGGGGCCACGCCGCACTCAACATCCTTGTCCATCTGCCGCTCGTTTTGCCGCCTGTGGTGACAGGCTATCTGCTTTTGCTCAGTTTCGGGCGACAGGGCTTGATTGGCGGCTTTCTGGACCGCGCGTTTGGGCTTGTCTTCGCTTTCAACTGGACGGGCGCAGCCTTGGCCGCCGGCATTATGGGATTTCCGTTGATGGTTCGCGCCATCCGGCTGGCGATTGAGGCGGTGGATCCTGGCCTGGAGGAGGCGGCTTCGACGCTTGGCGCGTCGCGATTGAAGGTTCTGGCCACCGTGACGCTGCCGCTCGCTCTGCCGGGCATCGTGGCCGGTATGGTGCTTGCCTTTGCCAAGGCCATGGGCGAGTTCGGCGCGACCATCACCTTTGTTTCCAACATTCCCGGCAGCACGCAGACGGTTCCATCAGCGATCTATGCCTTCCTTCAGGTCCCGGGAGGTGAGGCGAGCGCTGTGCGACTGGTCTGGGTATCGATTGCCGTCTCGGTGGCGGCGCTTTTGGTTTCGGAGCTTTTGGCGCGGCGGGCTATCAAACGGGTGCAAGGCCAATGACGAACGCAGCCGGCCTGTCCGTCGATCTCAACCATCAACTTGGCGCGATTACGTTGCATGTCGCGTTTGACGTTCCGCCTGGCACGGTCACCGCGCTTTTTGGCCAATCGGGCGCAGGCAAGACCAGCATTCTGAAAGTGATCGCCGGGCTGACGACGCCAGATGAGGGGCGGGTTGTTTCCGGCGAAGACGTGTGGACCGAGCGCCCTGGCGATCGACTTGTCCCTGCCCATGCGCGCGGTGTCGGCTACGTGTTCCAGGATGCGCGCCTTTTCCCGCACAGGTCTGTTACTGCAAATCTTCGTTATGGCGACCGCAATGCGAAGGGCAGGCAGCCGCTTGTGCGCTTTGACGATGTGGTGGCCTTGCTTGGACTTGGCGATCTGTTGAAACGCAGACCGGCGGGCCTTTCCGGCGGTGAGCGTCAGCGGGTCGCGCTGGGCCGGGCCCTTCTTTCCCATCCGCGCGTTCTGCTGATGGATGAGCCGCTGGCTGCGCTCGACGGCGCTCGCAAGGCGGCAATCCTGCCACTCATTGAGCGCATTCGCGATAGCGTTGCCGTGCCGATCCTTTACGTCAGCCATGACCCGCAAGAGGTTGCCCGGCTGGCGACCAACGTTCTGGTGCTTGAGGACGGCAAGGTCCTCAATGAAGGACCTCCGCTTGCTGTCCTTGGCGGTCCAGTGGCAGACGGCCCGGTGACAACACTGCCCGGCAAGGTTGTCGGCAAGAACACCGTTGATGGACTTTTTGAGATCTCCGCGGCGGGCACCCGCCTTTATGCGCCGGCCTTCCAGGCTGCTTTGGGCGATGAGGTGACGCTGACGATTGCGGCGCGTGATGTGATGCTTGCGCTGACGCGTCCGAGCGGTCTGAGCGCGCTCAATCAGCTTGAGGTCACCGTCAAGGATATCACGCCGGTTGATGCGGCACGTGTTGATGTCGTGCTTTCAGCGGGCAATGCGATCTTGTTGTCACGGATCACGCGGAGATCAGCCGACCAGCTTATCCTGCGGCCCGGGCAGACGGTTTTTGCCGTGATCAAGAGCGTCGCGCTCGCTGACGGGAAGTCTGGTCATGTGCAGGTGATGGACGTCTAGATTGGCTTGATCAGGATCGCGCGGAAATCATTGACGTTGGTCAGTGTCGGTCCTGTCACGACCTGGCTGTCGATGGCCGCGAAGAAGCTGTGTGCGTCATTGTTGGCGAGTGCCCGATCGGGATCGATGCCGACCGATTTTGCTTTGACCAGCGTGTCGGGCGTAACGATTGCACCTGCAACCTCGGCTGCTCCGTCGACGCCGTCTGTGTCGCAAGCCAAAGCGTGAATGCCAGAGGCTCCATCCAGCGCGATGGCCAGCGCAAGCGCATATTCGGCATTGGGTCCACCAACGCCTTTGCCGCGACGGGTCACGGTGCATTCGCCGCCCGACAGAAGAAGCGTGGGTTGCGTGATCTTGGCCCGTAGCTTCAAGGCCATCGCTGCCTGCTGCGCCGCAAGCTCGCGTGCCTCGCCTTCCAGGTCATCGCCAAGAATGGTGACGGCGATGCCGTCCTTCTCGGCCATCGCCCTAGCCGCTTCGAGCGATTGGGACGGTGCGGCGATGACCTGATTGGTCGTCGTCGACAGCCTTGTGTCACCGGGCGCTACGACGCCCGTGTCGCCGGACAGCACCGCGCGTGCACTTTCTGGAAGATCGATCTTGTAGCCTTCGACAATGGCCAGCGCGTCGGCAGGCGTTGAGGCATCGCCGACCGTTGGTCCTGACGCGATGTAGGCTGGATCGTCGCCAGGCACATCAGAAATCATCAGCGCCAGCAGGGATGCCGGATAGGCTGCCGCCGCCAGCTGTCCGCCCTTGATGCGTGACAGGTGCTTGCGGACGACGTTCATCTTGTCGATGGGCGCGCCGGAGGCCAACAGCGCTTCGTTGACGGCCTGCTTCTCAGCAAGAGTCATGTCGCCGGCCGGATCGATCATCAGCGCAGAGCCGCCACCGGAAATGAGCGCGAGAACGAAAGTGTTCTCATCTGCCGTTGCTAGCAGCGCGCGGAGCTCGCGGGTTGCCTCCATGCCCGCCTGATCGGGCACCGGGTGGGAGGCGCTTTTGAGCGTCAGCCCCTGAAGCGGACGCTCATAGCCGTAACGCGTGATGATGAGACCGTCGCACGGACCCCATTCGGCCTCCACAGCTTCGGCCATGCGGGCAGAAGCTTTGCCCGCGCCGATCACGAGGACTCTTCCATCTGGCTTGGGTGGCAGCGCTTTTGGCACACAGACCATCGGGTCCGCGACACGGACGGCTTCGTCGAACAGGGAGCGGAGAATGTTAAGCGCAGTCATGCCAGCTTGGTAGCGGATGCCTTAGCGCCAGGGAAGCGTGCCCTTGGGCAATTTGCGTGCAAGACTGTCGAGCAGAGCGACGAGCGCAAGAACGACCACCACGGTGACGACGGCGATAGATGACGCCAATGTGGTGTAGCCGCCATCCTCATAGTTGAAGAGGACGACGCCAATCGTTTCAGTGCCTGACGACCATAGCAGGGCAGACACCGTGAGTTCGTTGAAGGCTGTGAGAAACACCAGCATCGCGCCGGCGGCCGCGGCTGGCAGCACGCCAGGCACCAGAACCTGCGTGAAGCGCTGCCAGAATCCCGCGCCGCACATGGCGGCGGCTTCTTCCAGCCTAGGGTCCATCTGACTGAAGGCGGCCGTCACCGGGCGCAGAGCCAGGACGAAGAAGCTGGATAGATAGGCGATCAGGATGATGGCGAAGGTGCCGTAGAGACTGATCCCGATTAGCGGTAGCGGGCGGATGAACAGGAGTATTATCGAGATCGCCAGCACAATGCCGGGTAGGGCGTAGGGCGTTTCGACCAGCGCTTCGAAGACCACGCGCCGCCGGCCCGAAAGGCGCGACAAGGCATAGCCGGATGGCAAGGAAAGCAGCATCAGGATCAGCGCTGCGCTGCCCGCGAGAAGGAAGGAGTTGGTGAAGGCACGTGTCGTTACGTCCTGGCGGAAAAGCACTTCTGTATAATTGCCGAGCGTGAAGGTCTCCGCGTTGAGCGGCATGCCGTAGGATGGCAGGAGGGATGCCGCGACAAGGGCAGTTAGCGGTGCCACAAGCAGCAGGCCGTTCAGCGCCCAAAGCCCGATCTCCGATGGTAGGCGCGCGCTGCCAAGCTTGAAGGGCGCCAAGGGCTTTTCGGCTTCCAATTTGGTCGCGTACCTTGCCAAAACCAGCGCTGACAGAAGTGTGCCGATGCCAGCGATGAAGGAAACCAGAACGGCGAGCGTCGCGACCCTTGGGATCATGCCTGTGCCGAAGCTTGCCAGGCGCTGATAGATCAGCGTTGGCAGCGTCAGGTAGTTTTCTGGCATGCCCAAGAGCGCTGGGATGCCGAAATTGCCCACCGAGGAGACAAAGCAAAGCGCAAAAGCGGCCACCAGGAAGGGCGCCAGCATCGGAAGGCCGACGAAGGAGAAGGCGCGCCAAGGGCCGGCGCCGGCTGCACGCGCGGCTGCGATCACATCACCGGGGATGGCCCGCAAGCCGGCGCGTAGCGTGATGAAGGCGAGGGCGGTGTGTTGCACGCCCAAAAGCAGGATGATGCCCTCGCGCCCATACATCGGGTTTGCCGTTCCAGGTGGAGGGGCTAGCCCTATTGTCTGAAGCAGCGCCGATGACGGGCCGAAGAGTTGAAGCCAAGCGAGGGCTGTCACCTGCGGAGCGATCATCAGCGGCAGAAGGAAGGCGATGGAGAGAAGTCGTTTACCGCGCAGGTCCGTCGCCCCGACAAAAACGGCGAGCATGCCACCGAGGCCAAGAGAGATGAAGGACGACCAGATCGACACATCGAACGTGTTGGCCGTCGCACGAACGGAGGCGGTGCGGCTGATCTCGGTCCAGAACGCGTCAAAACCCGGCGCAGCCGCTGCGATGAGAAGACGACCGAGTGGGAAGACAGCCAGGATGACTACCGCGCCGACCAGGACCCAGTAGGGCGTCGAGGCATCCATCCGCGACAGCGCGAATGGCACGCGCTGAGACAGGCTGCGAGCGGGATCTTTCGGTTCGACATGATGCCGGGTTTTGGCCCGGCGGGCAGGCGCGCCAAGGGTCTGGTCGCTCATTGCCGACCCTCCCCTTTGATTGTCGCTGGCGCGCCTTTTCGCTTCATACGGCTGGAATGTCCTTACTGGCCGAACATGTCGGCAAAGCGGATGCGGTTCTCTTCAGAGTTGGCAAGTGCCTGAGCCGGGTCGAAGCTCATGACGGTGATCGCGTCACGTGCGGGGAAGCCAGCTGGCAAGTCGATGGCCGGATGCGCCGGTACATAACCCTGATCTGCCGCCAACTGTTGGCCTGCCGGTGAAAGGAGGAAGTCAACAAAAGCCTTGGCCGCATCCGGGTTCTGTGCGGTGGAAAGGATGGCCACAGGTTCTGTTACAGCCGAGACGCCTTCGGCCGGGAAGACGAACTCAACTGGCGCGCCATTGGCTTTCTCGCGGATCGCCAGGAAGTCGACGACCATGCCGAACAGCTGCTCACCGCCGGCAACAGCGTTGAACGTACCGCCATTGCCGCCAGCGGCAATCGTGTCCATCTCGGCCAGGGTTTCATAATAGTCCCAGCCCAGATCGAGGTTGGTGGTCAGCGTTTCCAAATGGATGAGCGCGGCGCCTGAGGTCAGCGGGGAAGGGATGCGGATCTGTCCCTGGGCATCGTCGCCTAGAAGATCAAGCCAGCTTTCCGGCTGGAACGGTGCGGCGGTGTTGTAAACAATGCCGGTGGTGATGAGCGTGGTTGAGAAGTAGTAGCCTTCAGCGTCGTAAAGGCCGTCATCGTAAGCAGACGTATCAGCGTCCGGATGGGCCATCAGGCGACCTTCCTGCTTCAAGCCTTCCATGGTGACCATGTCGGCGATGAGAAGGACATCGGGCTGCGGGGCGCCAGCCTCAAACTCGGTGGCGAGGCGCGCCATCATCTGGGTGGTGCCATCGCGCACCCACTCAATTTCGATATTGGGATGGGCAGCCGTAAAGGCATCCACGGGTGGCTGGGCGTCGGCGTTTGGCTGAGAGGTGTACAACACCAGACGGCCCTCAGCGGCTTCGGCTGGAACCCAAGCGATTGGAGAGAGGACAAGCGCACCCGCGGTAACCACCGCAGCTGAAAGTGTTTTGAACGAGGTTGCGGCGGATCGGGACGGGAACATCAATGTCTCCAGTGTTGAGCAGGGGAACAAATGACCGTCGCCTATCGGCCTGGCATAACAAGTCTGTGACGGTTGGCCGTTTCTACCAAGCTTTTTCACTCAAGGCATCAGGATGCGCGGGTTTGGGCTGGTCAACGTCAGGCGTGTTGATTGGCCTGCTTCGATGCCGGCGTCCGGTGCTGTGTCCACCACGATTGGTGGTCCGTCTGTCAGCGTGATGTGCAGTCGTTTGCGATCGCCAAAATAGGTCGCGGCGGTCACTTCACCTGAAAGCGGTCCATTGTCGTCCGGTTCGAGATCCTGCGGGCGGGCGACCAGGAAGACATCGCCGCGCCGCTCATCGCAGTCAGCGACCCGCCGGCCCTGCACATGGATGCCACCATCATGGGCGTGCGCAGGTATCAAGGCTGCAGCGCCAATGAACTTGGCCACGAAGGGCGAGGCGGGCTTTTCATAGATCTCAAACGGTGTGCCGACCTGCGAAATGCTGCCGCGGTCCATGACGACGCTCCGATCGGCAAGCGCCATGGCTTCCGACTGATCGTGGGTCACGTAGATGGCCGTCACGCCGAGCCTGTCGAGCAACTCCGACAGTTCGGCACGTAATCGTTCGCGCAAAGAAGCGTCGAGCGCCGTTAAAGGTTCATCGAGCAGGAGAATGCGCGGCTCGACGGCAAGCGCGCGGGCGAGGGCAACACGCTGCCGCTGGCCGCCGGAAAGCTCATGGATGTGGCGGTGTTCCAGCCCTTCAATGCCAACGAAGCTGGCAAGCTCCGCCAAACGGGCCTCCTGTTGGGCCTGTGGCACCTTCTTCAAACGAAGCGGAAACAGGATATTGCCGGCCACGGTGAGCGTTGGAAACAGGGCGTAGGACTGGAAGACCATGCCGACCTGGCGCGCCTCAATCGGCAGGCCGGTGACGTCGTCGTCGTCAAAGTGGACCGAGCCTTCCAAATCGGGCGTTTCAAGGCCGGCGATGATACGCAGAAGGGTCGTTTTTCCGCAGCCGGACGGCCCCAGAATGACGATCTTTTCCTGCGGTTCAATCTCCAGCGTCAGCGGGAGTAGCGCGCGTGTGCCGTCCGGAAACGTCTTGGCGCAATCTGCCAAACGAATGCTGGTGCCGCGACCGGTGCGCAGCGATTGGGAGACGCTCCGTGGCGAGCTATTGGCCATGCCTGCCCACTAGGCTTGATGTGTGACGGTTGAATGACAGCTTCCTAGCCATCAACAAGCCGTCACTCAAGCCGCCGGCGCACCCTCGACTTAGGCCGATAGTCAGGCCTAAAGAATCTGATCAAGAAACGCCTGGGTGCGTTCGTTCTGCGGGTTGTCGAAGAAGGCGTTGGTCTCATTCTGCTCATCGATCTCGCCCTGGTCCATGAAGATCACCCGTTCGGCGACTGCTTTTGCGAAGCCGATTTCGTGGGTAACGCAGATCATCGTCATGCCTTCCTTGGCGAGGTCGACCATGGTGTCGAGAACCTCTTTGACAATCTCCGGGTCAAGGGCCGAGGTCGGCTCATCAAACAGCATAATCTTCGGGTTCATGCATAGGGCACGGGCGATGGCGACACGCTGCTGCTGCCCGCCGGACAACTGGCCGGGATACTTCATCGCCTGATCAGCAATGCGCACGCGCTCCAGATACTTCATCGCGGTTGTTTCGGCTTCGGCCTTGGGCTGCTTCTTCACCCAGATCGGCGCCAGGGTGCAGTTGTCCATAACGGACAGATGCGGGAAGAGGTTGAAGTGCTGGAACACCATGCCGACCTCAGCCCGAACCGCATCGATGTTCTTGATGTTGTCGGTCAGCTCGATGCCATCGACGACGATGTTGCCTTCCTGGTGCTCTTCCAACCGGTTGATGCAGCGGATGAGGGTCGACTTGCCCGAACCTGACGGCCCGCAGACGACGATGCGTTCGCCGGAGTTAACCGAGAAATCGATGTCTTTAAGGACGTGGAAATCGCCATACCATTTGTTGACGCCAGCCATTGTGATGACCTCGCTGGTGCCCATGGTGGAAGCGGCAGTTTCGGCGGGTGCTGTTGTTGCCATGATAGTGATCCTTACGCGTGACGAGATAAGCGACTAGAGGCGCTTATGGCCTCTGTGGAGCTCGCTCTCGAGCCACTGGCTGTATTTCGACATGGAGTAGCAGAAGACGAAGTAGATGATGGCGACGAAGACGAAGCCTTCCTTGTAGTAGTTGCGCCATTCCAAATCCTGGATCGCGCCGCGCATCGTGAACATGAGATCGAAGATGCCGACGATCAGCACCAGGGACGTATCTTTGAACATGCCGATGAAAGTGTTGACCTGCGGCGGAATGGTGATCTTCAGCGCCTGGGGCAGGATGATGAACACCATGGACTGCCAGTAGGACAGGCCCATCGCATCAGCTGCTTCGTATTGGCCCTTCGGGATGGCTTGCAGACCACCGCGCACGACCTCTGCCAAATAGGCGGCCGCAAACATGATGATGGCCACCTGCGCGCGCAGAAGCTTATCGATCGTGACGCCTTCGGGCATGAACAGCGGGAACATCACCGAGGCCATGAACAGGATGGTGATCAGCGGTACGCCGCGAATGAGCTCAATGTAGCCCACGCAGAACGCCTTGATGATCGGCATGTTTGACCGCCTACCAAGGGCCAGGAAGATTGAAATCGGGAAAGCGATCAAGCAGCCTAGAACGGCCAGCATCAACGTGATTGGCAGGCCACCCCAAAGATTGTTGGGTACATGATCGAGACCAAAAATGCCGCCCGACAGCAAGATCCAGCAGGCTGCTAGACCAATGGGCCAGATGACCAGCAAGCTCCGGTTCCACATCGGCTTGAAGCAGGACAGGACGACCAGGCCGATGAAGAGGATGACGGCGGCGCCGGGGCGCCACTGTTGTTCGAACGGGTAGGTGCCGAACAGGATGAAGCGCCACATTTCGTAGACGAAAGCACCACAGCCGCCGGTAATCTCGCGGCAGGCATCGGCAGGTGCGGCTTCCCAGAGGGCGTTGAGCACGAACCAGTCAATGAGACC
This sequence comes from Cohaesibacteraceae bacterium, assembly GCA_050043025.1. Lineage (GTDB taxonomy): Bacteria > Pseudomonadota > Alphaproteobacteria > Rhizobiales > MH13 > MH13. The sequence continues at coordinate 17,771 of JBHJIX010000139.1, forward strand.
GGGGATGATGGACGCCAAGACCCAGATACCCACAAGGGTCAGGATGGCATTGTACCAGGTGTTGAAGAGGTTCTCTTTCAACCAGGTCATAGGACCCGGCCGAATGGCGGCGGGCGCGGGGCGCGGTTCCGTTGGAACGAAGTTTGCGCCGGTGTTGGAGGTGATGTCAGCCATGATTGTCTCTCCCCGTCCTAGCGCTCGGATAGGGCGATGCGCCCGTTGTACCAGTTCATGAACAGCGACGTGATCAGCGACAGCGAGAGGTAGACGATCATGAAGATCGAAATAATCTCAATGGCCTGTCCAGACTGATTGAGCGCCGTGTTCCCGACAGCCACCAGATCGGGATAGCCGATGGCGATGGCGAGCGAGGAGTTCTTGGTAAGGTTGAGGTACTGGCTGGTAATTGGTGGGATAATCACGCGCAGAGCCTGTGGCAGGACCACAAGCCGCAGCGTGTTGCCGGGATTGAGGCCGACTGCCTTGGCTGCTTCTGTTTGACCGTAGCTAACCGCCTGGATGCCCGAGCGCACAATCTCCGCGATGAAGGCGCTGGTGTAGATCGACAGTCCCATGAGGAGAGCGAAAAATTCTGCAGAAAGGGTCGCGCCGCCGGCAAAGTTGAAGCCACGCAGCTCCGGTGCGTTGACTGCGGTCGGCGCACCGCCAAGCAGCCAGACCACCGCGCCAAAGCCGAAGATTAGGCCCAGCGAGGGCAGCAGTGTCTTTGGCCGGTCTCCGGTCTCAGCCTGTTTCTTGTCGGCCCATTGGGCAAAAAGATAGGCCGCGATGGCGCCTATGAGCATGGCCAGGATCACCCACATCCAAATTGGGTGCTCGGCCATCACTGGAATCTTTAAGCCGCGATTGGAAAGAAAGACGCCGGGAAGCGGGTTCCAGCTATCTCTGGGCCGCGGCAGAATATTGAGAACCAGCGCGTAAATGAAGAAAAGGTGCAGGAGAAGCGGGATGTTGCGCAGCACTTCCACATAGACGGTGGCGAACTTGGCAACCAGCCAATTGGTCGACAGTCGCGCGATCACCATACCGACGCCGATGATCGACGCCAGGATGATTCCGAAAAAGGCGACCTTCACCGTGTTCAGCGCGCCAACAATCAGCGCGCGACCGTAGGTGTTGTCATAGGTGAACTCAATCAGCCCTTCGCCGATATCGAAGCCAGCGCGGACATCCAAGAAGTCGTAGCCGGAGTTGATACCGCGCTCGGCCAGATTGGTGAGCGTGTTGGAGACGAGGTAGAAACCAAGCCCAATCACCACCGCGATCAGCACGATCTGATAAATGATCGCGCGAAACTTCTCGCTGTAGAAAAGGTTGGTCTTGGGGGCGGCTTTGGGTTCGGGGGCAGCGGGCCCGGGAAACCCCGCGCCGCTGTGCGCGTGGTCCGTCATGGCGTGGTCTCGACCTGTTCCCTGTCGCATTGCGTCGTGCCGGTTGGGCCCTGCATCTGAACGCAAGCGTATCTTTTGATTATCGTGCGCGGCGCCAGCCGTTGGCGGAGCGCTCTGTGAAAGGAAAAGGGCCATGATGCTTGTTGCATCATGGCCCGATCCAAGGTCGCTTTAGCGAACCGGCGGCGCGTACTGAATGCCGCCTTCGGTCCACAGCGCGTTCAAGCCGCGCGGTAGCCCCAGCGGCGTGATGTTGCGCTCGTACATCTCACCGTAGTTTCCAAGCTCGGTCAGGATGTCGAGAGCCCACTCGTTGCGCAGGCCAAGCAGTGCACCCATTTCGCCCGAGCCACCAAGAAGGCGCTGAACGGTGGGGTCGGAAGAGTTGGCGAGCATGTCTGCAGCATTTGCCGACGTCACACCTTTTTCTTCAGCTTCCAGGGCGGCGAACAGAACCCAGCGAGCGATGGCATACAGCTCATCATCGCCACGGCGCAGCATCGGGCCAAGTGGTTCTTTGGAGATGAGATCCGGAAGGATCACATAGTCATCCGGGTTCGGAGCGTTTGCCGTACGAACGGCTGCCAGAGCGGATGCGTCCGTGGTGTAGACGTCGCAGCGGCCTTCGAAGAATGCCGTCAGCACTTCCTGAAGCGCTTCAAACAGAACCGGCTCATAGTCGATGCCGCGAGCGGCAAACACGTCAGCCAAGTTCAACTCGGTGGTGGTGCCGGATTCAACACAAACGGACGCGCCGTTCATATCTTCCAGAGACGAGATGCCGTCTTCTGCACGCACCATGAAGCCCTGTCCGTCATAGAACCAGGTGCCGGCGAACGTTGCGCCCAGCGATGCGTCGCGGGTCAGCGTCCAGGTGGTGTTACGCGACAAAATGTCGACTTCACCTGCCTGCAGGGCTGGGAAGCGCTGCACGGACGAGAGCGGAACATATTGTACGGCACTGGAATCATCGAAAATGGCGATGGCCATTGCTTTACAATAATCGACGTCGAAGCCGGTCCAAACGCCTTGGCTGTCGGCAATGCCGAAGCCGGCTAGGCCGGTGTTGACGCCGCAGATCAGCTCACCACGATCAATGATCGCATCCAACTGATCGCCAGCCTGAGCCGGCATCGCTGACACGGTCAAAACGATCGCCGATGCTGCTGTCGCAGCAATCGATAGTCTTTTCATTGTTGGTCCTTCCCTTGGTTACACAGGCGCCGCCAAACCAAAGCCCGGGACTGCTTTTTGTTGGATGCAGTCTTACGGTCCGCGTACTCGGCAAAACGCCTTTCCTTGGCTGATTGGCGGGTTCCCGTCCGCCTCAAAAAATAGCCAAGAAGCAAAATCGGTAACACAAGGTTTCACCAGTGCTCAAGAGCCAGGCAGCGCACAAATTCAAGGCGTCTTGGCGCACAGTTGAGCAATACCCATCGAATACTGCGCGGCGACTGGCTAACTCAGTAAGGCAGAGCCGCGCCATCATAGCTTAACAATTGGCCTGACTGGGCGGGTGTAACCCTGTCGATCACCGAGAGGAGTGACGCTGCGGATTCTTGAGGTGTTTGAAGCTTTAGGCCCGACTTCGCAAAAGGTGCGGAAAGCGGTGTTGCGACTGTGCCTGGGTGTAGGGTCACGCAGACGGCATCGGGTCGTTTGCGGGCCAGCTCAATCGCTGCGGTTTTGACCTATTGATTAAGGGCGGCCTTGGCGGACCGATAGCCGTACCAGCCGCCCAGTCGATTATCGCCGATGGAGCCAACTTTGGCGGAGATCGTCGCGAATACTGCTTTGTCTCGCCTGGGGAAGAGTGGAAGTAGGTGTTTCATGAGGAGCGCCGGCCCTGTGGCATTGACCGCAAACTGGTGGGCCATGGCGTCCGGGTCGATGCCCGACCAGCTTTTCTCCGGTCCGCCCTTCTCGCCATGCAGGTAACCGGTTGCATCGAAGACCAAACGAAGATCGCGGCCCGACGCTTGGATGAAGGTGGCGAAGTCGTTGATCGTCTTTTCATCGGTTAGGTCGAGCGTTTGCATCCTGCCGCCTGAGGAGGTCGAACCTGATCGGCTGGCGCCCAAAACCTGCACAAATGCCTTTGAGAGGTTGACCTGATCCAAAACGGCTGCGCCGCTGCCTCCGCTTGCGCCAATGCTCACGGCGAGGCCATCTGCTGGAAAAGATGAGAGCATTGCGTTTCCCTGTGCCTTTGTTTTCCCGCGAGGCTTGTTCGACCGTCTCGCCCTTGTGTGATGCCGGTCACACTTTGCCATTGTCACAATGGACATGATGAAAAAGCGTTTGCCGGCTTAAGTTTGACCAAACGCGTCGATTGACAGCCTTCGCCTGAGGTTCCCTAATGGCGATGTAGGGCGCAGATCGATGAAGAAACAATCGATCGTTTCCCAAACAGGGGGTTTCACCATGTCTCGCAACATTCTTTCCATGATGGCCGGCGCTTTTGCCGTTGCCGTCACCACGCTTGGCGTGTCGGGTGTCATGACATCCGAAGCGCATGCCTGCCCAACCTATGCGGGTTCGCCGCATTTTGGGGCAGTCAATTTGACAGAAGGCTTCTTGCCCGATCCTTGGAACCGTAGTGTTACCGCGGGCGGGTCTTATGAGATCTCAGGTTGCGGCGTCGGTGGCTGGGGCTGGACCGCGCGTCGCCCTGACTATCGCCTTCAATACCGCACATCTGGCGCTTCGGCACTGACCTTCATAATCCAATCCAACATCGACACGGTGCTTCTGGTGAACGACCCGTTTGGCAACTGGTACTTTGACGATGATGGTGGCAACGCTCTGGGTGCCGCCTTGCGCATCGCCAACGCGCCAGCTGGCCAGTACGATATCTGGATCGGCTCCTACAATCGCGGCAGCGGCATTCCCGCAACGCTTCAGATTTCCGAGCGCTACTGATCGCAGGATCCAGCCGATTTCTCCCAATTGGCTGCATCGAACCCCGCCTGTGAAAGGCGGGGTTTTTTGTTTTTCGATTCCGTCAGGAGACCGGCATCGATAATGCTGATTTGCATTGGAACGATTGCCAAGGCGTATTAGCGTCCGCCAGCCTCCGGTATCCTATCGGCGGCTCGGCAAGCTGGGGAGACCATCGTGCGCGGGATTACCAAGGAAGGTGCAGTTGCCGCCGTTGAGCGCGGTGCGGTGGATTGTTCCAAGCGCCAGCAACTCTACGTTCTGATCGTCGCCATTCTGGGTTCCACGCTCGGCTTCATAGACGGCACGATTGTTGCGATCATTGCGCCTGCCATTCGCGCTGATCTTGATGTGTCCTTGAGCACGCTAAGCTGGGTGGTCAACGGCTATACGCTCGTTCTGACCGCCTTCATCCTGGTCGGTGGCAGTGCTGGTGACGTGCTTGGCAGGCGCCGTATCTTTGGACTTGGCATTGCCATTTTCACTGTCGCATCTCTGGCCTGCGCCATCGCCTTGTCCGGCGGCCAGTTGATCGCTGCACGCGTCGTACAGGGATTTGGCGCGGCGCTGATGGTTCCATCCTCTCTGGCGCTTATTGCGACCTATTACCCCAAAGAAGAGCGCGGGCGTGCCGTTGGGATATGGGCTGCTGCCTCGGGAATCTCTGCGGCGGTTGGCCCGCTGCGCGGTGGCATCTTGGTTGATACGCTTGGCTGGCGATCGACTTTCTACATCAATCTGCCGATCGCGGCCGCGACGCTTTGGATGCTTTGGGCGCATGTGCCTGATGACAGTCAGCGCACTGTCGAGCAGAAACTTGATTGGCCTGGCGCAGTTTTGGCTGTCCTGGCGCTTGGCTTGCTTGCCTTTCCGCTCACCCTACTGGGCGAGGGCGGCGAGCTGGGCGAAGGCGGCAGTTTCACGCCGGCCATGTTGATC
>JBHJIX010000140.1:0-7379 GCA_050043025.1 Cohaesibacteraceae bacterium
TGTTCTGCGGTCGGCCATCGCCTACAGCTTTGCCAATGACGAGTACAGTTTGCAGCGGCTGCGGGCGCGTTTTGATTCCAAGATGACCGGTGGAATTTATGCCAGCGCGTTTGGTGTCGTGACGTCGCCCATTGAGGCGCAGGGCACGGCGTTTCGCGATGTGGCGCGCAGCATAGCAGGATTGAACACGCTCAACCGCTTCCTTGAGGATAACCGGTCACGATTCTCCTCCCAGTCGATTGCACCGGCGGCTCCTGGGGCGTGATGAGAGCTTGGCTATAAGACAGTATGCTGTGTGTAGCTTTGGACGAGAGACCCGGCCACCAAGTTCCAACCGTCCACCAGCACAAAAAAGATCAGCTTGAACGGTAGTGAGATGATGATGGGCGGCAACATCATCATACCCATCGACATCAGGACCGAGGCGACGACCAGGTCGATGATGATGAAGGGGACGAACAGAAGAAAGCCGATCTCGAAGGCCCGGCGAAGCTCGGAAATCATGAAAGCGGGCACGAGAACCGTCAGCGGAATGGCTTCAGGGCTTTCAGGTGCTTCGGCATTGGAAAGTTCGAGGAACAGCGCCAGATCGTTCTCGCGTACATGGCTGCGCATGAAGACATGGAAAGGTTCAGACGCCCTTTCGAAGGCTTCGTCGAGCTCGATCGTTTCATCGATCAACGGCTGAATGCCGACGTCATAGGCCTCCTGAAAAGTCGGGGCCATGATGAACGCGGTAAGGAACAGGGCCAGCGAAATGATGACGGTATTGGGCGGTGCAGTCTGAAGGCCGATAGCGGTTCGCAGCAGGGAAAGAACTACAACGATCCGTGTAAAGGAGGTCACCATCACCAAGATGGATGGGGCAAGCGATAGCACCGTGATCAGGAGGATGATCTGAACGGCGCGATCGGTGACGCCGGTGTCATCGCCCAGCGAGATGGAGATGTCCTGTGCCAGGGCGGGGCCGGCGATCGATGCCAGCACTGCCAGAAGCCCGGACGCAAGTGCGAACAGCGCCATGCCGCGCCAGCTCAAAAAGGCCGGTAGGGATCGGTTACCTGTCGCGTGGGTCGGTGACTCCGCTGGGGTCATCCGCCTTGATTGGTCCTATCGGGACTGTCGTCATCACCAGCGATCTCACCCAACAAGCGGCGCATCTCCTCGTCGAGATCGTCCGCCTTCTTGGTCTCTGCTGCTGTTGCACCCGCGGCAGGTGCCGGGGCGGCTGGCGTCTGCAGCAGTTCGGAAAGATCGACCAACGGCTCTTGGTCGCCGTCGCCCCCTGCCGCCTTAGCATCTCCCGAAGCGGGTGTCGGAAGCGATGTAGCGCCCGAAGCCGGCCCGCGGCTTGGAATGGAAACCGGGATGGGGTCGGGCCTACCAGAGAGCTCAACCGGCAACTCTGGGGTTGGATCGGGTGCTGGATCGGGCTTGGCTGCCACCTTTGGCTCAGGTGTGGTTTCCGTCTTGGCAGCTGATGGTGCGGTCGCGGCGGTAGGTGGAGTTTTTGGCGGCTCGGCCTTGTCTACAGCTTTCTTGTCGTCGTCATCGGTGACAGCAGTCGGACCGGTTGGCGGTTTGGCCTGCGAAGCATTTGCCGGCGTTGGGGTGCCAGCTGGTTCTTTGAGCTCATCGAGCAGACCGGACAAGGGCTCCAGCTGTGGTGAGTCAGACTTTGCGTCCTCAGCTTTTGGAGCGCCCGGCGCCGGGCTCATATCAAGTTCCAGCGCCGCTTCTAGCTCTCGCTCAAGATCAAGGTCGTCAATGGGCGAACTCGGCGCTGCCGGTGGTTGGATGGTGGCGACCGGAACCTTGGGCGGATCAGATACGGTTGGCAGTGGTGGAAGCACGGGCTTGTCCACCGCGCTCAATGCAGAATCGGAGTTTCCACCAAGGGTGCTTGAATCGGCTGTAGGCGTCGCGTCAGCCGTCTTGGCTGGTTCCGGTGCCGTTGATCGCGATGCCGGTTCAGCAATTGGCGTATTGATCTTTGGGTCGCTGCTGGGGCTGGGCGCGCTTTCATCGGTTTTGGCGGAGTCCGATTTCGGATTTGTGTCAGAAAGGGGCTTAGTGGAGGGCTCTGCTGAAGCTTCCGGCTCGGCAGCAGCTGCGCCCGCCAGTCCGCTGGCCGCTGCCGCTGTGCCGCGCGATGCCAGGTTGCTGGAACGGGAAAGCCCACTGCCGGTGTACCGTCCTGTTGTTCGGAATCGGTCGGCAGGCCGGAACTCCGATGAATCGTCCTGGGCACGCTCCTGCGACTTAGAAGCCTGGACCCGCGCTGCCAAAGGTATGCCGCCGATCATGGACCGCTCGACCACCTCGTCAGAGCCGCCACCGATAAGAAGCAGGTGCTCCAGCTTGCCGTGCCGTACCAGCACTAGGCGGCGCTTTTGATCGATGACTATGGCATCGACGATCTCAAGTTCTGCCTGGCCGGGCTGAGTCGCACCGAACCTTCCACCGCTCACCCGGCGGATCACCCAGGCGGCAATCATGATGAGGGCGAGAACAACAATCAGCGCCAGCACGAACTGCGCGATAGCTCCACCGGTTTCTCCCAACAGACCGTCCAGCACGCGTTACCCTTTCCTGCTCTGGCCTGCCGGCACCGTCTGCCATCTTGCTCAGAAGGCGCATTCACGGGGCCAGCCGGTTGGCGCAATGCACCGAAACGGGACGCATGCCCGACAACGGTCCAAAGCGATTCGATGCCTGACTTCGCAAAGACTAATCAATTGGCTGCGCTTTGTCGCTAGCTGGGCCGGCCATGCCTGTGGGCAGGCTATCTGGCCGCTTTTCTCAGGTTTGAGGGCAAGGCGAGGGCAGTCGTTAAGCGACTGTTAACCATGAAGGCGGCAGATTTTGCCCTGCCTATCAGCTTTCGTTAACTCTCACAGGGCGCTCGCCACGATGATTGGAGACCTACCCTTTCTCTCCGCTCTGCGCACGCAGATGAATTGGCATGCGACGCGTCAATCTGTGCTGGCAGAGAACATCGCGAACGCGGACACGCCTGGTTATCAGGCACGTGACCTTCAGCGCGTGGATCATGAATCGCGCTTTTCGGTCGGTTCGCCTTCATCGCCCGGTCCAGTTCGAACCCATGTCAGCCACATCGCCGGACGTCCGGCCGTGGAGACCGGCACGTTCGACAATCGACGGCAGGATACGTTTGAAATCACGCCCGAGGGCAACTCGGTGGTGCTGGAGGAAGAGGTGATGAAAATGACCTCTAACCAGCTGGATTACCAAACAGTATCAACGCTCTACCAAAAATCCCTCTCAATGCTCAGGACCGCAGTCGGTCGTCGCTGACGCAGCGCAATTGGAAAGGAACACTCATGGACTTTCTTCGTAGTTTGGTCACGGCCGCATCCGGTCTTCAGGCTCAATCGGGCCGGATGCGTGTGATCGCAGAAAACATCGCCAAAGCCGATTCCACAGCACGCAGCCCTGACGGTGAGCCTTACCGCCGGCAGATACCAACCTTCCGCGCGGCCATTGATAGGGAAACCCAAACCCGCACCGTGGAACTCGGGCCGGTGCGTCCCGATCGCGGGGAGTTTCGTCTGCGCTATGATCCCAGCCATCCGGCCGCCAATGCGGAAGGCTATGTCCAGATGCCCAACGTCAACCGGTTGGTGGAGACAATGGATATGCGCAACGCGCAGCGGTCGTATGAGGCCAATTTGAATGTTGTCCAATCGACGCGCCAGATGATCTCGCGCACGCTCGATATTCTGCGGGCTTAAGGGAGTAGGTTGCGATGACCGGTATCCCAGCCCAGCAAGCCCTACAGGCCTATGCGCAAGCAGCACAGGCTTTGTCTGGGGCGGCAGAAAACACCGCGCAAAGCGCAGCAGCCAATCCTACGCAAGGATTTGCAGATCTGGTTGAGAACCAGGTCGGCAATCTGATGCAAGAAGGGCAGAACTTCGAAGCCCGCGGCATGGATTTTGTGCAAGGCAGCTCTGACGTTGTCGACGTCGTGACCGCTGTTGCCGAAACCGAAGTTCTCTTGGAAACGGTCGTGACCGTGCGGGACCGGGTGATCCAAGCCTACCAAGAAATCCTCAGAATGCCGATCTGACGGCGCTGTTGCAGACCTTTTGAAAGACAAGCCATGACCGGTCCTGAAGTCCTTGACGTTGCTCGCGACGGAATCACGACACTCATCTATGTAAGCGCGCCGATGATGCTCATCGGGCTCGCGGTGGGTGTGGGGATCGGCCTGTTGCAGGCGCTGACGCAGGTTCAGGAGATGACGTTGGTGTTCGTGCCGAAGATCATCGCGATCTTCTTCACCTTCATGCTCTCCCTTCCTTTCATGTCGAGCCTCATGGCAGGCTATATGAACCGCGTTGCAGAGCGAATCATCGCCGGCTGATCGGTGCGGGGATGAAGCCGGCGCAAACCATAGGCATGGCCTTTGAACATCAGCCTGTTGCCGGAAATCGCCTGGCTGGCGCTCCTGGTGTTTGCGCGGCTGGGCACCTTGTTTGTGCTGATGCCCGGAATCGGCGAATCCAGCGTCCCCATGCGCGCGCGCCTGGTTCTGGCGCTTGCCACGCTGTTGGTCGTCTATCCTTCGGTGTCGAGCGTTCTTCCTCCGGTGCCAACTTCGGCGCTTATGATGCTTTCCATGATCCTGCGGGAGATTTTGATCGGGCTGGGCATTGGTCTCGCCGTGCGGTTTATCCTTGCAGTGATGCAGACCGCAGGCACCACCATCGCCTTTCAAATGGGGCTGGGTTTTGCACTCAATGTCGACCCGTCCCAGGGCACCCAGGGGGTGCTTCTGGGCAACTTTCTGGGTCTTTTGGGCGTGACGCTTATCTTCCTGGCCGACCTGCATCATCTGGCGCTCGTTGGCATCGTGCAGAGCTATGTGCTGTTCGGCATCAACGATCCAATACCAATTGGCGATTTCACCGAGTTCGCCGTGTCGCGCGCGGCGCAGGCGTTTTCGGTCGCCATACAGATATCAGCGCCGTTCATGGTGTTCGGCCTGATTTTTTATCTCGGGCTTGGCATCCTCTCGCGGTTGATGCCGCAGCTTCAGATTTTCATGATCGCTATGCCGGTGAACATCGTGGGCGGCTTCCTGCTGCTTGCCGCGATGCTGTCGGCTTTGATGACACTTTACATAGACCATGTGCGCACCGTGCTGATGCAGCTTTTGCCGCTCTAACAGGGCCAACGTCTGAGAGGGGGGTGGCGGATGGCCGATGAACCCGATCAGTCAGAAAAGACAGAGGACCCCTCCCAAAAACGGCTCGAAGATGCCCACAAGCGAGGGGACGTTCCCAAATCGCAGGAGCTTTCCTCCGCCTTTGTTCTTTTGGGTGGGACGCTGGTTGTCGCGGTGATGGTTGGCCCAGCGATGGTCGATATCTCCGCCCTCTTGGCGGGGTTGATCGAACAGGCGGCCCTCGTTCCGGTTGATGGCGGCTCCATTCTGGAGCTGACCGGTGAGCTTGGTCCGCACCTTGCACTGGCGGTGGCGGTGCCCTTCGTCTTCCTGATGGCAATGGCCGTTCTTGGCAATCTGGTGCAGCACAAACTGGTGCTGTCGGTCGATCCCATTACACCAAAGCTTTCCAAGATCTCGCCCATCGCCGGTTTCAAGCGGCTGTTTTCATCAGAAAGCCTGATGAACTTCGTCAAAGGGCTGGTGAAGATCGGCGTGGTTGGCCTGCTGATGGGCCTTATCTTGCTGCCGCAGCGCGACCGGTTGGATGCGGTGCTTTTCACCGATTTGCAGCAGTTTTTGCCGTCGGTTTGGGACTTGGCCGTCGCTCTTTTGCTCGCCAGTGCCGCTGTGATGATCGTTGTTGGTGTCGCTGATTACCTCTATCAGCGGCATCGCTGGTTTGAACGCCAAAAGATGACGATCAAAGAGGTGCGTGACGAGTTCAAGCAGCAAGAAGGCGATCCAACCGTCAAGGCCAAGCTGCGCCAGGTGCGCATGGAGCGGTCGCGCAAGCGCATGATGGCCGAAGTGCCGAGCGCAACCGTGGTTGTCACCAACCCGACCCACTACGCCGTGGCGCTGAAGTATGATGACAACATGCCGGCGCCCGTTTGTGTCGCCAAGGGTGTGGATGCCATCGCCCTCAATATCCGCCAGGTGGCACGTGAGAACGAGGTAACCATCGTCGAGAACCCGCCGCTTGCTCGCGCCCTGCATGCCAGCGTTGAACTCGATCAAGCCATTCCGCCCGAGCATTTTGAGGCTGTGGCGAAGGTCATCGGCTTTGTGCTGCGCATGCGCTCGCGCCGTGCCGGCCGGCGCTAGGTGGTGGCTAAACCGGGCCATTTCCTTTTGTTGTGCCGGGCCTAGCTCTTTCCGTCTGCGACACCGTACCATTGCGGGAGACGAATCGGCCGCATCCAGAACGCGAAAACTCCTTCTTTGACCGCTCCCCTGATCGACCTGTTGAAACTGCACGGCGACGCGCTGCGCCGCGAGGGCCCTTGGCTTTGGCTGGGGCTGACCGCCATTGGTGGCCTGGTGGTTCTCTTGGGCGTTCTGGTGCTATCGGACATGGGCTCTAGCCCAACCGCCCTTTTGATCATCTTGTGCCTGTTTGCGGCTGCCGGCATAGCGGCGCTTTTGGCCCTTGCGCTGGGTTTTCTTCGGTTTTCCTCACGTCAGCCCCAGTCCGATTGTGCACGCCGCCTGATGGATCAGGACGGGCATGGTATTCTGTTCGCGCATGTGAACGGCCAGGTTCTTTATGCCAACGAAGCTTATGGCGCGCTGACCGGCGCTGATGATGCTTCGGGCGTACGCATGCCTGATCGCGTTTTCGGAACCGATGCTGAGGCCGCGGATACGCTCTACCAATTGCTGCGATCCGTGGCTGACGGGAATGCTGCGGAGGCCGATGTACGGTTGTCGCGTGGGGCGGCGGGCGAAGGGGAACCTCGCTGGTACCACATGGTCGCAAGACCCTTGCCGGTCGACGAGACGGGCGCCTACATCGGCCAAGCGAACATCTCTGAAACCGACTACGCTGTTGCCTGGCGTATTGCCGATGTGACGGCCGAACGCGCCCGCCAAGAGCAGGTTTTTCAGGATCTTCAGCAGGCCGTGGATTATCTCGACCATGCGCCGGCTGGCTTTTTCTCCTGCGACCCTGAAGGCACCATCAACTACATGAACGCCACGCTGGCTGGTTGGCTTGGTTACGACATCGCCGTCATTGATCAGGCAGGACTGATGCTTGATGACCTGTTGGCGGGCGACGGGGCCGCGCTGCTGGCTGCAACGCCGGCAACCGCCGACATGGATGGCGTGGCACGGATCGTTGATGTCGATCTGGTGCGTCGCAATGGTGCCCGCCTACCAGTGCGAATTCACCACAGGGTGC
>JBHJIX010000141.1:0-20845 GCA_050043025.1 Cohaesibacteraceae bacterium
CACGTGGCGCCATGGTTTCCGGATCGAACAGCCATGCCGGATCATCGGGATGCTTCACATAGGGTGCTGCACGGTTCTCCAGGAAGTAGAAGCCAAAGCCGCCCCAGCCTTTGAGCGGGTCAAGCTAGCCGTGGGCATCAAGGCCGGTCAGCGGATCGGTCTTACCGGCCAGGAATTTCGAGTGGGCATTGACCATCTCCCAGGAGGTTGGCTGCTCCCATGGGCTATCATTGCCGGCATCGGCCCAAGCCTGTGCCAGCTCTTCGCTCTCATAATAGTCCTTGCGGTAGGAGAACGTGTGGCAATCGCCATCGATCGAGATGCGGTAGGTCTTGCCATCCCAGGTGCCGACCGGCGCTTTGAGATAGTCCACATAGTCATCCATATCGATGAGCTCTGCGACCCATGTCGGCATCTCATTGAGAAGGCCGCGGCCTGCCGTGTCACCTTCAAACGGCGCGCCCATTTCGATGATATCGAAGTCCACCGTACCGGTAGCAATGGACTGCTGCAGACGCGCATTGTAGTCAGCCTGCGCAAGGTCGATCCAGTTGATCGTCGCACCAGTGTACGCTTCCCAGGAACGCAGGAAACCGCGGAACAGGAAGTTATGCAGGTTCTGGTTGTTGAGACCCATAAAGGTCAGCTCAACACCTTCGAACTCGCCTTCAGCCACGGTTTCGCGCGTGCCGCCCAGGCACAGCTCACCAACACGCTGCCAGTCCGCATCGGTCGGGGAACCCCGCCCAACGCCCGGAATACCCAGGATCTCAGCGCGCACATCCGACTGTGCGAAGGATCGCGCCGGCTTCAGAAGTCCGCCTGCGCCGGACATGGCCGCGGCACCGGCGATGGCAGACGTGCCTTGCAGAAAGCGCCGGCGTGTCAGGCCGTTGCGCACAGCATAATTGTAAAGGTCCAGTTTCATGGGGTTCCTCCCGTGATGCGGCCAGCCCCTTGAAAGGGCCTTGGCCTGGCTGCCCGTTTCGAGCTTATGATGGCAGCCGGTCAGACCATGAAATCACAGTCCATCCGACAACCCGGCAGACATGGCGCCCGTGCAGGCGCACTTGCCCTTGCGGTCGACTGTCTCAACGTTCCCGACCCAAGTCAAGCCGCTAACATGTTAGCATGTTCAGAATGGACAGGAGCGTGACCTTCGGCTACCTGTTCGTCCCTGAAGTGATACTAAGACCGGGGTTCAACCGGCTGGGAAGAGGCGTTCCAAATGGCAGAAGTGACCGTCCGCGAGGTGCGAAAATCCTACGGATCGGTGGAGGTGTTGCACGGCATTGATGTTGATATCAATGACGGCCAGTTCGTCGTTCTGGTCGGGCCGTCAGGCTGCGGAAAGTCCACCCTCCTGCGCATGATCGCGGGGCTGGAAAGCATCACCGGAGGAACCATCCAGATCGGTGAGCGGGTGGTGAACAATCTGCCGCCAGCCCGCCGCGACATCGCGATGGTGTTCCAGAACTACGCGCTCTATCCCCACAAATCAGTCGCTGCCAATATGGGCTTCGCGCTGAAGATGCAGGGCATGCCCAAGGCTGAGATTGAGGAGCGGGTTCAAAAGGCCGCCGAAATTCTCGGCCTTCAACCCTATTTGAAGCGCTACCCCCGTGAATTGTCCGGTGGGCAGCGCCAACGCGTCGCCATGGGTCGCGCCATCGTGCGTAATCCGCAAGTTTTCTTGTTTGACGAGCCGCTTTCCAACCTTGATGCCAAGCTGCGCGTTCAGATGCGCGCTGAGATTCGTGAGCTTCATCAACGGCTTGCCACAACGACGGTCTATGTGACCCATGATCAGATCGAGGCTATGACCATGGCCGACAAGATCGTCGTCATGCGCGATGGCCATGTGGAGCAGATGGGTCCGCCGCTGGAGCTTTATGACACGCCGGTCAACACGTTTGTGGCTGGGTTCATTGGCTCGCCCTCCATGAACCTGATCGAGGGATCCATTGAGGATGGCAAGTTCCAGAACGATGGCGTCGCGCTTGCCATTAACGGCAACGCAGGTGGGTCGACCGGTCAGTCTGTGACCGTTGGCATGCGCCCCGAGCACCTCATGCTCGCCGAGGATGGCGACAGCACTGCCATTTCTGCCAATGTTGCCATTGTCGAGCCCACCGGGTCGGAGACGCATATCGTTGCCCGGGCAGGCAGTGACGAACTGGTGGCGGTCTTCCGTGCGCGCCACGACTTTTCCATCGGCCAGCCGATTAAGCTGAAGCCGGAGCCGGGGATGCTGCATCTGTTTGACGGTGAGAGCGGCAATCGTCTGTGATGACGCGATCGGTGCTTTGCTTTGGAGACAGCAACACCCATGGCACGATGCCCATGGCCAGCTTGGCCGAGAAAGGCCGCTTTACCCGTTCGGATCGTTGGCCATCGGTGGCCGCTGAGGCGCTAGGCGAGCAGTGGGAGCTCATCGCAGAAGGCCATCCGGGTCGCACCACCGTTCACCAGGATCCGATAGAAGGAGAGCACAAGAGCGGGCTGTTGGTCCTTCAATCGCTGCTGGAAAGTCACCGGCCCATCGATCTGGTTCTCATCATGCTTGGAACCAACGATCTCAAACACCGCTTCAACGTGTCCGCATTCGAGATTGCCCAAGGCGTCGAACGGCTCGTTGGCACCATCCGTCAGTCGGCTTGCGGACCGCAGCAGAACATGCCGGCAATTCTCGTCGCAGCACCGCCGCCCATTCTGGAAGCTGGCGTCCTGGCGGAGATTTTCGCAGGCGGCGCCAATAAGTCCCACCAGCTTGATGATGCCTTTGGCGCAATGAGCAAGCGAACAGGTGTCCCCGTGTTTTACACAGGCAAGGTTTGTGCGGTTTCACCCATCGACGGTATTCATTTCGATGCGGATAATCATCGCGCGCTGGGTCTGGCACTCGCCAATGAAATAGAACGCCTTCACGGCGGCCACTGAGGGAGAATAACAATGCTCAAAGGGATCGACACGCGCCTAAACGCGGAGGTGCTCTACACGCTGGCGGCCATGGGTCATGGCGACTACCTCATAGTGTCCGACACCAACTTCCCGGCGGACTCGATTGCCAAGCACACGGAGGTCGGCGAACTCCTGCGCATCGGCAATGTAACGGCCGCGCAGGCGATTGAGGCGATCCTGTCGGTCTACCCGCTCGATACCTTCGTGGATGACTTCGCGGGCCGCATGGAGATCGTTGGCGAGCCGGACACCATCCCTCCGGTCCAGCAGGAGGTCCAGGCCGCGATTGATGCCGCCGAAGGTTCGCACCGTCCGATGGTCAGCATCGAGCGCTTTGCCTTCTATGATATTGCGCGAAAAGCCTATGCGGTCATTCAGTCCGGCGAGCGACGCTTTTACGGCTGTTTTATGCTGCGCAAGGGCGTGATCCCGCCGGAAGCCTAAGGATAGTCGCATGCCCAGTGTCGTAATTCTTGGCGTCTTCGTCGCCGACACCGCCTACCGCGCCGACCGTCAGCCTAAAATGGGCGAGACCATTCTGGGGCAGAGCTTTGCTCTGGGACCGGGCGGCAAGGGTTCAAACCAGGCAGTCGCGGCTGCCATGGCAGCCGGTGATGGTCCGGTCGATGCGCATTTCATCAGCAAGCTCGGGCAGGACCCATTCGCTCAGATGGCGCTCGATACCTGGGCAAAAGCAGGTGTAAAGCCAGCCGTAACCCAACATGCCGAAAGCTACACCGGCGCGGCCTACATCTTCATTGAGGCTGCGACCGGTAATAACGCCATCATCGTCGCCCCTGGCATCGCTGGAACCATCTCGCCCGATGACATTGATGCACGCGCCAACTTGATCAGGGCGGCTGATGTGTTCGTCACCCAGCTCGAACAACCGATGGAATCGGCGGTGCGCGCGCTCCAGATCGCCAAGGATGCGGGCGTTATCACCATCCTCAACCCTGCACCTGCTGCCGAGTTGCCCGATGGCATGCTGGCGCTATGCGATCTCGTGACGCCCAATGAATCAGAAGCCGAAGCACTGGTCGGCCATCCCGTCGTTACGGTCGATGATGCGCGCCAAGCCGCTAAGCTTCTGCGCGATGCCGGCGCCAAGGCCGCCCTTATAACGCTCGGCGAACAGGGCGTGCTCTACGATGATGGCACGATCAGTGAGCATGTGCCGGCTTACAATGCTGGACCTGTTGTTGAAACGACGGGTGCGGGCGATGCCTTCAACGGAGGTCTGGCTGTGGCGCTTGCCGAAGGCCAAGCTCCGGTGTCGGCATCCCGGTTCGGCTGCGCGACGGCCGGCATTTCGGTGACGCGCGCCGGTACGGCACCGGCTATGCCAACGCGTAGCGAAATCGAATCTTTGTTGGCTGGGGGCTGACCAGAAAGCGAACACGGCAAAGGAGCGGCACCTATGAGCGACCTGCTGTCAACGGCGGGCGGCCCGATCCGCATCACCAAAATCACCGCCAAGGATGTCCGGTTTCCCACCTCCCGAAGTTTGGATGGGTCCGATGCGATGAACAAAGCGCCAGACTATTCTGCCGCCTATGTCATCATCGAGACAGACCATGGCCCGTCCGGCCATGGCTTCACCTTCACCATTGGCCGAGGCAACGAAATTTGTGTGGCGGCCATTAACGCGCTCGCTCCGCTGATCGATGGCCTGACGCTCGAGGAGCTTCTGTCCGATCTCGGTGCTATGTGGCGCCGGCTCACCGGTGACAGCCAATTGCGCTGGATCGGCCCGGACAAAGGCGCGATCCACCTGGCGACATCCGCCCTCGTCAACGCCTTGTGGGACCTTTACGGCAAAATCCATGACAAGCCTGTCTGGCAGGTACTAAGCGATATGGAACCCGACGAGATCGTAGGCCTTGTCGATTGGCGCTATCTCCGGGATGCGCTCGATCCGCAGGAAGCGCGCGAACGCCTGGAAGAGAAGAAGGCCGGGCGCGCCGAGCGGATCGCCCATCTGCGCGAGGACGGCTATCCGGCCTACACCACCTCGGCGGGGTGGTTGGGTTACTCCGACCAGAAGCTCACCAATCTCGTCCGCGAGGCCATCAAGGATGGCTGGACCCATTTCAAGATGAAGGTCGGCGGCGAGCCTGCCGATGATTTACGCCGCGCCTCGCTCATCCGCAGCGAGATTGGGCCTGACCGCACTTTGATGATGGACGCCAACCAGGTTTGGGGTGCAAGCGAGGCGATTGAGCGGATGGAGCCGCTGGCTGCCTTCAATCCACTTTGGATCGAAGAGCCCACAAGCCCCGATGATATTCTCGGTCATGCACGTATTGCTCGTGCTGTGGCGCCGGTTGGCGTGGCAACAGGCGAGCACTGCCAGAATGTGGTGATGTTCAAGCAGTTCCTGCAGGCTCAAGCACTGTCCTATTGCCAGATCGATTCAGGTCGTCTTGCAGGACCCAACGAAATGGTCGCCGTTCTTCTCCTGGCCGAGCGGTTCGGCGTCCCGGTCTGTCCCCACGCCGGCGGAGTTGGCCTGTGCGAGATGGTCCAGCACATGTCGATCTTTGACTATATCGCCGTCTCCGGCACGCTTGAGGGTAGGGTGCTCGAATACGTTGATCATTTGCACCAGCACTTCATCCATCCCGTCACCATGAAGGACGGGCATTACCTGCCGCCGACCGGCGCCGGCTATTCAACCGAAATGAAGGCCGATAGCGTGAAGGAACACACCTTCCCTGGCGGATCGGTCTGGCGGTCAGAAACGCGCAAACGAAAAAAAGCTGAACAAAACGCTGAGAAGGAAGCCGCACACGATGACGCGACTTGAGGGCAAGACCTGTTTGATAACAGCAGCCGGGCAGGGGATCGGCAAGGCAAGCGCCCTGGCAATGGTGCGTGAAGGCGCAAGGGTCATCGCCACGGATATCAACGAGGCCGCACTGGCCGATCTGGCAACCGCCGGCTGCCAGACCCGTGTGCTCAATGTCCGCGAACCAGGCAGCATCGCTGAGGCGGTTGAGGCCGCCGGCGCCATCAATGTGCTTTTCAACTGCGCTGGTTTCGTCGCCAACGGCAGCATTCTTGATTGCTCGGAAGAAGACTGGGCGTTTTCGCTCGACCTCAACATGACAGCGATGTTTCGCGTCACCAAAGCCTTCCTGCCGGGCATGATTAAGGCCGGCGGCGGCACGATCATCAACATGTCGTCGGCTGCCTCCAGCGTCATCGCAGCTCCAAATCGTTTCGTATACGGGGCGACCAAGGCCGGCGTGATCGGCATGACCAAGTCAATCGCTGCTGACTTCATAGGTCAGGGAATTCGCGCCCATGCGATATGCCCCGGCACTGTGGAAAGCCCGTCGCTGGAAGACCGTATCCGCACGCTTGGCGAAACGATGGGCGGCTATGAGAAAGCCCGAGAAGCCTTCATCTCTCGCCAACCCATGGGCCGGATCGGCAAGGCGGAGGAAATCGCGGCACTGACGGTCTATTTGGCGTCTGAGGAATCGGCCTATACCACCGGAACGATCCACGTGAGCGACGGTGGCTGGAGCAATGGCCGAGCAAGCAACGCCTTCTGTAGATGGCCCAAAACATGGCGGCGCGATCCTGGTTGACGAGCTGGTCGCCCAGGGCGTTGACCGTGTGTTCTGCGTTCCCGGCGAGAGCTATCTGGCAGTTCTCGACGCGCTTTACGATGCTGACATCCACACGGTGACCGCCCGCCAAGAAGGCGGGGCAACCATGATGGCCGAAGCACATGGCAAGCTGACTAGACGTCCGGGCATCGCCATGGTGACGCGCGGTCCGGGCGCAACCAATGCGGCGTCTGGTGTCCATGTGGCGTTCCAAGACTCAACGCCGATGATCCTGTTCATCGGTCAAGTCGCCTCTGACCAGCGCGACCGCGAGGCGTTTCAGGAGGTCGATTATCGGGCGATGTACGCCCCGCTTGCCAAATGGGTTGCCGAGATCGATCGGGCCGATCGGATACCGGAATACATATCGCGCGCATTCAGCACCGCCATGTCGGGTCGTCCAGGCCCGGTGGTACTGGCACTGCCGGAAGATATGCTGTCGGCTACCTATGAAGACCTTCCCAAGCCGTTGCCGCGCATCAAGCCGGCAGTGCAACGACCAGATGAAGAGACCATCGACCAGATCATCGACGCCGCTGCGGTTGCTCAGAAACCCTTTCTCCTGATCGGCGGTGGCGGCTGGACGGCCGAAGCGCGACAGGCCGCCGCGAACTTCGCCGAAACCATGCAGGTGCCCATCGGAACATCCTTCCGCTGCCAGGACTATATCGACAACCGCCACCTCAACTATGCCGGCGATGTGGGCATCGGACCAAATCCCGCTCTTGCCGAGCGTGTTCGAGACGCCGACCTGTTGCTTGTCGCCGGGCCGCGCCTGGGCGAAATGACGACCTCCGGCTACACCCTACCAACTCCGCCAAACCCAACCCAAAAGCTGATCCATATCCATCCCGATCCTAACGAACTGGGTCGGGTCTATCGTCCGACATTGGCGCTGGCGGCGAACCCAGCCTCAACCATAGTGGCATTGGCCGATAAGGCGAGGGCGCCGGAACAAGATCGCCGTAAAGATGTCCAAGCCTGCCGCGCATCCTATGAGGCTTGGCAGGAGCCCCAGGAAACGCCGGGCGCTGTGAAGATGGAAGCCGTCATCCAGCATCTGGCGTCGGTGCTGCCCGATGATGCGATCCTCACCAATGGGGCCGGCAACTATGCAGCCTGGCTGCATCGCTATTACAGCTATCGGGGCTGGCGCACCCAATTGGCACCAACGTCAGGCTCGATGGGGTACGGCCTGCCGGCGGCCGTCGCCGCCAAGCTCCATCAGCCTAACAGGACCGTTGTCTGTCTGGCCGGCGATGGCTGCTTTCAAATGACCATGCAGGAGTTCGGCACCGCTGCCGACCAGGGCGCCGCCAGCATCGTCTTGGTAGCCAACAATGGCCATCTTGGCACGATCCGCATGCATCAACATCGCACCTATCCTGGCAGGCAGAGTGCGACGTCGCTGAAGAACCCGGACTTTGCGGCCCTTGCCCGCTCCTATGGCGGTTATGGGGCAACCGTCAAAAGCCAGAATGACTTCACGGACCTTTTCGCAGAGGCAATGCGGTCCCGAAAGCCAGCGCTGCTTGATCTGAAGCTTGACCCGCGTGCGCTTTCACCGCGCATGGCACTGGATGGCTAGAAGGCTCAGGCCAGAATCTTGCCTGGGTTCAGCAGGTCTTGGGGGTCAAGCGCCTGCTTGATGGCCGCCATCACATCGCAGGCATCACCCAATTCTTCGCGCAAGAACTGTTGTTTGCCCTGCCCGATCCCATGCTCACCAGTGCAGGTCCCGCCCACGGAAACGTCGAGGTGATTGAGCCAAGCCACATAGTCTTTGGCACGGCTGATTTCGTCAGTGTTTTCCATGTCCAACAGCTACAGCACATGGAAGTTGCCATCGCCAACATGGCCCACGATGTGTGCATCAAATCCAGCCGCCTTGGCTCTGTTCTGCGCTTCGGTCACACACTCAGCAAGTTTGGAAATCGGAACACACACGTCTGTTGTGTACCCCTGCGCACCCGGCCGCAGTTGAAGGCTCGCCCAATAAGCATCGTGACGCGCTTGCCATTGCCGGTTGCGTTCTTCGGGGGAATTTGCCGCTGGCGTGGCGTGACCGCCAAACTCGCTGACGATTGAACTGAAGAGCGCGGTCTGTTCGGCAACGCCCTTTTCCGAACCGTGAAACTCCACCAAGAGAAGCGGCTGTTCAGCGAAAGATAGATTGGAATACGCATTGACGGCTTTCACCGTCAGGGGGTCCAAAAGCTCAATCCGCGCAACCGGAATGCCATATTGCGACGTCGCGATTACCGCTTCGCACGCCTCGCCAACAGTCGAGAAACTGGCGGCTACGCTACCGATCGCTTCGGGAATACCGTGCAGCCGCAGCGTCATCTCCGTGATGATACCGAGCGTGCCCTCTGAGCCGATCAGCAGGCGGGTCAGGTCATAGCCGGCAGAGCTTTTGCGGGCGCGCGTACCGGTGCGGATGACTCTGCCATCGGCCATCACCGCTTCCAGGCTCAACACGGCGTCCTTCATGGTGCCATAGCGCACCGCGTTCGTTCCTGACGCGCGGGTAGAGGCCATGCCGCCCAGCGTCGCGTCGGCGCCTGGATCAATGGGGAAGAACAAGCCCTGATCGCGCAGTTCCGCGTTCAGCTGTTTGCGCGTTACGCCAGGCTGTATCACGCAGTCCATGTCGTCTCCATTGACGGCAAGGACGGTATTCATGCGCGACAGATCGAGAGACACACCGCCGAAGGGTGCATTCACCTGACCTTCAAGCGAGGTGCCAACGCCAAACGGAACGATGGGAACGCCATGCTTGGCACACAGCCGCACCGTGGTTGCGACATCATCGGTGCTGGTTGCGAACAGGACCCCGTCAGGCGGCTGGTTGGCAAGGTAGGTCGTTGTGTGGCCGTGCTGCTCGCGCAACGCCGCGCCGGTTTGGAAGCGGTCACTGAAAGCGCTCTGCAGCGCCGAAGACAGTGCAGACCAAGCCTCTTTCGAAACTCTTGGTTCGGCCGCGACATGCTGCATGGTTGCCTCGTGGGTAGTGATCCAGTTTGGACTTGTTCTAAACGGTCTAGTCCCTGTCAAACTACACAGCAACACGCCAGACGTTAAGGATCATGCCCCGCCTTGGCCAAAATTGACGCGCGTAAGACAGGGCAAGCTAAGCGATTTTGGTGGACGCTCCCATACGGAAGCCGCACGCATCCATGTAAGGACACAGCAGCTCCACACCCTGTTTCCCGCATTGGTGAGCGTTCCTATGGTCAACACCCCGCCTCATACTGATCCATCCAAAGGGTCCCTTCCCAATGAAGGTGGTCTGGCGGACGAAGCCCTTCAGAATCGCTCCGTGTTGGACGAGGACCACACCGTTCAGCGCGATTATGTTGCCTCGCTGACCAGCGCGATTGCGGGCGGCGACCATGGTGAGGTCCGTGCGCTCACTGACCAGCTTTACGTCTCAGAGATCGCCGACGTTTTGGCGGTCCTTGATGAAGACGAACGCCCGCGCCTGATTGAGATGATCGGCGAAGAGTTCGACTTTGCGGCCCTAACGGAAGTCGACGAACAGATGCGCATCGCCGTGCTGGATGCGTTGCCTTTGCCGCTTATCGCGTCCGGGTTTTCCGCTCTTGAGTCCGATGACGCTGTCTACATTCTCGAAGATCTGCCTGAAGAAGCACAGGCGGAGATCCTCCGCACCATTCCAACGCTCGACCGGCTCGCCCTGCAGCGCAGCCTGGACTACCCCGAGGAGTCCGCTGGCCGGCGCATGCAGTCCAACTACATCGCTGTCCCACCTTTTTGGACGGTCGGCCGCGCCATTGACTACATGCGGGAGGCCACTGACCTGCCGGAGGAATTTCACGACCTGTTCGTCGTCGATCCCGGCTATCGGTTGCTCGGCTATGTGCGTCTTAACCGGCTGCTTCGCTCCAAGCGTCCGGTTTCCATCCAGTCGCTGATGGAAGACGTGCAGGAAATCAGCGCAGAAACCGACCAGGAAGACGCAGCCCACACTTTTCAGAAGTATGATCTCACTTCAGCGGCCGTTGTTGATCGTGGCGGACGATTGCTCGGTGTCCTGACGGTCGATGACATCGTCGATGTGGTTCAGGAAGAGGCCGAAGAGGATATGCGAGCGCTCGCCGGTGTTGGCGATGAAGAGGTGTCTGACAGTGTGCCTCTCATCGTGCGCTCGCGTTTGCCTTGGCTTTGCGTGAATCTGGTGACGGCTATTCTTGCATCGCTCGTTATTGGTCTTTTCGATGCGACACTGGAGCAGATGGTCGCCCTTGCGATCCTCATGCCCATTGTCGCCTCCATGGGCGGTAACGCAGCCACACAGACCATGACCGTCGCCGTGCGTGCCATCGCGACCCACGAACTCGATCCTTACAACATAGGCCGGGTGGTGCTGCGCGAAACCTATGTCGGTCTGGTCAATGGTGGCGCCTTCGCGATCCTGATGGCGGTCGTGGCGATTGTCTGGTTCGGCAGCCCGGGTTTGGGGCTGGTGATCGCCGCGGCGATGACGGTGAACATGCTCGCCGCCGCGCTGGCCGGTATCTTGATTCCCATCGGCCTTGACCACTTCAAAGTCGATCCGGCGATTGCCTCAAGCGTCTTTGTAACGACCGTGACAGACGTCGTGGGCTTCTTTGCGTTCCTGGGCCTCGCAGCCCTTTGGTTCGGCATTTAGGTCGCTACGGGGGTTAGACCCAGCGCCGCACCCGCTCGGCATAGCTGCGCCATGCAGCGCCGAACTTTGCCTCCAAATGCGCTTCTTCCCGTTCAATGGCGAGCTTCTGGACGGCCAGTGCCAGCAATGGCGCGAACAGTAAGGGCCAGGCTGAGCCAGCAACCAGGCCGGCGCCGACCAGAATGAGAACGTTGCCGACATAGATCGGGTTGCGGGAGAACTGAAATGGCCCGTTCGTCACCAACTGTGCCGTGCCCTCATGCGGTAGGATCGTCGTTTGCGCGCTGCGGAAGGTCACCATGGCCCAGACATCAAGCGCCAGCGCAAGGATGATCAGGAGCACGCCAACCAATGCGCCTGGAAATCCGATGATGAGCGGCAAAGGTATCACGCGGTCCACGCCAAAGGCCGCAACCAGCGCGATCACAAGCAGCACGGGCGGCCAAGGGAACCGGTTGGGCCGTTCCTCAATGTCCCAGTTGACCATCTCTTCCCCTTACGGCTTGGCGTTTCAGCGTGATTGAGGGTGTCGGCCCCTGCCGCCACTGTTGCAGTGCGGCAACACAAAGCTTTCAAGCTTGTTAGCACCCCTGATTGCCTTTGAATTATGTTTTTCGAAACCAGAAGCTGTGTTATGTGACGCGCCGCACAGTGATGCCGACTCTGTTGGATTAAGCCGATACTATGATCAAGCGTATTACCCTTTTCGTCGTTGCCCATATGGCTTTCTTCGCGCTCGCTGCTGCCATCGTTACGGCATCCACGCCGTAAGAGCCTTCAACAAGCCGTCACTGCTGGTCTTATGAGAGCAAGCGATTGCTAGCTTGGTGGCGTATTTGCCGCCCTAGGGCTTACGCGCGCGATCAACAGACCACCGACAACCAGCGCCAAGCCAATGAGCAACGTTGGTGACAGTGGCTCTGAAAGCGTAAGTGCGGCCACCGCAATCCCGAACACCGGCACCAGATAGATACTGATGCCAAAATAGCCCATGCCGACCGTTCGTATCAGGCGGTAGCGTAGGATATAGGCAAGGCCGGTTGTCACCACGCCCAGATAGCCGATTGCCAGCCAGTGGCCGGATTTCGCAGCTGCCAAGGCTACTGTGAGACCGGACCAGGTGAAGGGCAGCGTCAAGAGAAGGCCAAGTCCACCCATGCCGAGCACCAAAGTCGCCAGCTGCGTTGGCGGCAAAGCTTGTGTGCGGCGCACCAACAATCCGGACGCGGCGTAGAAAAAGCTGGCGAGCAGTGCTGCGGCCGGCGCGGCATAGCTGCGCCAGCCAGTATCGCTCTTGCCGGAAAAAGCATCCCCGCCCAGCACCAAGGCGATACCGCCAAACCCCAACAGGACGCCCAAAGCCTTGGCGGGCGTAAGCCTGTCATCGTCCGTCGCCAGATGAGCTATCAGCAGACCAAAGATCGGACCTGCGCCCATAATGAGCGCCATAAGGGAAGCATTGACCGTCAGTTGAGCCCAAGAGACCAGGAAGAAGGGGATAAGCAGGTTGAAAAGGCTGAGAAAAACCACTTGACCCCAGCCCGTGGGCGATGTCGGCCAGAGCCAGCCACGCCCCAAACAGACAGGCGCGAGAATCGCAAAGGCAATCACCACGCGGCACAAAACCAGCGCGAAGGGGCCGACTGCCGGCACGGCAACAGCAATAGCGGAGAAGGCCGATCCATACATCGCCGCCAACACGATCAGCAGCGTCAGGTCGCCTAGGGTAGCAGTGCGCAACACGCCTGCGGCTTTACCATGTGGATAAGTGCAAGGGTAGCAGTGCTGCTATGCAAAAATGCAGCCTTGCACTGCGGTAAACACTTCGTTAATGAGCGCTCCACGTCCGGTCGTATGACCGTTTTGTGTGGGGTTTTCATGAACTCGTCTGATAGCGTTATTTGCTGGTCGGCAGCCCGATGGACTGTGGCCGGCGCTCTGGTCATCGTTGCCTTGGTTTGGTTTTTTGGTGTAGTCGATCCATCCGCCGTCGAGGTGGCAGGCTAGCCACCTTCAAGGGGTCTCAGGCGCCCCTCAATTAGCCGCAATAGGCCCGTGCTGCTAGCTGCACACAAAGTGGCAGCCAGCACATCTGCCAAACGCCTGTTGTCTTTAAGAGAAGATGTGCTGGAGCGTCAGGAGCAGGTTTTCAACCCGCTCATCAGCGATCCGATAGAACGCCATCTGCCCGTCCTTGCGAAAATCGACCAGCTTGTCTGCACGCAGCCGCGCCAAATGCTGTGACATGGCCGACTGTCCAAGGCTGACAGCTTGCGACAGATGCGACACGGTCGCTTCGCCCTTGGCCGCCAAAAGGCATAGGATCATAAGCCGCCGCTCGTTGGCGATCAGCTTCAGATAGTTAGCCGTTTCAGCTGCATTGAGCTCCAAGACGGACGCCTTTGACGCCGACTGGAAAATGGGTGTTTGATCATTCATCGGCAAATGGCCCGGTTCAAACCTTGTTGGTATATCGCCAAATGAACCGGCTTGACGTCGCGCCGACTGGCCATTTAGCGGCATCAAATTTATCGGCCATGGTTCCTGACGCCTATCCGTGGTCATCCATATCTTACCCATCGAATGTGAGCACAAACGGCCTCTATCTTTGACGGCTAAGGATAAACAAAGCCTGTGGATGACCAAAATCTGTGCCTCCTGACGGTTGGTTGTGCAAACAAGAGGCGCAAGACTGAAGGCTATGGCTCTGCATCTCATCAAGCTGTGCGTTGGCGCCGAATCGTTTGACGATCATCGCGACTGGATCGCCACCATGTTGGCGCGCAAAAAGCGACTCGGTCTACCGGCCGAACAGCTTCACACCACACGCATGGTGCCCAAGCGGACCGACGAGCTTTTGGACGGCGGTTCACTCTACTGGGTCATCAAAGGCGTGGTTCAGGCGCGCCAAGCCCTGGTCGCCATCCGTCCCTTCAAGGATGATGAGGGCGTCAACCGTTGCCATCTGGTCTTTGAACCCACATTAATCGCCACGCGCGGCCAACCCAGACGGCCATTCCAAGGCTGGCGCTATCTGAAGGCCGAGGACGCGCCGGCCGATCTGGAAACATTGGCAGAAGGCGAGGGCGCCGGTGAACTGCATCCGACGATGCGCCAGGACTTGATGACGCTTGGGCTTCTTTAGCGCAGAGCCCGCGGGTCACACTGCGATATTGTCGATCAATCGCGTTTTGCCCAGCCAGGCTGCCACCAGGAGCCGGGCATTATCGAGAGACGTGGCTGGGCCGAGTGTCTCGGCATCGCGCAGCGCGACATAGTCAGGCCGGAAACCGACCGTCTCCAGCCGCTTTTTGGCTGTTGCCAGCACACTTTCGGCATCAGAGCGCTCGCGAAGCGCCTCCCGGCCTTTCTGAAGGCTGGCGTGCAGTTCTGGAGCGATCCGCCGTTCTTCCTCGCTCAGATAAGCGTTGCGGGAGGAGAGGGCGAGGCCGTCCGCCTCGCGAATGGTCGGGCTGCCTTCGATCCGCACAGGGATCTTGAGGTCGGCCACCATGCGCTTGATGACCAGAAGCTGCTGATAGTCTTTCTCGCCGAACACAGCGACATCAGCCATCGCAGCCAGAAGAAGCCGTGAGACGCCCGTCGCCACACCACCAAAGAAATGCGGCCGGAAATCCGCCTCAAGCCCTAAAGCCGGGCCTTCCATCACCAACCGGGTCGCATCGTTTTCGCCATACATCTCTTGGGCGCTTGGGGCGAACACGGCATGCACACCTTGCGCGCGCAGGGCCTCAAAGTCCGTCTCTTCCTGACGCGGATACCGATCGAGGTCCTCATTGGGCGCGAACTGGGTGGGATTGACGAAGATCGTCGCGATCACCCGGTCGGACAGCTGCCCGGCATGCTCGACCAACGCAAGATGGCCTGTGTGCAGCGCCCCCATGGTCGGGACTAGCGCCGATGTTAGTCCCTGTGCTTGCAAATCTGCCTGCACAGCACGTAAAGCGTCTACAGTGAGGCAAATCTGCATGGAAAGGGCTCCAACGGCTTAGAAAGGCGGTATCTGACGGGTCTGTGATCGCCCGTAGACAAGGACCGCCCGCCTATACCCTTCCCATTCGCGCTTGTGCATCCCAAATGATGGCTATGCCGAAGACCAATCCGCCGAACGACAACCCGCCCAACACCAAAGCTCCGGTAAAGGGAGCGGGACAATCTAAGCCAGCGCCCCGAAAGCAAGGTTCTGTCGCTGCCTTTATCGACGCCCTTGATCGCGCTCCCAAGGCAGCCAATGCCGGGCGGCTGATGTTCGCGCGTGATGCAACGCTCAGCCGAGAACGTACCTGGGATCGTGCGATGCACATCCAATCGGCCATGTTTGCCGAGGCTGCTTCGGTCAATGGTCTGGCGATGAAGCTTGTATACTTCAGAGGCTATAATGAGTGCCGCGCTTCCAAATGGGTGCAGGACGGTCCGTCGCTCATGAAACTCATGCAAGGCATCACCACGCTTGGCGGGCAGACCCAGATTTCTCGGGTGCTGGGCTTCGCGCGCAAGGAAGTCGCCAAAGCGCCTGTGCCGGCGATGGTCTATATAGGCGACGCCGTGGAAGAAGACCCGGACTGGATCGGTAAGCAGGCTGGCGAACTGGGGCTGCTTGGCTGCCGCATCTTTGCCTTCCACGAGGGGCACGATCATATGGCGGGTGCGACCTTCCAAACGATGGCGCGCAATTCAGGCGGCGGCTACTTTCAGTTTGATGAGCGGTCCGCCTCGCAACTGGCAGACCTCCTGAAAGCCGTCGCCCGTTATGCGTCGGGCGGCCGAAAGGCGCTTGAGAGCGGTTCGGCGCGAGCGAACAGGCTGCTTTTGGAGCAACTTCGATGATCTATCTGGTTTTCGGATTGGGCCTGCTTGCCGCGTTCTTGATGCTGGGCAATTTGCTCGCCCGTATCCCAGCGGCGCAGATCGCCCAGCATGCCCGCATCGGCGGATTTGCACTGCTGGTGGGGCTGGCCGGGCTCCTGCTTCTCACAGGCCGGGTGCACGCCATGACACAAGTGCTGGCGCTGGTGAATCATGCTTGGCGTCAACGCAACGCCTTTCGGCGACCACCGGGCTTTGACGATGTGTCGGGGACAGGGTCGGCAGGTTCGTCTGGATCGGGCCCAGCCATCCGAACCCGCTATCTGGAAATGCATCTGGATGAGGTCACCGGCGCGATTGATGGCCAGTTTGTCGAAGGACCCTATGCCGGGCAGGAGCTTGCCGGTCTTGCCCAGGCTGATCTCGTCAATGCCTTGGGTGCAATGCGTGATGATGCTGAAAGCGTGCGGCTTTTAGAGGCGTACCTGGACCGCACGTTTGCCGGATGGCGAGAAGACCATCAGGAGGGAACGGGATCGCGGCGCACCAGCCCGTCTGATACGAGCGGCATGAGCGAAGACGAGGCCTACGAGGTCCTGGGGCTTGAGCCGGGAGCGGATCCGGAAGCCATCCGCACTGCGCACCGGCGTCTCATGGGCTCGATCCACCCCGACAGAGGCGGGTCGACTTACCTTGCCGCTAAGGTCAACCTTGCCAAGGACGTTCTTCTGGGTCTGCACGGTTGATACTCCTTACACAAACAACGTGCCGGGCCTTCTGGCCCCTTAAGTCTCGGACCAAGCGGTCCTAGCGGTCGGGACGCACCGCAAGACAAGCAAAACTCTGCGCTTCAAGGGCGCTACAGGCCGCTTGGGCCATGCCACGATCAGTGAAACCGCCGAATCGCGCACGCCACAGGGTCGTGCCATTGGCCTGAACTGTCTGCGTGTACGGCGTACGCTGGGTGAGAGCGCCATGCGATGATCGCGCACGTACAAGCATATCGACGGCAGCCTGTTCGCTCGGCAGAGCACCGATCTGGATGGTCCAGCCACCATTGGGGACACCGCCAAGCTGCATGCCAGCTGGCGCCGATGCAGTGGTTGCTGGTGCTGGCGCAGGCGGCGGGGTGGGCGCAGCCAGAGTGGCTGGCGCGTAGGTGCCCATCATGTCTGCCGTCATTGGTGAGGAAAGCACAGCCACATTCTCAGCCGCCGCAAGTGGTGCCGGCAAGGTTTGCTGCGAGCGCGGTGCCGTTGCAACCAACGCATTGGCCGCCATCGGCAGGCGTGCCGGATGCGGAACAGGCGAGGGCGCGCTGTAAGGCGCGCGGGCCATTACGAAGCTGGTGCGTGGGCCGGACGAAGCGCGCGGCAGATGCTGAGCGATCAGATCGCGCATATGCGCATTCCGGCTGGCGCCAGTGCGACCGCCCATAACAACAGCGACCAGATGGCGACCGCCGTCGCGAACGGACGTGATCAGATTGAAACCCGATGCTCGGATGTAGCCGGTCTTGATGCCGTCAACGCCGCGTACCGAACCCAGAAGACGATTGTGGTTGCGGTATGTCTGGCCGCCATAGCGGAATGACTGCGTGGAGAAAATCTCATAGCGGCGGGGAAAGCGCTCTTGGATGGCGCGGCCCATCAGCACCATATCGCGCGCCGTGGTGCGCTGCTCGCGGTTGGGAAGGCCTGATGCATTACGGAAGGTCGTCGACGACATACCAATGCGACGCGCCGTTTGAGTCATCCGCTGGGCGAACTGCCATTCAGTGCCGGAAATCTGCTCGCCGATAACAGCGGCCGCATCATTGGCGGACTTCGTTACCAGCGCCAGCATCGCATCACGCACCGTGATGGACTGGCCCTGGCGCAACCCAAGTTCTGATGGCGGCTGCGACTGAGCGTGGGCGGAGACGGCCATGCGTGTATCGAGAGAAAGCCGGCCGGCCTCCAACTCTTCAAACAACACATAAAGTGTCATCACCTTTGTCAGTGAAGCTGGGAAGCGTGGCGCATCTGCATGACGGGAGAACAAAACGTTCCCGGTGCGCGCATCGACAACCAAAGCTGCATAGCGGGGATTGGCTTCAGCCGTTTTGGGACCTGCAAACAGTCCAAATCCAACGGCAACACAAACGCTCAGCGCGAGGCCAACTCGCGCCAACGATACTCTACGCAACACAACACCACCCATTGCTCTCCGGCCCAGTACGCTGGCCGGTTATGCCCCCGGGAAACAGCGCCAACCACACAGTTTGGCGGGCACCAATCCCGAGGTGCACCATGCGGTAAGGTTGGTTGCGGAACTGTTAAACAGACGGCAAAAACTGCAATTTGTGCATTGCACCATCATTGCTTGACATCTATGCTGCGCTGCACATATAGCGTGGTGCGCTGCAACACCGCCATTGGGCGGTGGCTGTCCTATTACCCGTCCCGATGGAGCAAGATGATGATGACGAATTTCGACGAAGTGCAAAAAGTTGGCAAAGAGAACATGGACGTCGCTATGGCTTCCATGGCTGCCATGTCCAAAGGCGTTCAGGCTCTGGCCCTGGAAACCCAGGACTACTCTAAAAAAGCCATGGAAACCGGCTCTGCCGCTATGGAAGAACTGCTCGCTGCCAAGTCTCTCGACAAGGCTGTTGAAGTGCAGTCCGATTACGTCAAAGGCGCTTATGAAGCTTTTGTCGGCCAGATGACCAAAGTGAACGAAATGGTCATCGACATGACCAAAGAATCCTACAAGCCGTACGAAGGCGTGTTTGGTAAGTTTGCCAAATAAGGATTTGAAGACCGACTGACGATGTCGCGAGCGCGCTTCGGCGTGCCGTGACACGGGTGCAAAGAAGGGCTGATAGCCTTTCCCCGCTCCACGGTTTTAAAGGGCTGGTGTGCTGCTGCGCGCCGGCCCTTTTTCATGCTCGTGATACACCGGGGTTTAAAAAGGTCGTGATCGGCTTACATTGTCACCGGTGCCGCATGATAATTGTCCTTGATGGCACCGCCAATGTGCTCCACCATCTATTACTGAGTGATTTGTGACCATGGTAACCCCGACCATGCCGATATCATCCGTGTCTTTGCCTGCCAGGCGCATCGACGGATCGCAGCCTCCTCTGAAGGCCGCTTCCGAAGACGATGGCCGTGGCGATGATGGCGACGGCGCGGGCAACGGCACCGCGGTCATCACCCGCAACAAACCGAAGGTCAAACGACCAAATCTCTACCGGGTGCTTTTGCTGAATGACGACTACACGCCGATGGAATTCGTCGTGCATGTGCTTGAACGCTTCTTCCGCAAGAATCGCGATGAAGCCACCCGCATCATGCTCCACGTCCATCAGAACGGCGTGGGTGAGTGTGGCGTCTACACCTATGAAGTGGCCGAAACGAAGGTCACGCAGGTGATGGATTTCGCCCGCCAGAACCAGCATCCGCTGCAATGCGTTATGGAAAAAAAGTGAGACGAACCTTTGCCAACCTTCTCCCGTAGTCTCGAAAAAGCCCTCCACCGTGCCCTTGCTGGTGCCAATGAACGCCAGCATGAATACGCGACTCTCGAACACCTGCTTCTGGCGCTGCTTGACGATGAAGACGCTGTCGGCGTGATGCAGGCGTGCAGCGTTGATGTTGCCTCTCTACGTGAGGCGGTATCTGACTATGTCGACCATGAGCTGGTCGACCTCATCGCCGATGATGGCGAAGACGCCAAACCCACCGCCGGCTTCCAGCGCGTTATCCAGCGCGCGGTTATCCATGTGCAGTCCTCCGGCCGCGATGAGGTGACCGGTGCCAATGTACTGGTTGCCATCTTCGCAGAGCGCGAAAGCCACGCCGCCTATTTCCTGCAGGAGCAGGAGATGACCCGCTACGATGCGGTCAACTATATTTCACACGGCATTGCCAAGCGCCCCGGCTCCAGCGAAGCGCGCAGCCCGCGTGGTGCTGAGGATGAGCAAGGGGAAGCAGAAGGCCAGAGCGGTAAGAAGAACGAGGCGCTCGAAGCCTATTGCGTCAACCTCAACATCAAAGCAGAGGACGGCAAGATCGATCCTTTGATCGGCCGGACCAAAGAAATCCAGCGCACCGTTCAGGTGCTCTGCCGCCGGCAGAAGAACAACCCTCTTCTGGTGGGTGACGCCGGCGTCGGCAAGACGGCGATCGCCGAAGGTCTTGCCAAGCGGATTGTCGATGGCGATGTGCCGGAAGTTCTCAAAGACGCCACCGTCTTCTCGCTCGATATGGGCGTGCTCTTGGCCGGCACGCGGTATCGCGGTGATTTTGAAGAGCGGTTGAAGCAGGTCGTCAAAGAGATCGAGGCCTATGTCGGAGCGATCATGTTCATCTATGAGATCTACACCGTCATCGGTGCCGGCGCGACCTCTGGCGGGGCCATGGATGCATCTAACCTGCTCAAGCCTGCTCTCGCGGCCGGCTCGCTGCGCTGCATTGGCTCCACGACCTACAAGGAGTACCGCCAGTTCTTCGAGAAAGATCGGGCCCTTGTACGCCGCTTCCAGAAGATCGATGTGGTTGAGCCAACTATCCCGGACTCCATCGAAATCCTCAAAGGTCTCAAGCCCTATTTTGAGGAGTATCACAAGGTCCGCTACACCAACGACGCCATCAAGACGGCGGTGGAGCTTTCGGCGCGCTACATCAATGACCGCAAGCTGCCGGACAAGGCAATCGACGTCATTGATGAAACCGGCGCCTCGCTCCAGCTTGTGCCAGAAGCCAAGCGCCGTAAG
>JBHJIX010000142.1:0-11093 GCA_050043025.1 Cohaesibacteraceae bacterium
AAAGATGCGACGAGTGAGCGGCTGGCCTCTGGGGCAAGGGGCAGCCCCTCAATCATGGCTGTTGGGCTTGAGCGGTCGGGCTCGGGAAAGATCATATCGAGCGCGACGGTCGCAACCCCCGCCTGCGCCAGAGTGTTCACAAGGTCGGCCATCAGCGTGCGTGGCCATGGCCATTGGCCGTGCATGGCGAGCGAGGCGTCATCGATATCGATGATGCGCACCGGGATGTCTGCTGAAACGGGTGGTGGATCGACACGCTGATATAGGTCGAACAGTCGCTCGCGGACGATCTGCACCGCGCCGGGATCGGCCGCACGCACCACTAGTGCACCGGCAAGGACAGCCAATCCTAGCAAGAGCGGAAGAAGTAGGCGGGACAGGCGCGTCATGGGCGGCAAAACATCATTCTTTGGGGGCCGGTTGGCAGCAGCGTCTGCCAACATTGTGCCCTAAGGGCAACATCGACAATGAGAATCATGCGTCTGCCGGGTGCATTCTCTCGTTCTGGTTGAGCCGCCGTCCAATTCTTACTTAAACATTAATGCTGGGATTCATGGCGGCCCCGTCGTGGAGTGTGCTGTGCGTAAAAAGGAGTGGGGCCATGAGTATGCGAGGCCGTGACCGGCCTGTCGCTTTGCGTGGAAAGCGTCAAAGCAAGTGCAAGACCGCAACGTCCTCCCGCGCTCTCGCCCTTGTTTTGGCCCTTCTTGGCAGCCTGACACTTGGTTTGGCGCCGGTGTCGGCAACCAGCGCTGCGCAAACGACTGCCTATCAGGCGGTTCTGGCCAATCCGGACAATTTGCAGACCAATGTCACGCTGCTTGAAGTGCAGTTGGCCGAAGGCGATCTGCCCGGCGCTTCGGTGACGCTGCAACGCATTTTGCTTCTTGCGCCGCTGTGCGATCAGGCCCGTTTGGCGCGGGTTGCTGTTTCGATACAGCTTGGCGATCACGCTGGTGCTGCGTCCGATCTTGAGTATCTGGCCACCCGCCCTCTTTCCGCAGAGGATCGCGCGGAGGCCGACCGTCTGGCCACTTTGGTGCGGGAGTCTAGCACCGATCCTCGGCTGTCTGGCGTCATCCGGTTCGGCACTCTTTATGAGAGCAACCCTGAACTCTCGCCCGGTTCGGTGACGCTGCCCAACAACAATGTGGTGTCTTTCGACAAGGACAGCAGCTTCGGGGCGTTTGGCGAACTCCAACTCCTTGGCGAGGTGCCGTTCGGCAATGGCGCTGGACATAGCTGGCGCACACATCTTCATGCGTTGGGGCGGGCGCACTTTGACGGCGGCCGCGAGCATTCCTTTGCGCGTCTGGCCACCGGTCCACGCATCGATCTTGGCTTCGCGCTTCTTGATCTTCAGGCAACGGGAAGCTTGCAGCTTTCGGGCGGCGATCTTTATGCAACGCGGTTTGGTGGCCGTGCTGCGCTGACGGTTGATGTCAGCGACCGCCTGGCCCTGGGTTTTCGTGCTGATGTTGCCCATGAGGCGCTGGACATTGATCTGTATCGGCCGGGCAACATTGGCGATGCGGACGGGCTGGAAATGTCATTGCGGCCGAGCGCGACCTTCAGGATCAACAATGTCTGGTCGCTCGACGGGCACGTGCTCTACGTCACGAAAGACGCTGATAGTGCCTGGTACAGCTATGATGGATGGGGCGGCGGTGCTGCGATCAGCTATCGCAGTGTTTCCGGCTACAGCGCTCGCCTGTCGGTCGGTGCCCAAGACGTTGAATATGATGCGGTGGACCCGAACCTTGCTGCCGGATCACCGGCGCGGGACGAAACCCGTTACCAGGTGCGTGCGTCAGTTGCCGCGCCGCTTGAAGGGATTGTCTCGGTGCTGGCGATGAGCGGCCAGGATACCGGATGGACCCAAGGCTGGTCTTTGGAGAGCTTTGCGACCTATTCGGTCGTGGATTCCAATGTCGGGTCTTATGACAGTTCCAATGTCACCATTGGCGTGTCGGTTGCGCGCCGGTTTGCGATGTGAGGGAGGGTATGGAGATGACTAGGCTGCAAACGACCCTGTCTCGCGGCTTTGTGTGGGCCTTAAGCGCCTGGCTTACGCTTTCAATGGTCATGGCGCCGGCGCTCAGCCAGAGCCAGAGCCAAGTTGGAGTGGCCGCCGCCGTTCGCGGTGCGGTTGAAGTCCAATCGGCTGGCGTGGTTCGCACACCAATTGGCGGCGAAAGCATGTTGCTTGGCGATCGGGTGCGCACGCGCGCGCAATCGGGCATGCAGATCCTGCTCCTCGATGAGAGCGTTTTTACCATCGGAGAGGGCAATGATCTGGTCATCGACCGGTTCGTCTACGATCCTGATCGATCCGCTGGTGAGATCGCCGCGCGCGCCACGCAAGGCTTCTTCCGGTTCGTATCCGGTGGTGTTGGTGCCATCGCACCACAGAACATTGAGCTTGGCACGCCCTCCGCGACCATCGGTGTGCGTGGCACATCTGTGGATGTCGTTGTCGGCCAGGCAGCTGTCGATTTGGCCACCTCTCTGGGGCTGATCCTTCCGGGAATGACGGTGGACCCTCGGACGGCAGTGTTCGTTATCCTGCGCGGTCCCTCTGTCTCCTATGGTGGGATCACCCAGCGCGGGCGTATCATCGTGGAAACACCGGCTGGGTCAGTCGAGGTGAGAACGGAAGGGTTCGGTGTGTGTGTGCCCTTTGCTGGCGCACGGCCGCAAGGGCCGGTTGTTGTGCCGCACTCGGTCAACAGTGCGGTGGTTTCGTCGATTGAGCTGCCGGATGCGGGCACGAGCCAGACGATTGGCGGCGTGGACATCACAGAGGTCCCACCGATTGATCCGTTTGGCAATGGATCGCTATTCCCCGACCCCGGTGGACTCAATCCGGAACTGACGGGACCTGGATTCAACCCGTGCGAGAAGACGGATTTCAATGGCCCACGCAAACCTTGGGTCAAGGGCTCTATTACGTCGTCTTCAAATCCTTGCGACGACTGAACGTGGATTTCGCTTTGATGCGATACTGGCACCTTGGCTGACAACAAAAAGGCCGGTGGCAAGAACCAACCACCGGCCTTTTGCGTTTGGCTTGGCGTTTGCTTTTTAGAGCTCGACGCGGGCGCCAGCTTCCATGGCGCTGGCGGCGGCAACCACAGCCTGCTGCACCTTCTCGAAAGCCCGAACCTCGATCTGGCGAACACGCTCGCGGCTGACGCCGAACTCCTGGGAAAGTTCTTCCAGGGTCAGCGGGTCATCTGACAAGCGGCGGGCTTCGAAGATGCGGCGCTCGCGATCGTTAAGCACATCAAGGGACTCGCGCAGCATACCGCGGCGATTGTCCTTCTCTTCGCTGTCGATCAGCGTGGTTTCCTGGCTGTCGGAATCATCGACCAGCCAGTCCTGCCACTCCAGGCTCTCTGAGTCCTGGCGAACGGTCGCGTTGAGTGATGTGTCGCCACCCAAGCGGCGGTTCATCGAGACAACTTCGTCTTCGGACACGTTGAGCCGGTTGGCGATTTCCGTCACCTGATCGGGCTTTAGGTCGCCATCTTCAAGCGCAGAGATTTTGCCCTTCACCTTACGCAGGTTGAAGAACAGACGCTTCTGGTTGGCGGTGGTGCCCATTTTCACAAGGCTCCAAGACCGCAGGATGTACTCCTGGATCGCAGCCTTGATCCACCACATTGCGTAGGTGGCAAGACGGAAGCCCTTATCGGGATCGAAACGCTTGACGGCTTGCATGAGGCCGACATTGCCTTCCGACACGACCTCGCCAATCGGCAGACCATAGCCGCGCTAGCCCATGGCGCTCTTCGCCACGAGCCGCAGATGGCTTGTCACGAG
The DNA here is from genome assembly GCA_050043025.1 of Cohaesibacteraceae bacterium. GTDB lineage: Bacteria > Pseudomonadota > Alphaproteobacteria > Rhizobiales > MH13 > MH13. The sequence goes on from JBHJIX010000142.1 coordinate 3,826, forward strand.
CTTGTGGGCAGCCTCAGCGGCACTGTGTTCGGTGAAACGCTTGGCCAGCATGAACTCTTCATCCGGTTCCAGCATTGGGAACTTGCGGATTTCGCTCTGATAGTTTGACAGCCCCCCATCAATGGAGGGCAGGGTGGACACTGATTGTGCCATGATGGGTGTGCACTCCCTTTTCTTTCTCCCCCTGATAAGGCGGGAGATGGCGAGCCCTTCACATGGAAGCGGCCCTTACTTGAGAACGTCATATAGGTATGGATTTGGCCAAAACAGGGGCCACATTCATTACAATCTGTTCACGCTTGTGAGATTTGCGCACTGAGTGCGTCTTCAAGTGCTTCCAAATCGCTGTCCAGGGGCGTTTCAAACCGCAAAACCTCGCCCGTTGACGGATGCGTAAACTGGAGCGTGCGCGCTTGAAGGGCCTGACGAGGGAAGGCAAGGACGGCTTCCCGTACCTCATCTGGTAGCAGATTGGCGCGGGTGCGACCTTCGCGGCCGTATTCGCCATCGCCCACAAGGCCATGCCCTGAATGGGCCATGTGAACCCTGATCTGGTGCGTTCTGCCTGTTTCAAGCTGGCATTCGACTTTGGAGATGGCCGGGCGATCCTGTGGCCCAAAGCTTTCAAGCCGTTGTACATTGGGCACAGCATGGCGTTCATCAGCCTTTTTGGAAACGGCCAGCTTCAGACGGTTGTGCGGAGCACGGGCGAGGGCTGCATCGACGGTAAACCGCGTTCGGGGCTTGCCCCAGACAAAGGCGGTGTAAAGCCGTTCCAGATCGTTTGTCTTGCCGTGGTCGGCGAACTGGGCCGAGAGGTTCTGGTGCGCTGCGTCGGTCTTCGCGACGACCATCACGCCGGACGTGTCTTTGTCGAGCCGGTGGACGATGCCGGGACGTTTCACGCCGCCAATGCCCGATAGGCTGTCCCCGCAATGGAAAAGCAGGGCATTCACCAGCGTGCCTGACGGGTTGCCAGCGCCCGGATGGACAACCAAACCGGCCGGTTTGTTGATGACGATGAGGTCGGCGTCTTCGTGCAAGATATCGAGCAGGATGTCTTCGGGCTGCGGTTCTGGTTCCTCAGCCTCTGGAACGGTGAGCGTGATCGCCTCCTCGCCGCGCAGCTTCTGTGCTGGATTGGCGAATGGTTCTCCGTTCAGCGTCGCATGACCGGCCTTGATCAGCGCCGTGATGCGGCTGCGCGACAGGCCCGGCACCTCCAGTGACGCCAGCGCGGCATCCAGCCGCTTGCCGCGCAGCGAGGGAGATGCTTGAAGGCGCAGCACGTTATCGCTGTTACTGTAGTTAAGGGGCTCATCCGTCATGTCATCGTCCGCGCCGTCTCAGCCGCCCCGGCCCGACGAGGAGGAGCCGCTTGATCCGCGTCTTGAAGCGGTTGCCGTCAAGATGCGCCGGCTGTCGCTGGTCTCATCGCTGATCATGTTTGTTGGTATCTTCGCCGTTCTGGGCGTCATCCTTTACCGGTCTCTTGGTGGCGGGTCGAGCGGCTATGCCTTGCCGAGTCCAGCCGATCTGGTGCGCATGCTGGTTTCGTTTGGTTACGTTGGCGCGACCATCGAGAGCGTGAACGGGGATGAACGGTCGATCTTTGTCGGACTGACCGACGCCGATGGTCCAATCGTCGTGGAGATCGACCGAGCCAGCTGGCAGGTTGTCGGCACGATCCGATTTGCGCAGTGATTCCTAGCTTCCTGACAGCGTGCGTTTGATCGCATCCTGCCAGCGGGCGAGATGCGGCGCGCGTTCGGCTTCGCTCATCTGCGGTTGGAACACCGACTCGCGTTTCCAGTTGGCCGCGAAGGTGTCGAGGTCTGGGCAAAGACCGGCCTTCATACCGGCCAGATAAGCCACACCGCGCGCGGTGGTTTCCAGATCGTCGGGTCGTTCCACCGGCGCGTCCAGCGTGTCGGCCAAGAGTTGCAGCGTCAGATCGGAATGGGTCATGACGCCGTCGACGCGCAGGACCGCACGTTCCCCATCGGGCCAGTCGCGTGCCATGGCATCGAGAAGATCGCGGGTCTGGAAGGCGACGCTTTCCAGAACGGCAAGCGCGAAATCTGCTGGGCCGGTGTCGCGGGTGATGCCGTAAACAGCGCCGCGGGCGTCCGGGTCCCAATAGGGGGCGCCCAGGCCAACAAAGGCCGGCACGAGCGTCAGGCTGCCACGCTTGGCTCCGCCGGCAAGGCCATTGATGTCCGGCGCGCTCTCGATGATCTTCATGCCGTCGCGCAGCCACTGCACGGCGGCGCCCGCAATGAAGACGGAGCCTTCCAGCGCGTAGGTCGGTTTGCCGTTCAGACGGTAAGCAAGAGTGGTCAGCAGCCGATTTTTCGACGGCACCTTGGTGTCGCCGGTGTTGAGCACTGCAAACAGGCCCGTGCCGTAGGTCGCTTTCACCATGCCCGGCGTAAAGCAGGCCTGCCCGATTGTCGCGGCGTGTTGGTCGCCGGCGCAGGCATAGATGGGCACCGATGCGCCGAACACGGACGGGTCCGTGACGCCGAAATCATCGGCGCAGTCCAGAACTTCAGGCAGCATGGCCTTTGGCACGTTGAGCAGCGCCAACAACTCGTCCGACCAGCTTTGCGTGTTGATATCGAAGAGCAGCGTGCGGCAGGCGTTGGTGGCGTCGGTGACATGCGCTTTACCGGCAGTCAGACGGTGGATGAGGAAGCTGTCGACAGTACCGAAAAGCACCTTGCCAGCTTCGGCGCGAGCGCGCAGACCCGCGTCCTGATCGAGCATCCAGCCGAGCTTGGTGCCCGAGAAATAGGGGTCGAGCAGCAGACCGGTTTTGTCCTGCACCATGGCTTCGTGACCATCGGCCTTCAGCTTCTGGCATACCGACGCCGTGCGGCGGTCCTGCCAGACGATGGCGTGGCCGACAGGTTTTCCGGTGGCTTTGTCCCACACCACGACCGTTTCGCGCTGGTTGGTGATGCCGATGGCGGCAAGGTCACCGGCTGTCATGCCGGCTTTGTCGAGTGCTGCCTTGATGGTGCGATCCACGGTCTGCCAGATCACCTCGGCATCGTGCTCAACCCAGCCATCGGCGGGGTAGATCTGCGGGAACTCTTCCTGCGCGCTGGCAATGGGCGTCAGGCTGTCATCATAGATGATGCTGCGCGTCGACGTCGTGCCTTGGTCGATGGCGAGGATGAAGCTCATGGATGGTTCCCCCTTGATGGACGGCCGGAGCTCTGGCGACCCCGTTCCGGAACTGACGTGATGATCGAACTAGGCTGCACAGCTACGCGGCATTGCGCGCCTGATCCAGTGCCTGGATGGCGGCGGTGACCTCGTCAAAGGCTTCTGGCGGCTGGTCAATGCCCATTTTGCTGCGTCGGAACAGAATATCCTCGGCCGTACGGGCCCATTCGTTCTGGACCATGTGCGTGATTTCAGTGGGGAAGAGACCGCACATCAGCGCGGTTTCCTTGCCCGCTGCGATGACGCCGGCAAGCGATTGTGCCGAGCGGCCATACATTTTTACCAACCTCTCAGCGACTTCCCCTGCATCAACGGCGCCGAGCGGGGCAGAGAGCACGCTGCGCACTTCGTCGAGAACCTTGGCGCGGGCGACATCATCGACAAAGGCGTCATCGAAGGCCGTGTAACCCGTCCAACCATGCTCCAGGCCCGAACTTGTGGCGCTGGTGATCTTGGCGACATCGTCGACCACCTTCTGAGAGAGTGTGCGAAAGGTGGTCAGCTTTCCGCCAAACACATGGGTCACCCCGGCCATCATGTGCCTGCTTGTCAGGATTTTGTAATCGCGGGTGACTTCCTGAGCATCGTCGGTCCCGTCATCAAGGAGCGGGCGAACGCCGGCAAAGGTCCAGGCGATGCTATCGTTGGTCAGCGGTTCGGCGAGGTAACGGTTGGCGGCATCGAGCAGGTAGTCGGGCTCGACATCGGAGATTGCGACCGCATCGGGATCGGTGTGGTCTTCGTCGGTGGTGCCCAGCAAGGCGTACTGGCCCTCATAGGGGATGATGAAGACAACGCGGCCATCCGGCTGCTGCATCAGATAGGCGTCGTCCAGGCCGGCTGGGCGTTTCACCACAAGATGGGAGCCACGCACCAAGCGCAGGCCAATCGGTGAGTTTGTGCCGGTGAGAAGGTGGGCCACCTTGTCGGCCCATGGGCCGGTGGCATTCCCCACATGGCGGGCATGGATCTCGTAGCGGGTGCCGTCCACCTGCCGTTCAAGCGTGAGCCGCCAGAGCCCCTCTTGAACGGAGGCGCCGACCAGCTTTGTCTGCGGCTTGATGGTGGCGCCGCGCGCAGCGGCAGCGACCAGATTGGCGAGGGTCAGCCGCACATCGTCGACCTGGCAGTCATAGTAGGTAAAGCCGCGGGTGCGCAGGTCCGGCTTTAAAACCTCACCGGCCTTGTCACGCGACAGGTTGATGCCCTTGGAGCCTGGTACCCGGCGCGACAGGCTGAGATTGTCATACAAAAACAGGCCAAGCCGGATCAGCCAGGCCGGGCGCATCCCGGTGCCGTGCGGCAAGACGAAGCGTAGCGGTTCCACCAGATGCGAGGCGACCTGCAACAGACGGGCGCGCTCAATCAGTGAGGCGCGGACCAGGGCAAACTCGTTGTGTTCCAGATAGCGCAGGCCGCCATGGATCAGCTTGGTGGACCAACTGGATGTTGCGCTGGCGATGTCGCCCTTTTCAACCAATAGAACCGAGTAGCCACGGCCGACTGCATCGCGCGCGATGCCCGCGCCATTGATACCACCTCCGATTACGCATACATCCACGGCGGCTGTGGGCTGTTCGGTGGGCTTGGGGGCGGACATGGAGTTGGTCCCTAGGACAGTTTCAACATGGCTTAGGCGTGTCTACTTTCGTCTTAATTGGATGAAACGGCACTGAAAACAGACAATATGTCATTTACCGACATTATTGGTCGACCGGCTGCTAGTTTCACGAGGGAGTTCAGCATGGCACGGGCAAAGTTTGAGGAACTGGAGCGCGGGATCAGCGAAACCCGTAGCCAGATCCAGGAGATCAATTCCACCCAGGCGAAGATCGATGCCCGGCTTGGGACCGTGCTCGGCGATAGCCAGATGCAGACGCTCGACGTCGACATTTCCGCCCAAGATTTCAAAGCTGTGGTGGAGAACGAAGACAAGCTGCAGGGCAACATCGCCTCGTTGGTCTATGGCCTGGATGAGATTACCCAGACCTTTGGGTCTGAGTTCAAATCGATGAGCGAGTCGACCTTTGGCGAGAAGTTCACGGCAATCTTCTCCAAGCGCCGCGCCGAGGAGATGAAGACCTCGCGCATCCGCAATGCCGATATCCGCTCCAACCTCAACAATCTGATCGAGAAATCCGAAGTCATTCGCGGGCTCCTGGAAGAGCAGCGCGCCGTGATTGACGATCGTCTCGATAAGTCGAAGGTCGCCCAGGCCGACGTTCTGGAGCGCGCGCAGACGACGGCGCGGCAGATTGAGGAAACCGACGCTCAGCTTGATGAGCTGGCGCCGCAGATTTCTGCTCTGGACTCCAAGATTGCCGACGCGACCGGCGAGGAGTTGAAGGCGCTTCAGGCCGACCGGGCACAGCTGGCCAACACCTACAATGAGGCAACGGCGAAGAAGCAGGAACTGGTCGCCACACAGCAGAGCTTTGAGCGCTATGGCGCGATCTACGCCAATTATGTGGAGAGCCTTGCCAAGCAGAAGTCTGCACAGCAGACGCTGATTTCCAAGCTGTCCATCGACACTGAGCAGCGCACGATCATGTACGACGCGCTGGTGGAATCTCTGCGCACCTCAGCACAGCAGAATATCGGTCACCGTATCGATGATGTCGGCCGTGAGACCGATGCGCAGGCCGAAGCCATGATCACGCAGATCGGTATCTCCTCGGAGAACCGCATCGTTTCCATGATGGAAGCCCATGAGATTTACATGAAGCGGACGGCCGATATCCGCAACAAGGCCGACCTTGCCAATGCGGAGTTTGCGCGTCGGTTCGGCAAGATCGTCGAGCAGGTGGAATCGGGCAAATATGTCGAGTAGCGGATTGCCGCTTTGACGGCTCTTACGTCTGCGATGTCCTCCCCTGTTCCAGACATTCGCCGGGTCTATTTCAAGGCGCTTGCCCGCGTGACCGCCGGGCTGCTGCAATCCTCCGACCGCGAGCTGGTGGATGTGGCGGCGCGGCTGGATGCCTCCTTTGCCTTGCTTGATAAGCGCGATGCCGGTGGCCTGCCGGTGCGCGTGGACCGCAACGATTCCGGCCTGCCGATCCTGGCCGATGTGATCGCCCTGGCGCGGGACGTGGAAGCTCGCAAGCCGCCTGAGCAATCCTCCCAGCGCCTGCGGGAAGAAGTGCTGGATGAGATGCTTGAGCGGCGGCGCGTGCCGCGACCGCTTCAGCTGCAACAGATTGGGCGGGCGCTTTATGAAGAAGCCGCGCAGCATGCCTTGCCGATCTTCTGGCCGGAGGGGCGCTCGCTCAGCCCGCAGGATGAGGGGGCTTTGCAGCGCATTTCCTGGGACCATTGGGATGGCGGCACCAACCGGCCCATCTTCACCCAGGCCTGGCTGCACTATCATGAGGAGCGACCCTTTGCGCTGAAGGTCTATCAGGAAACGGCACGGAAGTTCTCCGGCTCCGGTTTCACGCCACTGGCAGCCGCTATCGAGTTCGATGATGCGGTGGAGGTCATCGCCCTGAAACGGCTGAAGCGCTGGACGCTGGGGCCGTTCTACTCACCGATCTTCATGGACCTGCCGGCAACGTTCGAGCCTCTGTTTGCCGATCTTCCCATCGACGATGCCTGGATGTTCGTCTGGCATGTCGATGAGGTGATCTCGGCAGGCACCGAAGTCTCGCGCATGATGATGATTGGGCCCAAGCGCTACCGCGAGACCTATGCCGTCGACACCACCGACGTGCTTTCCACCGCGCGCGGCGCCAGTGCCTCGCGCGGGCATGCGCTTTTGTCCCATCGTGCGCACCAAAAGCTGATGGCGATTGGCGGCGCGGCCGACACCATCACACGCGGTATGCGCATCCATTCCCTGTCGCCGGACGGCAAGCTGTTTGAGGATGTCTGAGCTATGTCAGTAAAAGTTGCAGACCTTTGCGCTCGCGACATAGCGACAAGGATAGAAAAGTCATGAGTGTGAATGCTGCCTCCGTTCGCATCCCCGAGGCTCGTATCCTGGAAGCCTATCCGGCTGCCCTCGGTTTGATGGAGAATGCTCAAGTCGAGGA
>JBHJIX010000143.1:0-74668 GCA_050043025.1 Cohaesibacteraceae bacterium
CCACCGAGATCGGCAAGGTGCCGGTGACTATTCTTTCGCGTTGCCAGCGCTTCGATCTCAGGCGCGTGGAGCTGCCCTCCATGATGAACCACCTTGCCAAAGTCACCGAGGCTGAAGGCGCCAGCGCGGAGGAAGATGCGCTGCGTCTCATCGCGCGCGCCTCGGAGGGCTCGGTCCGCGATGCGCTGTCGCTTCTCGATCAAGCCATCGCGCACACTGGCGCGGACACCAGCACGCCGATCAGCGCAGAATCGCTGCATGCCCTCCTCAATTTGGCCGATCAGGCGTCAACGCTCGACCTCTTCGATGCTGTCATGAAGGGCGCTGCCGATGAGGCTCTTGTCCAGCTCGCAGAAGCCCATGCCCGCGGGACCGATCCCGCCGCCGTGGTTGCCGATCTGGCAGAGCTGGTGCATGCCGCCACACGGGCGAAGGTTCTTCCCGGCATCCCCAATGAGGCGTTGACAGCCGACAACCAGACCCGGCTGGCGGATTTGGCCGACAAGCTGTCGATGAAGGTGTTGGCGCGCACCTGGCAGATGCTCTTGAAGGGCCTTGATGAGCTTGCCCGCGCGCCAAAGCCACTGATTGCCGCCGAGATGATCTTGGTGCGGCTGTGCTATGTTGCCGACCTGCCGACGCCTGATGACGCCATCAAGGCGCTGGGCGAGGGGACAGCATCCATCTCTGCCCCAACGCCGCCTGGCCAACAACCTAACGGTCCCAGCAACGGAGCGCGCGCCGCACTGGCCTTGGCACCTGCTTCGCCAGCACCGCAGGCGGCTGTGCCCGTGCCTACAAGTGCGCCAAAAGCTGAGGCGAAACCGCAGCCGGTGGTTCTGCGTGATCTGGACGCCGTCATCGCGCTGGCCGAGAAGAACGGCAACCGAGCGCTTCCGTCTTTGATCCGGGCCTATGTGCGCCCGCACTCTTTTGGCGACAACCAGATCGAGATCGGTCTGGCTGAAGGCGCGCCACAGAGCTTTGTCGGCGATCTCTCCGAAGCGCTCAAAAGTTGGACCGGCAGCCGTTGGCTGATCTCCGTCAACCCCCGCGCTGATGCCCAGACACTGAACGAACTGGCCGCTGAGCGCGAACAGGCCCGCCGTTCCGATGCCACTCAGCATCCGACTGTGAAGGCCATTCTGGATCAATTTCCAGGAGCGACGATCACCCAGATACGCAGTCTACGTGCCGATGAGGACGATGCGAGCGAAGCCGGTCTTGATGACCCGGAAGCGTCCGACGCAGACGCCGCCGATGCTGCGCCAACAGACACAACCAACGATGAGGAAGAGCCGCCATGGACATCATGAAGATGATGAAGCAGGCCAAAGACATGCAGGACAAAATGCAGAGCATGCAGGCAGACATGGCCGATGAAACGGTCGATGGCGTTGCCGGTGGCGGCATGGTTACCATCACCCTGTCTGGCAAGGGCGACATGAAGGCCCTGAAGATTGATCCGTCCTTGCTGGCACCCGGCGAGGGTGAAATTCTGGAAGACCTCATCATGGCTGCGCACAATGATGCCCGCGCCAAGGTTGAGACGATGATGGCCGAAAAGACCCAGGAAATGATGTCGGGCCTCGGTCTGCCGCCGGGCATGAAACTGCCGGGGATGTGACGCACCCTTTATGAGCGACCATACAATTGGGCCGGAGATCGCGACGCGCTGTCAGCAAAAGTTGCAGACTTTTGCGCTCGCGACAGCGCGTCAAAGAGAACCGTTCGATAGGCCATGACCGACCATACTGTTGGGCCGGAAATCGAACGGCTCATTCAACTGCTTGCCAAATTGCCGGGCCTTGGCCCGCGCTCAGCGCGCCGGGCTGCCTTGCATCTCGTTAAACGCAAGGATCAGTTGCTCGGGCCGCTTGCTGAAGCCATGGCTGTCGCGCGTGACTGCGTTGTTGAATGCGCGATCTGCGGCAACATCGACACGGTCTCGCCTTGCACGATCTGCACCGATCCGCGCCGCGACGATGCTGTGCTCGTGGTAGTCGAAGATGTGGCCGATCTTTGGGCGCTGGAACGCGCCAAAGCGAGCAAAGGCCGCTATCATGTGCTGGGTGGTGTCTTGTCCCCACTGGACGGGATCGGTCCCGACGATCTCTCCATTGAGCAACTGATTGAACGCGCTGCGTCGCCGACAGTGAAAGAGGGCATTCTGGCGAGCAATGCGACGGTAGAGGGCCAGACAACCGCGTTTTATCTGACCGATCGGTTGGCTTCGGCGGAGGTCACTGTCACGCGCCTTGCGCACGGCGTGCCCGTTGGCGGTGAGTTGGATTACTTGGATGAGGGGACGCTCTCAGCGGCCATGCGGGCGCGAACGCAGCTTTGAACCGGTTTCGGCGTGCCGTGTTTGATCCGTATCACCACGTAAATGGTAATAATGCGTAGACAATTACTTGATACCCAAGGTGCTCACGACATTGTTACCGGTGGGGCCGAACAACATGCGTCTACATTTTCTAGTTTATATAAGTACAAGATACAACTTAGGCGAGAAGTCTGACCTGGATGATTTGAAGGCTATTTACGAGACGTCCAAGGGCAACAATGCCCGCTGCTGTGTGACCGGTGCATTGGTTGTGACGCCGAACCGGTTTATCCAGTGGCTGGAGGGTGACCGTAACTGCGTTATCAACACCTATGAGCGTATCGCGTCTGATCGACGCCACCACCATGTTACAGTGAGAATGTCAGGCCCGTTGGAGAAGCGAGCGTATGCCAACTGGTCGATGAACAGCGTCCAGATCGATAGCGTCGAAAAGATGATCTACGGCTTTGATCACCTTGCCCATGATATCGATCCCTACGACATGACCAATGATGCACTGATCAACCTGTTGAACAAAGCAACGACGAATGAAACCTCGGTCGATAGCATTGGTGGAGGGCCGGCGACGGCCTTCGTAGATCCGGATATCGTGTATCTCGATTAGGCAAACAGGCCAACTTGAGAGGCTTGCGTAGCGCACCCGGTAAGATCAGGAAAAGAAAGGGTCATCTGCGTCCTTAAGAGCACAGATGTTACCATCTGGATCAAGGAAGGTACCGGTGGTTCCCCAATCAAATACCTTCATCTCGACGTCCACTCCGTGCCGTTTCAACAGGTCCGCCGAAGCTGCGCCGTCTTTCACGTTTAAGCGCAGCTTGGTTGGATTCTCGTTGATTGACTTTGCCTGCAACGGATTGCCTTGGTTGGCAAAACCCTCCGTCTCGACCATCAGATATCCGCTGCCATAACGCAGGCAAACAAGGCCCGGTTTTTCAAACCAGACCGGCAGACCCAGCGTGTCGCGGTAGAACGCGACGCATTCATCAAAGCGCTCTGTGCGCAAAATGATGCCGTAACACTGAACAATATCATTCAGGGTCTCTGCCACATCACTCCCCGGCCAGTGGTAGCCTTTGCGCTGACTCGCCGCCCAACTCCCGCGCCGGTGCGTCGCCGGGCCCGACATCAAGATCGCCTATTCGGGAACCGCGGCGGGTGATTTTGCCGGTCGATGTTTGGATTTGCTCGATATCGCGTTGAGCCTGGCCGAAATGGGTGGCAAGCTTGCCGACCCGATCATCGAGCCGACCGATATCCTCCACCAGCCGCACGACCTCATCTTGAATGAGATGCGCTTGCTCGCGCAGCCGTGCATCGCGCAGCACCGCCTGGACCACCTGTATGGAGAGGGTCAGCAGCGAGGGTGAGACGATCACGATCCGCTGGCGCGCTGCCTTTTGCACAACATCCTCAAACCGCTCATGCAGATCGGCGAACAGGCTTTCGGAGGGCACAAACAAAAACGCCGTTTCATGCGTCTCTCCGGGGATGAAGTATTTCGATGCAATGTCCTGCACATGCTTGCCAACATCTTGGCGCACGCGCTGGGCCGCCTGTGAGGCCAGCCTGTCATCGGGTGCATCGCGCAGTGCATTCCACGCTTCCAAGGGGAACTTGGCGTCGATCACAAGGCTTGGTGCATCATTGGGCAGGAACACCACGCAGTCCGGGCGCTTGCCGTTCGACAAGGTGTGCTGAAACGAAAAGGCACCGCGAGGCAAAGCATCCTGGACAATCGCTTCCATGCGCCCCTGGCCGAACGCACCGCGCGTCTGCTTGTCCGACAGGATGGATTGTAACTCGACCACGCCCTGGCTGAGTTCGGTGATGTTCTTCTGCGCTGTGTCGATGGCCGCCAGCCGCTCATGCAGGGTTCGCAAGGTCTCATGCGTCTGGCCAGCCTGCTGTGTCATGGATTGGCCGAGACGGTGGCCAAGCCCATCCATCCGCTCCGACATCACCCGCGCCAATTCAGCCTGGCGGTTGCCCAGCATCTCGGTCATGGACTGAACCCGACCTGTTAGCTCGGCCTGCGCGCTCGCCATGGTTGTGATCTGCTGGGTAAGAGCGGTTTTCTCAGCTTCCGCGCGTGCGGTGATCTCATCGGTGCGCTGGCGCATCCTTCGTGCCGACAGGAAACCCCAGCCGACAAAAAGCGCAACCAGCAGCCCGACAGTCCACAGCGCCATCGAAAGCGTGATGGGCGTGCCCTCAAAGACAAACAGAACGGTGGCAAGGTCGAGGGGCAAAACAGGAATCTTCGGTCGAATCGGCTCCGTAACGAGACTAGATCAAAAGGCGAACAAAAACCATTGCCTTGTCTCTGCCTGCCCTCGCGGCCTTGCTGTCGCTTGACCGGAACCGCCTTGCCGCCTAAGTCCCAAGCATGGCTATCCGTGACATTTTGATCCTGCCCGACAAGCGCTTGCGCGAGGTTTCCGAACCGGTTCAGGAGATCACCGATGAGCTGCGCACGCTCGTCGCTGACATGTATGAGACAATGTACGATGCACCCGGCATCGGTCTCGCCGCCATTCAAATCGGCGTGCCACTGCGTCTCGTCGTTACCGACTGTTCGCCGCGCGAAGACGAGCGTGAGCCGCTGACGCTTCTCAACCCGGAAATCCTGGACCTGTCGGGAGAGCCGGTGCCCTATGAAGAGGGCTGCCTGTCGATCCCGGAATACTATGAGGAAGTGCAGCGTCCGCCGCTCGCCAAGGTCCGTTACATGGACATGGATGGCCAGACGCAAGAGATCGACGCAGACGGCCTGCTATCGACATGCATCCAACACGAGGTCGACCACCTCGATGGCAAGCTGTTCATCGACTATCTGTCGAGCTTCAAACGCTCGCGTGTCATGACGAAGTTCAAGAAGGCAGCGCGGCTGCGCGAAAAAGCGACCGTTTCGGCCTAGAGCGGCCTTTAGCGTCCCAGTCCGCTCACGCGGTCACCGGCATCCACACCGAATTCACTGACCAGCGTCGGCGCATCTTCATCGGAACGACAAGGCGTCTGGCTTGGCGTCACACCATCAACGGGCTCATACGGACGGATGCGCGCTTCAATACGTGGCCAGTTGGTCTCACGCAGGACCGCAATTTCGTAAGCTGCCTGCAGCTTCATCCACAATTCCGGCTTCGTATCGAAATAGGCCGCAAAGCGCATGGCCGTGTCGGCGGTGATGGCCCGTTCGCCGGCAACAATGGCGGCGATCCGGCTGACCGGCACGTCAATGTCACGTGCCAGGCGATTTTGGCTGATGCCAAGCGGCTTCAGGAACTCCTCAAGGAGGAGCTGACCGGGATGAATACTAAAAGATGCTCTGTCCATAGGCCCCACGCTATTCCTTGCGCCGGTATAACACAAAAGGAATGCGCGGTGTTGATGAATTGTTAAGGTTAATCCTGGGGCAGTGAAATCAGGGCATGTGGCGTGATGTCAGAGAAGGCCAAAATCCAGGCAATGCGGCGCTTGGCGGCGCTTGTTCGCAGCGAGGTTGATGCGCATTTTTCTCTCAGACTGTGGGATGGATCGGTCGAACCGCTCGGCGCCGACCCGCAGGTCGGCCTTCTCCTTACGCTAAAGTCAGCCGGAGTGGTGCCATCTCTCTTGCACAGGCCAACGCTTGACCGGCTGATCCGTCTCTATGCGCGGGGCGGTATAGATGTGGCCGGCGGCTCGTTGATCGATTTAGCAGAACCCATCGCCCATGACCGTGCCTATCGCCGTCGGTTCAAGTCCTTGGGCAAGGGCAAGCTGGTTGGCGCGCTCGCCCCGCTCTTCTTTGCCAAGGGCGAGGACCCGGATCAGACACGCGGCTTTGGCGAAGGTGCAGAAGGTGAACGACGCAAACACGGCGACAATCAGCGCTACATTCAGTTCCACTATGATGTCGGCAATGCCTTCTACCAGCTCTTCCTGGATGAAGAGATGCAGTACTCCTGCGCCTATTACCCGCAATGGGACGCAACGCTGGAGGAGGCGCAGATCGCCAAGCTGGACCACATTTGTCGCAAGCTGCGCCTCCAAGACGGCGAGACCTTTCTCGACATCGGCTGCGGATGGGGCGGTCTTTTGTGCCACGCCGTCCAAAACTATGGCGTGGAGGGCCACGGCGTGACGCTCTCCGAAGAGCAGCTTGCCTTTGCCAGGGACAAGGTCGAGCGCCTTGGCATCGCGGACCGTGTAACACTTGAACTGAAAGACTATCGGGAGCTGGACGGCACGTTCGACAAGATCGCCTCCGTCGGCATGTATGAGCATATCGGCCTGGCCAACATCCCTGAGTATTTTGGGACCGTTCAGAGGCTCTTGAAGCCGGGCGGTCTCTTCATGAACCACGCCATCTCACGCGGTGCCAAACGCAAGCGTCGTCGCTTTTCCAGCCGTCCTGAACAACGCGCCTTACAACGCTACATCTTTCCTGGCGGTGAGTTGGACGATATCGGCCACACGCTCGCTGAAATGGAGATCGCCGGTTTCGAAATCCAGGATGTTGAGGCCCTGCGTCAGCACTATCAGAAGACGACGCGGGCCTGGTGCCAACAGCTCTATGAGCGCCGCGCGGATGCCGAGGCGTTGGTCGGCCCCGAGACGTACCGCATCTGGGCTGCCTATCTTGCGGGGTGCTCCTTCGCCTTTCAGCGCGGCTCGGCCCGCCTCTATCAGACGCTGGCCAGCAAGTCGCCGAAAGGACTCACGTCCGTGCCATCCACACGGGTCGACATCTACCGTAATTCGCAGTGAGGCCATGGGTCAGGGACAGGGAAACGCCTTTCGTTCTGTCAGGTTCCGAGTTTTCGGCCAAACCAGCGAGTACGTTCAGTCGCCTCCGATGTGTCTAATGTCAGCGGCGCAAAACCCTTGGCCTGCCAGAAGGAAAGCGCGCGACTGTTCTGCGCGTTGACTCCGACATGCAGGCCGGCAGCGCCACCTTGCGCGGCCAGCAGATCAAGCCACCGGTCAAGCAAGGTCGATCCAAATCCTTTTCCTTGAACGCCGGGTAGAAGGTTCATGTGCATGTGGGCAGGGTAGTCAGGGAGGACCGATCGCGGCGCTTTGGCAGGATGATGGAAAGCATTGGCCCGTCGTTCATACGCGCTCCAATGGTCACGCTGACTGGGGTCAGGGGCAGGATAGTCAATACGCAACTTCGGCCACCAATCCCGCTCCAGCTTGGCCTCGAAAGCGGCTGTATCAGTAACGCCGAGCGCAAAGCCAGCGACCGTGCCTTTATGCTCAAGCACCAGTCCCAGTTCGGCCGCCAGAACGGCATAAGGCGCGCTGTAGATGTGGCCCATCACCCTTGGATCGGCATAAAGTGCACTGGCATCCTCGCCCCTGTCGCCGGTGGCCAAGGATATGGCGTAAAGCGCGTCGAGATCGCCGTCCAAGATGGGCCTTATGATGGGTGCTGCCATGGTCGCTCGTCGCTTTAGACCACAAAATTGGCGATGACCTCATCATCGGTGATGTCTTCCCACCGGATGCCAGCCTTGTCGAACCGCTTGGTTAGAGACTCAAAATTCTCCGGCGCCATTGTCTCGATACCCATCAAGACTGAGCCGAAATTGCGCGCTGACTTCTTCAGATACTCAAAGCGGGCAATGTCATCGTCAGGCCCAAGAATGGACAGGAAGTCTTTCAAAGCGCCGGGTCGCTGTGGCATCTGAATAACGAAGTACTTCTTGAGGCCAGAGAAGCGTAGCGCGCGCTCCTTCACATCCGGCAGGCGTTCGAAATCGAAATTGCCTCCTGACACCACGCACACAAGGCTCTTGCCGGCTACCATGTCTTTGGGAAGGTGTTTCAGCGCGTCGATGGTGAGCGCACCGGCCGGTTCCAGCACGATGCCTTCCAGGTTCAGCATGTCGATCATCGTGGCGCACAGACCGCCCGTGGGGGCGAGGACGACCTGATCGGCATGGAAGCGTTTGAGCTGCTCAACCGGCGTCGCCCCAATCTGCGCCACGGCAGCACCATCGACGAAATTGTCGACCTTGCCCAGCACCACGCGATCGCCAGCAACAAGACTGTTATGCAGGCTCGGTGCATTGTCGGGCTCGACAAAGGTGTAGCCGGCGGAGGCCCCAACGGCCTCGAAGTAGCGGGTGATGCCTGAGGAGAGGCCGCCGCCGCCAACGGCCATGACAAGCCGGTCCCACACTCGGCCGGCAGGACTTTGGTCCAGGATTTCCTTGCCCACCGTCGCCTGACCGCGAATGATAGTTGGGTGGTCGAAGGGTGGCACCATCATGCCGCCTTGCTCAGCACAGAAGGCCTTCGCTGCTTCGTTGGCCGCATCGAAGCCATCACCGACCAGTTCGATCTCGACCAGCGGCGCGCCAAAGGACCGGGTCTTCTGGATCTTCTGCTGCGGCGTCGTTAGCGGCATGAAGACAACGCCCCGCTTGCCGAAATGCCGGCAGGCATAGGCAAAACCTTGCGCATGGTTGCCCGCCGAGGAGCAAACGAACAACTCCTGATCGGGGTCTTTGGCGAGCGCCTCGTGCAGAAAGGCATAAGCACCGCGCACCTTGTAGCTGCGAACCGGCGTTAGGTCTTCGCGCTTCAGCCAAACATCGGCATCGTGCAGATCAGAAAGGTACTGGCTACGCTGCAGTGGCGTGGGGTCAAGCACCGTCGACAGCACTGTGTGAATGCGGGCAACATCGGCAGCAAAGCTATCATGATGGTGAGATGGGAAGAGGGATTGGGATGCGGGCGTGTTCACACCAGCGCCTTTCAAATTGTGCGGCGGTCGGCGGCACACTAAACCCGAAACGCGCTCACATCCAACACGGCGCAAACATCATCAAAGCCCGCACATGCGGCCCCATCATTCCATCGTCATGCCCTGGCGATAGGCGGCCTGCATGTCGGGATCGAGCACTTCGACCAGCAACCGTCCTTCCAACCAGACTTCAACGCATTCAAACGGCCCGCGATTGCAAATACGCGCCAGCCAACCTTCAATAGCCGCCATCGCCATTATCTCGGTACGGCCGAACGGTGAGCCGATGGCAGCATGCACAAAGGTCGGCGCAGCGTCCGGTTCACCAACGTCGCAGGCGATGGTCTCCCGACCCGCTTTCAGCCGATGGGTCAACGGGTAGACCTCAATCGCCGGTCCGTCGTCGGCCTGGGAGAACGCAATCCAGCTATCGGGAAACGGCTGAAACACCATCGCCCGCCCGCCTAGAATCTGGGCGAGAAAAGTGGCGACCCGCTCCGGGTCCTGCGCGCTGATCGATAGGTGAAGAAGAGGCATCACATCCGCATACGAAAGACTTAGATTTCAAGGCGCCTGGTACGTTCAGATTGGTAAGGAGCAAGTTTCGTCCAACCAACTCACAACCGCTCGATTACGCTGTCCGCGGCTTCAAGCAGGACCCTAATGTGCAACCGATCAATCAGATTAGGCCGCTTTTTCGAGGCAATTTTTCGCTCCAAACCAGATATCTATACGGATATGGACATCAACAGGAAAAAAGACAGTGTTTTAAATTCTATTTGCTCGCCTTCGATTTTATAATATTCATGAAACAAATGAACGTCGCCGAAGAAAATTCTCTTGTTAAAACGAATATATAAAAACCGTGATCGCCATATTAGAGAAACAAGAAACTTCGAAACATCGATGTATAGAAAATTTTTATTTGACAGGCCGAAATCGCAGACAACCACCTTTTCTTTCGAGAAAAAAATGTTGTGCGCAACAAGATCTCCGTGAATTTGACCAGAAGGCAAAAGCTCACCGCTTAGCGTCCGAAGTTGGAGCAATTTCTCATCGTCTATTACTCGACTGTGTCGTCGTGCTTGGCCGGTTAGTGACTCGATAAGTGGATCTATGGTTGTTTCAAGGTCGAGCCCATCGACAGTTTCCGTACTCATCTCATGGAAGTTGGCCATCCACCACGCGATTTGGCGCAGAATCCGTCGACGTAAAAACGGTAGCCGGGCTGAAACGTTCAACCAGTGATCGGCTCGTGCCATCTTCACATAGTTGGTGACGACGATGCCCCTTTCTGAGCCGACCCGGATGCACTCGCGTGGCGTGGTTACCGTGTAGGCCGGATTGCGGTTATTGCTTTCGTACCATCGCAGCGCGGAATACTCTGCCTCAGCTTGCTCGTAGCTGCCGTCAAAGTCGAAGTATTTGGCAAACAAAGGCTCGCCGTTGTCCTCAACGCGGTAGAAGCGATCCCTGCTTTTCGACCGGACAAGCTTGATGCGTGCTGCGTCCGAGAAATGACGTGCGACGATAGAATCCATCGCGGGTCCGTATCAGCGTCGACCTAACAGCTCAAGCTACTCCGCCGCAGTCAGCATAGTCTCGTCTAAGGCGGCGGCGATGAGCTCGCGGGTATAGTCCTCGCGCGGATTGTCGAAGATCGTGTCGCGGTCGCCGGCTTCGACCACCTTGCCATCCTTCATCACCAGGATGCGGTGCGACAGCGCCCGAACCACTTTCAGATCGTGGCTGATGAAAAGGTAGGCCAGGTTATGCTTGGCTTGAATATCGCGCAGCAGTTCAACAACCTGCGCCTGTACGCTCATATCGAGTGCCGAGGTCGGCTCGTCGAGAAGGATAACGCGCGGTTTGAGCACGAGCGCGCGCGCTATGGAGATGCGCGGGCGCTGCCCGCCGGAAAACTCGTGCGGGTAACGGAACCGAGTCTCCGGATCCAGACCCACTTCTTCCAACGCCTGGACGACGGCCTGGTCGCGCTCGTCGAAGGAGAGGTTGGGCTGATGGATCAGAAGCCCTTCTTCAATGATGTCGGAGACCGACATGCGCGGGCTCAGTGACCCAAATGGGTCCTGGAAAACCACCTGAAGATCAGATCGCAGCGGCATCATTGCCTTGCGGCCATAGCCGCTAATGTCGGCTCCATCGAAGCGCACCGCGCCCTTGGAATCGGTCAGCCTGAGAAGAGCAAGACCCAGGGTCGTCTTGCCGGACCCGGATTCGCCGACAATACCCAGAGTCTCGCCCTGACGGATCGCGATATCGATGCCGTCGACCGCTTTGATATGGTCAACCGTCCGTTGCAGCACGCCGCGTTTGACTGGGAACCAGACCTTAAGATCATCGGCCGCCAATGTCGGGCTGGCACTCTCTTCCGGCGTGCTGATCGGCGCGCCGGATGGTTCGGTAGAAATCAGCATCTGGGTGTAGGGGTGCTGCGGATTGGAAAACACCTCCGACACCTTACCCTCTTCCACGACCTTTCCGCCCTGCATGACATAGACCCGGCTCGCCAGACGGCGGACAATGCCAAGGTCATGGGTGATGAACATCATCCCCATACCAAGCTCAGCCTGAAGCTCCACAAGAAGCCTGAGAATCTGCGCTTGCACGGTCACGTCAAGCGCCGTCGTCGGCTCGTCAGCTATGAGAAGCTTTGGCCGGTTGGCCAGCGCCATGGCGATCATCACGCGTTGGCGCTGCCCGCCTGAAAGCTGGTGCGGATAGCTTCTCAGCCGCTCCTCCGCGTTCTTGATGCCCACACGGTCAAGAAGCTCATTTGTGCGCTCACGCGCCGCCTCATCGCGCAGGCCTTGATGCAGCTTCAGTCCTTCGCTGACCTGCCGCTCCACCGTGTGCAGTGGATTGAGCGAGGACATGGGCTCCTGAAAGATCATCGATATGTCGTTGCCGCGCACCCCTTGCAACGCCTTGTCATTGGCGCCTAGCAACTCCTCGCCATCGAAACGGATCGAACCGGAGGGGTGGGACGCAGCAGGGTAGGGGAGAAGCTGAAGCACAGATAGCGCCGAGACAGACTTGCCGGAGCCGGACTCGCCCACCAGCGCAACCGTTTCGCCTGCATCGACGTGGAACGAGACGCCTTCCACGACCGTATTGACGGTTTCACCCGACCGGAAGGCGACCGACAGATCGTCAACCGAGAGCAGCGGAGAGGAAGCTTCTTTCGTCATGCGCCACCCTCCACTTTGCGCGGATCGAAGGCGTCGCGCACCGCCTCCCCAATAAAGATCAGTAGCGAAAGCATGATTGAGATTGTCATGAAACCAGTGAGGCCGAGCCACGGCGCGTTTCGGTTCGACTTGCCCTGCGCCAGCAACTCACCGAGCGAGGGCGCATCGCCCTGAAGGCCAAGTCCTAAGAAGTCCAGCGCCGTCAACGTGGTGATGGATCCAGACAGGATGAAGGGCAGGAATGTGATCGTCGCCACCATCGCATTGGGCAGGATGTGGCGGAACATGATCCTCACATCCGATAAACCCAGCGCCCTCGCGGCGCGCACATATTCAAGGTTTCGCCCACGCAGGAACTCCGCGCGCACCAGCCCCACCAATGCCACCCAACTGAAGAGAAGCAGGATGAAAAGGAGCGTCCAGAAGCCCGGCACGAAGAAGGCCGAGAAAATGAGGAGCAGGTAAAGCGAAGGGATAGACGTCCAGATCTCGATGAAGCGCTGGAACAGAAGGTCCGTCCAGCCGCCGAAATAGCCTTGTACCGCGCCGGCGGCCACGCCGATCACTGAGGAGATGATTGTTAGCGTCAGCCCGAAAAGCACCGACAATCGGAAGCCATAGACGAGGCGCGCAAGCACATCACGCCCCTGATCGTCCGTCCCCAGCCAGTGCCAGCCACCAATGCCGCACAGCGCATTCTCCGTCCCGCCATCCAGCCGCGAGCAGGCTACATCCTCATCCAGCGTCCAGGTCGGTGCTATGGGGTAGGGAAGCTCAGAGGCGTAGGATCGGGTGGTGTGGTCGTAGCGGATGGGCGAATGGATCATCCAGCCATTGGACGTGATCTCCTCATAGATGAAGGGATCATAGTAGCGCGTGACGGCCAGGACCCCGCCTAACTTTTCCTCCGGATAATCAACCAGAACCGGGAAAAGAAGCTCGCCTTTGTAAGAGACGATCAGCGGTTTCTCGTTCGATATGACCTCGGCGAACAGTGTCAGCAGGAAGAGCGCCAGGAAAATCCAAAGCGACCACCAGCCGCGCCGATTGGCTTTGAAATTGTTGAGCCGGCGCTGATTGAGTGGCGACAGGCCGCGTCGTTTGCGCACCACCGGATTGGCGGCTGGCATCTCAATGTCGTCCACCAGATCGCTGTGCGGCTGATCGATCGCAGGAACGCGGGCATCCATGGATCAGGTCCTCCGCGCTTCAAAGTCGATCCTCGGATCGACCCACATATACATGAGGTCCGACAGGAGCGCGACGATGAGGCCCATCAGCGAGAAAATGTAGAGCGTGCCGAAGACGACCGGGTAATCGCGACCAAAGACACTCTCAAAGCCCAATAGGCCAAGCCCATCGAGCGAGAAGATTGTCTCGATGAGCAGCGAGCCGGTGAAAAACGCGCCGATAAAGGCCCCAGGGACGCCGGCAATAATGATCAGCATCGCGTTGCGGAACACATGGCCGTAAAGCACGGTGCGCTCATCGAGGCCTTTGGCGCGCGCCGTGGTGACATACTGCTTGCGGATCTCATCAAGGAACGAGTTCTTTGTCAGAAGCGTGGTGGTCGCAAACGCGCCAACCGCCATCGCAACCAAAGGCAGCGTCAGGTGCCAGAAATAGTCGAGGATCTTCTGCCACCAATTGAGCTCATGCCAGTTTTCCGACGTGAGGCCCGAAAGCGGGAAGAGGTCCCAGAAAGATCCGCCCGCGAACAGCACGATCAAAAGGATCGCAAACAAGAAGCCAGGGATGGCGTAACCGACAATCACCACCGCGCTGGTCCACACATCGAAACGGGTGCCGTCCCGCACTGCCTTGGCGATGCCGAGGGGAATTGAGATACCGTAGGAAAGAAGCGTCATCCAAAGTCCCAGGGAGCCCGAACCCGGCAGCTTTTCCACGATCAGGTCAATCACCTCAACATCGCGAAAATAGCTCTCGCCGAAGTCAAACCGTGCATAGTTCCAGATCATAAGCCCGAAACGTTCCAACGGTGGCTTGTCAAAGCCGAACTGGCGTTCAAGCTCGGCGATGAACTCCGGATCGAGCCCCTGCGCGCCGCGATAAACGCTGCCGCCCTCCTCTTGGCTTGAGGAGAAGTCCTGCTCTTGGTTGGAGAAATCGCTCGTGCCGCCAGAAAAGCGCGCTGTCGCGGAGACGTCGGTGCCCTGAAGCTGGGCGATCACCCGTTCAATCGGGCCACCCGGTGCAAACTGCACAACAACGAAGGAGAGCGCCATGATCCCCAAAATGGTCGGGATCATCAAAAGGACGCGGCGGATGATATAGGCGAGCATTCCTTAGGCCTCTTCCATCCACCAATGGGATTCGATCGGCAAGGCGAAACGCGGCTTGGTTTCAGGGAACCCAATCGATGTTTGGTGGGCCATCCAATGGTTCGGCTTGAACCATTGTGGCACCCAATAGTGACCGGAGCGCAAGATGCGATCCATAGCGCGCATGATTATGTAAAGCTCATCGCGGGCTTCGGCTTGACCGGCCTGTTCGATCAGCGCGTCGAGCGCCGGATCGGCGATCCCGGCAATGTTCCATGCACCTTCTTCATTGGCTGATGCCGACCCGATGATCGTCCTAAGACTCGCGCCTGGGGTGAGCGTGAAGGAGTAACGGCGCACGGTAATGTCGAAGTCAAACGTCCGAAGCCGCGATTGGAACTGAGCGCCGTCCACCGTGCGCAAGGATGCTGAAATGCCAAGGCGCTCCAGATTCTGGATGTAGGGATTGACGATCCGCTCAAACAGAGCGCCGCGCAGGAGGAACTCGATGACGAACTGTTCGCCGTCGGAATTCACCCGGCGTCCATCCTCAAGCGTCCAGCCGGCTTCATTGAGCAGGCGATTGGCTTCGCGCTGAAGCGTTCTGTCCGCACCTGATCGATCGGACACAGGCGGAACGTAAGGCTCACCGAACACAGCCTCGGGCAATTGATCGCGGAAGGGCTCCAGAAGCGCGAGCTCCTCCGGGCTTGGCATTCCCTCAGCTTTGAACGGCGAGTTCTCGAACATGGACTGGGTGCGATCGTAGAGACCGAAGAAAAGGCGGTCGTTCGACCACTCAAAATCGAACAGGAGACCAAGCGCCTCGCGAACCTTTGGATCGGAGAATTTCTCAAGCCGCGTGTTGAAGAAGAAGCCTTGGGCTCCGGAAGGCCGCCCATCAATCATGTCCTCGGTGCGCAGGATCTCGCCGGAGGTGACGGCCGGGAAGGTGTATTCGGTCGCCCAGATGCGGGAAGAAAACTCCTCGCGCACATTGGTCTCCCCGGCCTTGAAAGCTTCAAAGGCCACATCCTGATCGCGGAAAAAGGGGATGCGGATGCTGTCGAAATTGTGCTGCCCACGGTTCACTGGAAGATCGCGGCCCCAATAGTCCGGCACGCGCTCGTAGCGGATGACCCGGCCGGCCTCGAAATCGCCGACTCGGTAAGCCCCCGAACTCATGATCGGATCGAGCGTCGAAGCGCCAAACTCCTTGCCGTCGAACCAGTCGGCTTTGAAGATCGGCACGCCGACCACATTCAAATGCGCATTGCGCGAGCGTGTCGGCCTGAAGACGACCCGCACCACATCGTCGGCTGGAAGTTCTACAGCCGCCACATCAACCAGCAGGTTAGCAAGCTGCGGGTGCCCTTCCTCCTGCAAGGTCTGGATCGACCAGGCAACATCGCTTGCCAGCACGGGCGAGCCATCATGGAAGCGTGCTTCCGACCTGATCTTGAAATCGTAAGTCAGCCTGTCGTCGGAAAACTCAACCCACTCAGCCAGGAGGCCGTAGACCGCGTCGGGCTCATCGCCCGTCGTCTTCATAAGCGAGTCGAAGGTGATCTCGATGCGTGGCGGGGCAGCTCCACGTAGCACGAACCCGTTCAGTGTGTTGAACGTCTGAGGGTTCTGGTTGAACAGGAAGCTGCCCGGCTGAAAGGACAGGGTGCCACCCTTGGGGGCATCAAGATTGACGTGTGGAAAGGCCTCAAAATCAGGCGGCAGGGCAAGCTCGCCGAAAGAGGAAAGACCGTGGGAGCGGGTGACGCCGCTTTGCGCGGTTGCGACCGCCGGAAGGCCGGCCATAAGGGCTGCTGCGCCGGCGCCCTTAAGGACGGTGCGGCGCGTGACAGGAAGGGACGGGGTCTTTCCGGCGCGCTGTGTCATCCGCCATTGCCTCCAATGCGCGCGGCACGCGCTTCATCATACCACCAGATCGTTGGGAACCCGATGGAGTAGGTTGGCAAATCCTCAGGATGGCCAAATCGATCCCACCGCGCCACCCGGGCGCGAGGCTGCCCCCAACCAGGCACAACATAGTGGTTCCACAGGAGGACGCGGTCCATCGCGCGGGTTGCCGTCTCCAGTGCTTCGCGATCGGGCGCAAAGATGATGCGCTCGATCAGCGCGTCAACGGCTGGGTTTTCGATACCGGCATAGTTACGCGAGGCCGGTTGTGTGGCCGAGGACGAGGCAAAGTAATCGCGCTGTTCGTTGCCGGGCGACGTTGATTGCACCCAGCCGGAATAGATCATGTCGAAATCCCGCTCACGAACCCGGTTCGTGTACTGGGAGGAATCGACCGGTCGCATCACAAGTTCAATGCCGACAAGTTCAAGCGATTGGGCAAACTGGGCCGATGGGCCCTCCTGCGTGGGACCGTTAAGCAGAAGCTCGATCACCACAGGGTCACCGGCTTCATCGCGCATCACACGGCGCGTCGGATCAGAGGCCAGGCCAACTGTCACCATCAACCGATGAAGGAACCCCGTGGGCGCTTGTTCTTCATCCACCTCCTCTCGCATCGACCAGCCGCCAGCTTCAAAAAACTCCAGCGCCTGGCGAATGTTTTCCCGGCGGCTTTCAGGTCCTTCGGTCACCGGATTGGCGAACGCCTCGGTGAACACCTCATCGGGAATGGCATGGCCTTCGGCGCGAATGTCTTCCAGCAGCGCCAACTCCGCACCCTCGGGCAAACCCGATGCGGCCAAGGCATCCAGACCTGTGAAATAGCTGAAGTACTGGCGGTAGGAGTCAAAGAACAGCGAGCGGTTCAGCTCCTGAAAGTCGAGCATATAGGTGAAGGCGCGCCGCACATCGGCATTCTCGAAGATCGGGCGTTGGGTGTTGAACACATAACCGACCATCAGCCCGGCGCGGCGATAAGGCTCGACGAACTTTTCCAGAACCATCTCGCCGGTCTCAACGGCGTCGATCTCGTAGCCGGTTGCCCAGTTGCGCGCCC
The DNA here is from genome assembly GCA_050043025.1 of Cohaesibacteraceae bacterium. Taxonomy (GTDB): domain Bacteria; phylum Pseudomonadota; class Alphaproteobacteria; order Rhizobiales; family MH13; genus MH13. The sequence goes on from JBHJIX010000143.1 coordinate 17,549, forward strand.
GGTTTTCGATGCGGAAGTCGAACTCATCGGCCTCGAAAGCCTCAAAGGCGACATCGCCATCACGGTAGAAATCGTACTCCACGGCGCCGAAATTATAGTGGCCGACATTCACATTGAGGTCGCCGGCCCAATAGTCCTCCACCCGCTCGTAGCGGATCGAACGACCAGCGGTGACGGCTTCAATCCGATAGGCCCCCGAGCCGAGCGGCACTTCCAAGGTGCCTCGCGAGATGTCGCGTTGGTTTCCATCAGCATCCGTGCCTTCCCACCAGTGCTGCGGCAAAACGAAAAGCTGGCCGACAATGTGCGGTAGCTCACGGTTGCCGGTCTGATCGAAGGTGAATGTGATTTCGCGCTCACCGGTGATTTCAGCGTCCACCACGTGGGAGTAGTAAGCAGCCTGCTGCGGGTTGTGCTCGGTAACGACGTTGAACGAGAACAGCACATCCTCCACCGTCACCGGCTCACCGTCGTGCCAGTAAGCGCCCTCGCGCAGCCGGTAGGTGACCGATGAATAATCGTCAGGATAGGTCATTTCCTCAGCCAGCAGGCCAATATCGGTGGACCGCTCATCCAGAGACGACGTCATCAGCGTGTCGTAGATGAGACCAAGCCCAAGCGGCGTGATCCCGCGCGGCGGCACAAAGTTCAGCGTGTCGAAGGTGCCGATGTCGGAAAGGCGCACTTCACCGCCGGTCGGCGCGTCCGGATTGACATAGTCGAAGTGCGCAAAGCCTTCAGGGTATTTTGGAAGGCCCTCATTGAGCGATGTCGCGTGGTACCAGATGCGATCATCAACAGGCTCTGTCGCCACCGGATCCACCTCTTCGGCGGCGGTTGGCGCATCTGGGGCCGTTGTGTCGGTTTGGGCTAAGGCTGAAGTTGCAAAGGCCACAAGAAAAAGGGTGAGCAGACCTGCCAGCGCTAGGCGCTTTTCAAGGTTCTGTAGGCCCGCTCGCCGCGTGGGCGGTTGGAGGATCAACGCATTCACCAATTGCAACACCTTCATTCCTTGTCTCGTCAGAACCCAGGCCGACCAATGAGGCCGCTGCTGGCTGACATCAAACCAATCTCGCCAAGGGTATCCTTTGCAAGCCGGATGCCAAGCACCGCAGCCCTCAGCGATTCGAAACACAACGTGAGAGGAATATGGCGCAGATGCGGCCAACCGGCGAGGCTGTCGGCGCTCTCACGCCCAGTTGATCGGCCGTGTTCACGGCAAAGAGGTCTCTGCAACCGCTTTTGAGAGGCGGCAAATGCAAAACGCCGGGCATGGGCCCGGCGTAGATAACTGGCGATGAACGCAAGGCGCAAACGAGCACCCGCTTCTCTGGACGTCGTTATCGCCTACTGCGTTGCAGCTGGCTCAGGCAGCGCCGCCGGGCTGTTGGACAACGTGACCAGATAGGCGATGAGGTCCGCACGGTCTTCGGCATCGCGAATGCCAGCAAAGCCCATCGTCGTACCAGGCATGTAGTCGCGTGGGCTGGCAAGGAAGCCGTCAAGCTCTTCAAAGCCCCACACTTCACCAGCAGCGGCCACGTCTTCCATGGCCGACGAATAGCCAAAACCAGCCACAGCACCCTTGGCACGGTTCACGATGTCCCATAGATGCGGGCCGACGCCGTCAGCGCCACCTTCTTCAACGGTGTGGCAGGAGGCGCAACGGCGCACGCCGCGTTCGCCAGCGCCAACGTCGGCTGTGGCGAGCAGATCAAGCACAGACACCATCACTTCTGGCTCTTCAGCTTCGGCGGTTTCTTCTTCTGGGACGTCGATGGAATAACCAGCAACTTCTGGCTCATCCACGTGATAGATCAGTTCGGCTGCGAAGCCGATGAGCATAACAACCAACAGCGAACCGAGAACGGCCCCCATAATCTTATTGAGCTCAAAACCATCCATAATGATCCATCCCGATACTGGCGTTGCCCGAAAAACGCCGCTTAATGTCCAATGCAAAGTGAAACAAGGCTTTAAGACGCCTCACTTTGCGCTGGGTGATAACCTCATTCGCCGGCCGCTTGCAATAAGTGCGAAGGGATGACAGGGGGGGCTTGCGACCATATGCCCACCCTTTTTGACCGCCATCCTTCATCCGCCCCATGACTGCTGCATCTTCAAGCCTCAATCCGTCCACCAAACCAGACATTCTGGTGCTGATTCCCGCGCGAATGGCCTCCACCCGCCTGCCGGGCAAACCGCTGGCGATGATTGGGGACAAGCCGATGATCGCCCATGTGGTGGACCGGGCACTTGAGGCGGGCCTGGGTGAGCCGGTGGTGGCAACGGACGATGAGGATGTGTGCAACGCGGTGGAAGCCCAAGGTGGCCGCGCCGTGATGACCCGCGACGATCATCCTTCCGGTTCCGACCGGATTTTTGAGGCGCTTCAAACGCTCGATCCTGATGGCCAGGTCGATCTTATCGTCAACGTGCAGGGTGACCTGCCAACCCTTGATCCCGCGATCCTGCAAAGGGCCGTGGCGCTAATGGATGATCGTGCGGTTGATATCGCAACACTGGCGACAATCATCGACAATGAAACCGATCGCGATGACCCCAATGTTGTGAAGATGGTTGGTTCACCTGCCGGCCCGGACCATATGCGAGCGCTCTACTTCACCCGTGCAACGGCGCCCTTCGGCGATGGACCACTCTACCACCACATCGGCCTCTACGTGTATCGCCGCGCCGCGCTGGAACGCTTCGTAAATCTGCCGCCATCACCTTTGGAAGAGCGCGAAAAGCTGGAGCAGTTGCGGGCGCTTGAGGCCGGTATGCGGATCGATGTCGCCATCGTTGACGGCGTGCCACTGGGTGTTGATACTCCCGCTCACTTAGAAGAGGCCCGCCGCCAGCTGGGCTGACCTCCACCGAAAGCTTGTATCATGCGTATCGTTTTCCAGGGCGAGCCTGGCGCAAACTCGCACATTGCTTGTCGCAACGTCTATCCGCAGGGCGAATCTGTGCCGTGTGCGACCTTCGAGGACGCCTTTGCGATGATCGAGGATGGGTCGGCCGAACTCGGCATGATCCCGATCGAGAATTCCGTTGCTGGCCGCGTTGCCGATATCCATCACCTCTTGCCGACATCGCCATTGCACATCACAGGCGAGTACTTCCTGCCCATCCACCACCAGCTTGTTGCGCCCAAAGGTGCGACGCTGGAGACAGTGAAAAGCGTTCAAAGTCATGTGATGGCGCTCGGCCAGTGCCGTAAGCTCCTGCGTCAACGTCGCCTGCATGCTGTTGTCGGGGCGGACACAGCTGGCTCTGCGCGGCAGATCGCCGAGCAAAACGACTTTTCACAGGCTGCGATTGCCTCTTCGCTGGCCGCCGAAGTCTATGGCCTGGAAATCCTTGCAACCGACATCGAAGACGAGGCGCACAACACCACGCGCTTCATCACGCTGGCCCGCGAGCCGGTGCCCCTTGCCAGTGGCAATGGCCCGACCGTGACGGCTTTCATTTTTCGGGTCCGTAACGTGTCAGCCGCACTTTACAAGGCGTTGGGTGGGTTCGCGACCAACCTGGTCAACATGACCAAGCTGGAGAGCTACCAGACCGGTGGACAATTCTTCGCCACGCAATTCTATGCCGAGATCGATGGCCACCCGGACGACCGCAGCGTCGCGCTCGCCATGGAAGAACTGGAGTTCTTCTCCGCCGAACTGCGCATCGTCGGCACATTTGCAGCCGATCCCTATCGTGTTGCTATCCGCGAGCCCGAAGAAAACCGCGCGCTCCGCCCCTCGCCGGGCATGTGATCCCGCAAGCAGGAAGCCTTTGATGACAGTGAACTCCGCCGATCTTGATCTCGGCAAGATCGTTCTGACCGTGGGCGATTGGCCGCCTGAAGCTTGGATCGACCATTTGGGGCGCCTGGTGCCACGCGAGGACATCATATTTTCCGATGGAACGGCGCCGCCGCCGGAGGACGTCTGCGCCAAGGTGAAGTATGCTGTCGCCTGGAAGACGCCCGATGGCTTCTTCGGCAACTTTCCCAATCTGAAGGCCGTGCTGTCGACCGGCGCGGGTGTCGATCACCTTGTCGGTCGCGCGGACCTGCCACCTGAGGTGGCGATCCTGCGCATCAACGACCTTGATCTGACCGGCCGCGTGACAGCCTGGACGGTGATGAATGTCATTGCCCACCACCGCCAGGCGCTCGCCTATCTTGATGCCCAACAGCGCGCCGATTGGAAGCCGCTTTCCCAATCATCCGCGCCTGATGTCCGCGTCGGGATCATGGGCTATGGCGCGCTTGGTCAGTCGGCAGGCGATGTGCTCAGACTTCTGGGCTATGATCTGGCAGGCTGGGCGCGTAGCCCCAAGCCGGATGCGCCGATCAAGGTCTATGCAGGCCTTGATCAGTTGGACGCCTTTCTCGCGCGCACCGACATTCTTGTGTGCCTGCTCCCGCTGACCGAGCAAACCGAAGGCATCCTCAATGCGGACCTGTTCGGCAAACTCGCGCAGGACGGGGTAACGGGCGGCCCGTTCGTGATCAATGGAGGCCGCGGCGGGCATCAGGATGAAGACGATCTTCTCGCAGCGCTGGTCGATGGCACCCTGAAAGGGGCCTCCATCGATGTGTTTCATGAGGAACCTTTGCCTGCCGATAACCCGCTGTGGAAGGCGCCCAACATCCTCATCACGCCGCACACAGCCGGCATGAGTGCGCCTGAGGCACTGCTTGGGCAGATGGTGAAGAACCTGATCGACTTCGCGTCGGGCAAAGAGGTCGACGTCTTGGTCGACCGCTCCGCCGGCTATTGACGCTCTAGAGCCGCTTGACGGTCCGGGCGGTCCCAATCCGCGCTTCGACATCTGAGAGTGATTCAACTGCAGTCGCCATCGCGAAGGCATTGGCGTGCAGGAAGGATGTGGCGTCGATCATGATGCCAACATGCCCGGGCCAGAACACTAGATCACCGCGCGCCAGGCCGACTGAACGGTCGATCACTTTGCCGAGCGTTTCTTCCTGCATATCGCTATCGCGCAGGCAGGCGATGCCAGCCTGATCCAGCGCCAGCTGGACAAGCGCTGAACAGTCGAGACCCAGGGGTGACCGGCCGCCCCAGACATAGGGAACGCCGAGAAAGGTCTCAGCGACGGCCACCCAATCGTCCGTGTGGTGGTCAAGTGGCGTGATATGGGCGGCCGGCACCGCGCCGGCATTCGTTTCGGCAAACGGTGCGCTTGACCCGCCGACCTCAATGGAGGGTTTGGTGACACGCAGTCGCGCGCCCATCGGTAGCGGGCCGTCACCAAGCACCTTGATCGAACCGCTGGTCGCACGGGTGAGGGCGGCTGACACCTTGTGGGTCGCATTTGTCTCGTCCCACCGGCCAGCCGCATAGGCGCTGACCCAACCAACATAGCCATCGGTTTCGAGCTGGCCCCAAACCCAATGGTCCTGACGGTCGTAAACGGAGAAGCGCTCGCCATAGAGCGCCTGGCTGGTTCGCGCCTCACCCATGGTGTTGCTCATGATATCGGCCAGCGGCTCGATGATGATGCACTTTTCACCTTCGATGAACCGTTTCGCCGTTACCTGCCCCTCAAGATGCTTAGCAGCAACGTCCGGTCGATAGGCGTGAAGGCGAGGATCGAGCGCCGTGTCGCTCATGGGCGGACCCTAAGCCCGGCCGTCATCGGCATGCTTGACGATGGTCTCAGCCAACGCTTCCACATAAAGCGCACCATCGACTGTGCGCTGGATAATGACATTGCGCTTGTCGGCGGGGTCGCGCTTACGGGTGACAAGGCCCATCGCTCCCATGGTGTCGAGCGCGCGGGTGATGACAGGCTTGGTGACGCCGAGCTTCGCCGCAAGGCCGCGCACAGTATGTGGCGGGGTTTCCAGATAGATCGTCAAAAGGATGAGCATCTGGCGCTCGGTAAGGTCACCAATGCCGCCGCGCACACGCGTCAGTGCAACATCGTGCCAGAGCTTCAAGGCACGCGCCGGCGAGAAGCCAGATTTCACAGAGGCGTACCCACGCAAGGCCACGACAACACCCCTTTGTTTCGGAGCCGCAATTAATACGGCAAAACGGGGCTGCGAATCAATCCGTGCGTGGGTAGCGATTGCGCAAAAGGGTAAACAGGGCGCGGATGGCCTGCGCTTCGCCGCCTTCTGGCCGTCCGGGACGTGCACTGGGCGTCCACCCGTAAATGTCAAAATGCGCCCAGCTCTGGGCCTTCTCGACGAACCGCCGCAGGAACAGCGCGGCCGTGATGGAGCCAGCAAACGGCATCGAGCCGGTGTTGGAGATATCAGCCACCTTGCCAGCAATGGCGTTGTCGTAGCGCTCCCAGAGCGGCATGCGCCAAACCGGATCGTCCTGCGCTGCGCCAGCGCTTGTGATCTCCTCGGCCAACGCATCGTCATCGGTGAAAAAGGGTGGCAGGTCAGGTCCGAGCGCCACACGCGCCGCACCGGTGAGCGTTGCCATGTCGATCAGAAGGTCGGGCGCTTCTTCGTCCGCCAAGGCCAACGCATCGGCCAGGATCAGCCGACCCTCTGCATCGGTGTTGCCGATCTCAACCGTCAGACCCTTGCGGCTGGTGAGCACATCGCCGGGCCGGAACGCGCCGGACGATATGGCGTTTTCAACTGCTGGCACCAACACCCGCAAGCGTACAGGCAGTTTGGCCTGAATGATGATCAGGGCAAGGCCCAGAACCGCCGCTGCGCCACCCATGTCCTTCTTCATCAAGGCCATGGCATTCCCCGGCTTGATGTTGAGCCCTCCACTGTCAAAGGCCACACCCTTGCCCACCAGTGTGACGCTTGGCCCGTCATCGGAGCCGATCCATGAAAAGTCGATCAAGCGCGGTGCCTCATGGGCGGCCCTGCCAACGGTGTGGATCAGCGGGAAGGAATTCTCGCTGTCCAGAAGCGCGTCGCCCTCGATCACGCTGAGCGGCGCATCAAATGCGTCCGCCAAGGCTCGCGCGCTCGCTTCGATGGCAGCCGGGCCCAGAAGATTGGCTGGCGTGTTGATGAGATCGCGTGAGAAGATGACACCCCTGGCTTGGCTAAGTGCCGCCTCGCGCTCGGCACTGTCCTTGACCAGCAGGCGTACTGGTCCACGCTTGTTCGCTTTGAAGCGATCGAACGCATAGCCGCCAAGCAGAAAGGCGGTGAGCGCCGTTTCAAGCCCAGCAAGCTCTGATTCCAAACGATAGACACCTTCAGGCAGCGTGCCGGCAAGTTTGCCCATTTCAAAGCCCGGCTGAGGCAGGCCTTCATCATCAGCCTTGGCGCCAACAAAAACCGCAAGGATCGCCCCATGGCCGTCCGGCAAGATAAGCGCCTGACCTGGCTGGCCTTCGAACCCATTGACCTTGGCCCAATTGGTGTAGGCAGCTTCATGCTCGCCTGCCGCTGAAAGTGCGGCCTGGGATCCGTTGACCACGTGCAGGGCAATTGGGATGTCATTCTCACTAATGTCGGCAGCCAGGGGAAGGCGCGCTTGCAGGGCGGAAAGGTCGGGCAAGGATACGGTCAAATCGGTCTCGTCATCGGTCGGTGAGAGGGCAGCAAGGAAAGCGGAGAGGCCGCCGTTTAAGGGTTCATTAGGGTTAACGGACTATTGCTGAATGCCAGTCAGAGCAAGCCTTTGGGCCAGCTCACCCATCCTTACGGCGTATCTTCGAAGGACCCAGTCAATGGCCCGCAGGCAGCTTCCGCACAGCGCTCAGGCCCTTTCCGGTAAACGCGCCGCGACACGACCTTTGCGTCGTCTGGCCAGCATGGCCCTTCTTGGTACCGCGCTGGTTTTGAGCGCCTGCGGTACCTCCTCTGTCTCTTCCACCCATGGTGCAGCCGTAGAAGGCCGTGCGGAGCTGATGTCCGACGAACAGCTTCGTCGAGCCGCCAGCCATTGGGAGCAACGGTACGATCGTGACCAGAGCGACCGGACAGCAGCGCTCAACTATGCCGCCGCTCTGCGGGCCCTTGGCCGCCACGAACAGTCTGTGGCTGTGCTGCGCACCGCTGTCCTGACTCATCAAAACGACCGCGAGGTCCAAGCCGCTTATGCCAAGGCGCTGACGGCTGCTGGTCATTTCGAGCAGGCTTTGCAGGTCATTTCCCAAGCCCATACAGCGGCGCGTCCTGATTGGCGCCTTCTGTCGGCCCAGGGCACGATTCTTGACCAACTAGGCCGCCATGCTGAGGCCCGTGCCGCCTACACCAGCGCGCTGCGCATCGTGCCTGATGAGCCGACTGTGCTGTCCAATCTGGGGATGTCCTATGTGCTCCAGGGCAATCTGCCAGAAGCGGAGCGCACTTTGCGCCAGGCGATTGCAACCGGTCGCCGGACGGATCCGCGCGTGCGCGGAAATCTTGCTCTGGTGGTCGGTCTTCAAGGCCGATTCGATGAGGCCATGCAGATCGCCCAGCAAGACCTGCCGCCACAACAGGCGCAGGCCAATATTGCTTATCTGCGGCAGATGCTTTCAGAAGCTGACCGCTGGGGCCAGATCGCGGCCAATGACGCAGGCTAGCTAGCAAGGCAAGCCGAAACAAGATCTCATCAGGTCTCACCCAACCTAGATCAGGACCGGCGCAGAGAGCTGCATTTTAGCCCCGCCATGGGGTGCTCTCGGTTCTGCACCAAAACTCCGTCAAAACCGGATTGCTAGTTGATGGCCATGACCTGCATTACGGCCGGGCCGATAATGACAATGAAAAGGCAGGGCAGGAAAAACACGATCATCGGGACAGTAAGCTTTGGCGGTAGGCTCGCAGCCTTCTTCTCCGCTTCGGCCATACGCATGTCACGGCTTTCCTGCGCCAGAACACGCAAGGCCTGACCAACGGGCGTACCGTAGCTGTCAGCCTGGATGAGCGAAGTCATCACAGCCTTCACCGACTCCAGACCGGTCCGACGTCCGAGGTTTTCATAGGCGCGACGGCGATCATTGAGATAGGCAAGCTCGGCAGTTACAAGCGCGAGTTCTTCGGCAAGCGGCACTGATTGGACCGCCACCTCGTCGGCAACCCGCTTGAACGCTTGTTCGATCGACATGCCTGATTCAACACAGATCAGCAGCAGGTCCAGCGCATCCGGCCACACCCGCCGTATCGACATCTGGCGCTTCTGAATTTTGTTCTTCAGGAGGACATTCGGCAGATAAAAACCGATGCCACCGGCGCCGACCGCCATAAGAATGCGGACAATCGCCGGCTGTTCAAAATTACCGATTCCGAAGAGATAGACGATAGCAAACAGGAACAGCGCGACTGGAATTACAATTCGCGAAAACAGATAGCGAATAACCGCAGACTCTCCGCGCTCACCGGCCTGGGCCAGCCTGTCACGGGTTCCTTCAGCCAAAAGCCGCTGGCGCAGATCAAATTGATCGACGATGCTGCGCATGTAGGCTTTGGGCTCCGCGCGCAAATTGGGTCTCTGCCCGCGCTGCGTTTCTCGAGCCAGAGCTGCCCGTTCGCGGGCCCGGATTTCAGAGCGTTCAACCGCCATGCGCTTTTTGCGAGCGGCCAGATCGTTTCGAGCCAGAAGTGGGGCAGCAACAGTGATGACGGTGGCCATAACAGCCACCGCGCTGAACAGGCCAAACAGAAATTGGCTGCTGGTTAGTGTGTAAAGGAGATCGCCCATGTCGGTCCTCTCACACTAGAAGTTGAAATTGATCATCTTGCGCATCACCAGCACGCCGGTGAGCATCAAAACTGCGCACGCTGCCAAAAGAAGGTTGCCGAGGCGCTCGGTGAACAAGAGCATCACATAGTGCGGTGTTGACATGTAGATCATCCCCACGACAACGACGGGCAGCGACGCGATGATGGCTGCGGAGGATTTGGCCTCCATCGACATGGCCTGGATCTTCGCCTTCATGCGCTTCCGATCCCGAACAACTTTGGAAAGGTTGTGCAGGGGCTCAGACAGGTTGCCGCCCGATTGACCCTGAATGGACAACATGATGGCCAGAAAATTGACCTCTGGCAGCGGAACTCGCTCATACATTTTCGTGATGGCTTGCGCCAACTGCATGCCTAACTGCTGTTGCTCGACAACGGTCTTGAACTCCGAGCAAACGGGCTCTGCGGCCTCGCGGGAAATGATGCCCATGCAATCGTTGAGGGGCAGGCCGGCCTTCATCCCGCGCACGATTACGTCCAAGGCGTTTGGAAACTCTTCAAGAAACTTTTTCTGCCGCCGTGCGCCACGCATGTTCACATACCAATTGGGCAGGCCAAAGGCGCCTGCGGCACCACCGGCAATCGCTGCATAGATTGGCGCACCGACCGCCATCATTGCCGCCACAGTGAACAGGCCAACCATCGCACTGAACATCCAATAGGTGCGCATGCTCCATCCAAGGCCAGCGCGCACCAAACGCACGGTCAGCGGCGCTTTGGCTGATGCAGCGACCTTCTGTTTCTCGTCAATGACATCCTGCTGCTGCTTCAGTTTGGAGGCGATATTCTTGCGCCGGCTCGCTGCGTCCTCTTGGCGTGCCTGACGGGCGTGCGCCGCGCGGCGATCGGTCACCGAAACCTTGCTGATGCGGTCTTTTTTATCTTGACGGTCCATCAACGGCGACAGAAGCGCATACGCCAGACCGCTGATTGACAGCGCTGCCAAAATGCCAACGGCAAGCGTTACGGTCTGAGGATCGAACATCAGGCGCTCCTTGTTCCGCTAGGCCGTAAGCCGCTCGGCATCCACGGCGGCGGCATCCAGCGCCGCAGCAAGGCGGTTTTCTTCATTGTAGTAGCGCGCGCGATCCCAGAACGCCGGTCGACCAATGCCAGTGGATTTGTGCTGACCGATGATGCGTCCGTTCGCGTCTTCGCCGAGGATATCGTACACGAAGAGGTCCTGGGTGATGATAACCTCACCTTCCATCCCAAGCACTTCTGTGATGTGCGTGATGCGACGTGAACCATCGCGAAGGCGCGAGGCCTGAACGATGACGTCGACCGAGGACGTAATCATGTCCCGGATGGTTGAGGCCGGTAGCGAAAAGCCGCCCATCGTGATCATGGATTCAATACGGCTGAGCGCTTCACGCGGTGAGTTGGCGTGCAGCGTGCCCATCGAGCCGTCATGGCCGGTGTTCATCGCCTGCAAAAGATCGAAAGCTTCCGGGCCGCGAACCTCACCAACGATGATGCGTTCCGGGCGCATACGCAGACAGTTTTTGACCAGATCACGCATGGTGATCTGGCCTTCACCCTCAAGATTGGGCGGGCGAGTCTCAAGGCGTACAACGTGTGGCTGCTGAAGCTGAAGTTCGGCCGCATCCTCGCAGGTGATGATGCGCTCATCCTGTTCAATGAAGGCCGTCAGGCAGTTGAGGAGCGTTGTCTTACCCGAACCGGTACCGCCTGAGATGACGACGTTGCAGCGGCTCTTGCCGATTACCTCCAGCACCGTCGCGCCGTCAGGTGTGATGGACCCGAACTTTACCAGCTGAGGCAGGGTAAGCTTGTCTTTCTTAAACTTACGAATGGTGAGCGTCGGGCCATCAATGGCAAGCGGCGGCGCGATAACGTTGACACGCGACCCATCCAGAAGGCGGGCGTCACAGATCGGTGAGCTCTCATCGACGCGCCGGCCAACCTGGCTGACGATCCGCTGACAGATGTTCATCAGCTGCTGGTTGTCGCGGAACTTTACGCTTGTCATCTGGACCTTACCATCGACTTCGATGAAGGTCTGGTCAGCACCATTGACCATGATGTCGGCGATATCGTCGCGTGCCAGAAGCGGTTCCAGCGGACCGAAACCCATCACATCGTTGCAGATGTCCTCCAGGATCATCTCCTGGTCGGCAATCGACATTGCCAGATTCTTAAGCGCGATGATTTCCGTGACGACGTCGCGGATTTCTTCGCGCGCGGAATCATTGTCCATGCGGGTCAGCTGGGCCAGATCGATGGTATCGATCAGCGCCGAGAACACATCTGCTTTGATGTCGTAGTAGTCTGAGCGGCGCGCCTTGGGCGCGGCCTCGGCCGTTTGGCTGGGCACTACAGTCGGTTGCGCCGTCGCGGCCTGTGAAGCCGGTGGTGTCGCGGAATCAGCGCCGGTACCTGGGCTTGGACTCAGAGCAGGTTCAGCCGCTTTGGGCGGTTCGGCCGGTATCGGCGCGGGTTGTGTTGCAGCGGGGTCCGCCGCAGGCACAGGCGCTGGCACGGCGGTTTTGATTGCCGCCGGGGCCTGTTCCGGCATGGCCGGTTTGGGACTGGATTGGCCTGCTACGCCGCGAAGCCCGAACATGGATTAGGAAGCCTTTTTCCGCTGAAGGAACTGCTGAACAAGGGGTGGCAGGTTGCTCTTTTTCTGCCGCTTGGTTGTCGCGCGACCTGATAAGGCGGCTGCGATAAGATCAAAACTGGCAACCGCGTCGTGCTTTGAGGCGATCTCGGCAATCATCTGGCCAGAGTTGGCAGCATTTCCGAACGCTTCGGCATCAAACGGGATAACCGTCAACGGCTCGATGGAGAGTGCATCGGCGAAGTCTTTGGCATCGATCTCAGGACGTTTAGGCACCCCGGCCATGTTGATGACGAGCCGCGGTGGACCATCATTGGGCCGCGCCTGTTTGACGGCATCGATGAGGTTCTTCGAGTTGCGCAGGCTTGCAAGGTCGGGCGCTGCCACGATGACAAGCTCATCGGCGTCGATAAGCGATTTGCGGACCCAGCCGGACCAATGATGTGGCAAATCCATCACCGTCGCCGGGACGGAGGCACGCATAAGGTCGATCACATCAACAAACTGATCATCGCTAAAATCGGTAACACGATCGAGGGTCGAAGGCGCCGCCAGAAGGCTCAAACGGTCCGAGCATTTGGCCATCAGCCGGTCAATAAAGTTCTCATCGACCCTGTCAGGCGCGTTGACGACATCACCAAGTCCGGTCGGTGGATCCTGATTGAAATCCAGGTTGGCGGTTCCGAACGGAAGGTCGAAATCGGCAATCACCGTGTTGGTTTCCATCGGGCCGGCGAGTGCCCAGGCAACATTGTGGGCAACGGTTGAGGAACCGCAGCCGCCACGGGCGCCGATAAAGGCAAACGTGCGCCCCAGCGCCTCTTCGCGTGACGCGCTGTAGAGCTCGGAAACCAGCCGGACGATGTCCATCGGTGCCAGAGGAGCGACGGCATAGTCGCGCACGCCACAACGCAGAAGCTCGCGGTAAAGCGGCACATCATTAACGTGGCCGATCACCACCACCTCCGTGCCCGGGTCGCAAACTTCAGCCAGTCTGGCAAGTTGATCGAGCAGTGCCGGGGCCGGCGCCTTATTCTCCAGGATCAAAAGATTGGGCGTCGGTGCCGCGGCGGAGAATTCCATGGCCGCGGCGATGCCGCCGGGATGGGCTTTGACATAGGCCTTTGCCATGCGGCGGTCGCGCGAGGCTTCCTGGATCGACTCCATGAGGCTGGCGCTTTCGCAAAAGGCTTGAATGGAAATGCGCGGCACCGGCGCAATGTCATGATGGGCATCGCTTGGTTGACCGGCACCATCAGGCAGCGGCGGCGGAGCGCTGCTCATTTCACCCATTCCCGATCCGGAGTTTTGATCGTCCATCTGCATCACTGGCCCACCTGTGCAATGGAAGCCTGACTTTCTTCAGAAGCTTGCGTGCTGGTTGGCTGGCCACTGCGATAGAGGGTCAACACCTCGGCACGTCGACCGGCATCGGGATAGCCAACGCCACGAGGACGGACTAGGTCGCGCGGATCGTCTAGCATCACGCCCAGATTAGCCTGTGCCGCGCAGCCGAAATTGTAATAGTCGGACTGCGCATTGGGCGGATTGAACGGGTCCGACCATGTTCCACATGGGTTGGTCACCGCTTGCAGACGGTCGAAAACAACCACGATTGGGGCGTGCGAGGTCGCATCTCCGACATGATAGTGGTCCACATGGACAGCCGAAGGATTAGCTCCGGCGGCAGCCACCACATCATGCACATCAGCCAGCGCACGACGGGCGGCGGCTGAGTTTGCCGCACCCTGAGGTACCTGCACCCGAAGGCCGCTTTCGCCGCGCGCCTGGTAGGTCTGTAAGAACCCCGCAAGGGCGGTACGGTCACTGCTCGTCAGCCCATGAGCATTGGCCCCGACGAGCAACGGCATGGTCTGCTCGCCCTGCTGTAGGGACAAGGCATGGCGCTGATCATAGTTCACAAAGCGCGGATCGTAGGTGCCCTCGCTTGAGCGTGTTGTGTGGCAGGCTGCGAGCGTAAGCATCGCCACGCTGGCCAGTCCTGCGCGCAAGACGGCACCACGACGTCTGCTCAAGGTCCGATTGGCAAAGTGTTGGGTCATCGTCACATTTCCTTGCGCGTCGGCACCCTTAAGGAACAATGAAGCCGGCATGTCCGTGATAGGGGCCCGATGGCCGCTGGCCATCCACGCCGTACTGTTCGATCAGCCGGTTGAAAAAGAGAGTTGAGAGATCACTCGCCGGCCGCAGGTTTTCATCAGGACGAACAAGGTCCTGACGTGCCACAGCCCGGGTGAGATAGGGCGTGATGAAGATCGCCAGTTCCGTTTGCGACCGCTGAAAATCCGAAGACCGGAACAATTGACCGAGGATCGGAAGGCTCATCAGTCCGGGGATGCCATCAATGTTCTGGGCAAGACGCTGGTAGATGAGGCCGGCCATCACAATAGATCCACCAGATGGCAGTTCCACCATGGTTGAAGCGCGCCGAACCGAAAGGCCGGGTATCGTTAGCGTACTGTCATTGGCGCCCTGAAGCGTGAAGGAGCCATCCGCCGTAATGTCGGAGACCTCTGTTTCGATGCGCAGCGAAATGCGATCTTCGGCCAAGACAACTGGGGTAAACCCAAGGCCGACACCGAATGGCTTGTATTCAACGATCACATTACCCTGGCTGTCGCGGGAAACCGGCACCGGGAACTCGCCACCAGCAAGGAACTGGGCCGCTTCGCCGGAGATGGCTGTCAAATTGGGTTCAGCCAAGGTGCGCACAACGCCCTCTTGTTCCAGGGCGCGAATGCGGGCCGAAAAGCCATTGCTGACAATGTCGAGCGCCGACGAAGACAGTGCCTGACCGGAAAGAGAGAACGGATTGGCCGTCAGCGCCGAAATCGCCGTGTCGCCGATGGTCGCGGTGACAGGCTGTGCCGTTGTGCCGGTGAAGTTGCCGATGTTGATGCCAAGCTGGCGCAGAGCATTACGTTGGACTTCCGCAATGGTTACGCGCAGATGCACTTGTTCACCACCGGCGATCTGGAGCGCGTTCACCACCCGGCTTGCCTCGCCGACGAAACGGGTTGCGACATCGACGGCTGTTTGTGCCTGGGCGGCGCTTTCCACAATGCCGCGCAGGATCACGCCATCATTGACCGGCTCGACAAAAATCTGAGCACCGGGCATCAGATCGGCGATGGTGGCCTGAATGCCGGTGACATCGCGTTGCACGGTCAGGTCCAGAACGGCGATCTGCCGGTCCGCGCCATCAAATAGGAAGATGTTGGTGTCGCCGGCTGCCACACCAATGATGAAGACGCGCCTTGCCGTTCGGACAACGGCGTCAGCCACCTGGGGATTGGAAACCAGAACATCGCGGACATCGGCGGGCAACTCGACAACCATGGACTTGTTGATGCCCAGGGAAAGCGTGCGCGCCTCGCCAACCCGCGAGATCTCAAGCGTATCGATGTCGGTTGCCTGGACCGGCAGCGTCGCCGGCATCAGTGCAGCAAAGGCGACCGCCAATGCAGCGGCGAGCTTGGCAAACCGCAACCGCTTCCCCTCAGTGGGGCGGGGCGATATGGCCTGGGACGAGCCGTCCAAGGGTGCGAAACGGGAAAGCATAGTCCTTAGCCTCCTTGGATACCGAAGCGGATCATCCGCACCGATCCATCCCGGTTGCCGTCTCCGCGCAGCAGCCGTTCAACATCTTCACTGACTTCTTCATTGCCCTCTTCAAGATCGGCAATGGAGCGTAGCGCCAGAGAAAGCTGGCCCATCTCATTGGCCAGCGCGATCAGCTCAGCCTCGCCGGGAGAAAGCTCCAGCGTTGCAATTTCGCCGGTCACGAATTTCTCGCCGTCGCGCTCTTCAAAGGTCTGGTCGATGGCCAGAACGCGCACGTTCTGCAGAATGGTCTCGGATGTGAACAGATCGCCCGTGTCAGCGCTGGTACCGCGCTCAAGACGCGTCAAGATGACGTCGATGCGGTCATTGGGAAGAATAAAGCCGGCGGCGCGTGCCTCGGTTTCAACTCGAATGGAAACGGCGCGCCGTCCAGACGGCAAGATAGCGGACATGAAGCCACGACCCGCTGTCGCAATGACCGGCGCCCGGATCGGCTCGCCAGCGTAAATGGGTGCGGTCACAATGCCCTGATCGTAATCGCGCAGAGCTTCAGGCGTGCCGCTCTCGGAAATGAAGGCATCGGCCAAATTGGCCGACGGCCATTCCTGCCATTCCATGGAACTTGGCGTCAGCCGCTCGCCGATCGTCAGATCGTGCCGGGCGACAAGGATGCGCGTGGTGTCAATGGATGGGCCCGTGGCAACCGGCTCGGGCGCCGGCGGCGGTGCGGACAGATTGCCGGCAACCATCCAGGCCAAGCCCCCTGCCAGCGCAGCAACGCCAAACACAACAACTCTTGAGGATTTCATGACGCGATCCCTTCAACACAAGGACGCGCCTGTGACCTCTATGCGGGCCAACACATGACCAACAGGCGCGCAGTACTCGACCTGCACTGTGGGCCGTAAAGGTATAGGTAAGGTTAATCGAGTGTGAGCGAGTTGAACGAAAGCCTGTCTCAACTGCTCGCGCTGTTACATGGCATGGTCAAAAGCCAATGGCGGCTTGGAACCAGGGCATTTTGGGAAGCACGGCCATCGTGGCCGCGGATAAGGCGATACCGTAGGGTACGCCGACCTCGCTCGACAGAAGACGCGCAGCCCAATGGGAATAGAACGAAGCGGTGATGGTCGGCGCCGAGCGCAAGAGCACCAATCCCAACGTCAGGGCTCCGCCAAACAAGGCAGCAAGTAGCGCAAACTCGAGGGCGAGGCTTGGTCCAAGCCAGAGAACTACAGCTGCGGTGAACTTGGCATCGCCACCGCCATAAACACCTGCTGAAAAGAGAGCAAAGGTCGCTAGAAGCGCGCCGAAGGCTGCAGCGACATGCCAACCGATCGTGGCAATCGGCATGCCCGCGACAAAAGCGGTAAGAAAGAACAGAGCAACCAGCGCCAAACATAACCGGTTGGGTATGGTCATGGTGAACATGTCCGTTGTGGCCGCCAACAAGACCAAGCCAGGGAACACACCTAAGATCAAAACGTCTAACACAACCCTGTCCCCAGTTCTCTGTCCGCTATCAAAAGAAAAGGCCGCGCGTCTGAGTTGGCCGCGCTGCCTTCCAGTTTTCGTCACCAAAGATTGGTGAGAGACTGTTTACGCAGCCGGAGCAGCGGCGCTCAGGGCGTTAGAGATCGCTGTCCAAACGCGGCCAAGGGCCGGGCCAGCGGTGTTCAAAGCGGCGATGATCACGATCGAAAGGCCTGCAGCAATGAGGCCATATTCAATTGCGGTCGCACCAGATTCGTCTTTCGCAAAACGCGATAGAAGGATTTTCATGTCCAGCCTCCATACACACTGTGTTATTAAGCGTTCCGATGCACGGCGCCCGGAACTGGGAGGACCGTACGCGCCACGTGTTAAGAGCCGGTTTTCGGATTGTGTCAGATTTCCTTAATACGCGTTTACGTTCCCGATTTGCCGTTACGGAGCGCGATATTTTAGAAAAAATTGATGTATTGAAAGCGCTGATTCTGCGCCTTTTTCAGCTGGAATCAGGGCGGTGACCGGCAGGTTTAACCAGCTGTTCACCAAAAGCTTGCATCGTTGTTGCTGACGAGTTTTTGGAGGTAGTCCGGTGCGTTTTGGCTCTTCTCGCGGTCCCTTGCGGGCCACCGTGGCAGGCATCTCTTTGGCCGGATTGGGAGCGGCGTTCCTGCTGCCGCACCTGGCTGTGCCAACGGTGAACAACACCGAGGTCGATCCCATCATCACCCAGTCAGTGGACAAGGGAACAGCTGGCGAGCCGACCATCACCGATCTCCCGCCTGATCTGGATGCGGTTGCCGATGACATGCCCCGTCAGGTCATCCCGGCGTCAAACAGTGTTGACGTTATGATGCAGGGCTCTGATCAGGACCCGGTTGTCCAACCGGTTATGTCTGATGAAATGGGCGCCGCTGCCATCGATGATCTGGATAACACTGAGCCTCTGGATCAAATGGCGGCCGCACAAACTTTGCCGGTTGAGCGAAGTGAAACGGCCGCTGACCGCTTTGGCACCGAAAACGATGTCGGACTGTCCGGCGTCACAGGTATTGGCGAAGGAATGGGCCTAGCTGCCGTTGTCCTGGCACTGGACCATGCGCGGGTAATGAGTCTGACCGGCGATGTCAGCACCATCATTATTGGCAATCCAGCGATCGCCGACGCCTCCATGCCGGATCCGCAGACATTGGTCCTCACCGGCAAAAGCTACGGTGAGACCAATATGGTGATGCTCAACGAGGCCGGCACCATCGTCGGTGAGCAAATCCTTCGTGTCACCGTACGGGGCCAAAGCCTTGTATCGGTCTATCGCGGCGTGGAACGCACCACGCTGTCCTGTTCTCCGACATGTGAAATCCGACCGACCCCCGGCGACACGCCAGACACTGTCGCGTCCGGATTGCAGGCCTTCCAGCAGCGCAACTCAGCGGCATTGGAAGCTGTGGGCCAGCAATAGGTCTGTGTTGAGCCATTCCGCCATGTAGCAGCTTTAGTCGGACGGCCTGTGCGGCGACGCGGCCAGCCTGTCGGATTTTAGCAATCCACTCCACCAACCATTTACCTTTCCGCTGAGGCAACGGTTTACACTTGTGTGCCTAAGCTTCTGGTCGAACAGCCTTTCTGCGTTGCGTGACGCAAGGGCCGTGAACTGACCATGGCGGAGTTGAACGGGCATGATACAGGCGCTCGGCGATCAGGTAAGAAAACTGGGGACCCTAGGTCGACGATTCTGGCATGAGCGGTCCGGGGCAACGGCGGTCGAGTTCGGACTGATCGGCATCCCATTCTTCTTCATGAAGATGGCGATCATAGAAACAGCCATTATTTTTTTGGCAGGCCAGTCATTGGAAAGCGGTGTCGGCGAAGCAAGCCGAATGATCCGAACCGGCCAGGTTCAGACTCAAGGATTAGGTGAAGCGGAGTTCCGCAACATTGTCTGCGGACAGATCAACTTCCTGTTGGAGTGCGGACCTCGGCTAGCAATCGACGTGCAGCGTGTCGATCGCGTCGATGAGGCCGAAATGTGTTTTCCGGTCGATACGTCGTCCGGAACCTTCAATGGCGCTTTTGGTTACGACCCAGGAGTGGGCGGCCAGACAGTTATCGTCCGCGCCTATTATCTTTGGCCAATCATCTTCAATTTCATGGGTTTGGACAACGCCGATGTCGGTGGTCGTCAGAGACTCTTGGTGGCGACAACCGCCTTCCGCAATGAACCCTTCTGAGGACCACCTGATGACGACTTCCTTGGATAACCAGATCAAGCTCGCGGCGGCGGCAAAGCCCGATGATCGTTGGGGCTTCGCCAAAGTGGGTCGCCGGATCGCAGGTTTCCGCTCGGCCCGTCGTGGCGTCGCAGCAACTGAGTTTGCGCTTATCGCGCCTTTCATGATGGCACTTTGGCTTGGATCGGCGGAGTTGACGGCTGGCCTGAGCGCGGACCGCAAAGTCTCGGCCGCCTCCAGCACACTGGCCGACTTGGTCACCCAACAGACAAACCTTACACCGGCCGAGATGGGCGACATCATGGATGCGACCATCGCGATCATGATGCCGTTTGATACAGCTGATCTTTCAATCGAAATTGCCGGTATTCGTATTGACGGTGACGGTGCGACGGAGGTTATTTGGTCTGACTCTCGTGGGACTGGCGCTCCGTCCATTGGAGGTGAGTATGCCATTCCTGAAGAGTTGGCGCGCCCCGACAGCTTTCTCGTCGCCGCGCATCTTCGCTACGCCTACATGCCACCGACGGTGCATACGATCACCGGAACGTTGGAATTGACCGATAGCTTCTTCCTACGGCCACGCCGGTCGGACGAGATCTCTTACAATCCTTAGGTTAGCTGTGAACTGACTCACATTTATCCAGGGTTGTATTGGACGGTTATCGCTACCTCCAATACCTTGGTTTTTTTCGCTATTTCCGTCTCGCAGGCGGCTTAGGAAATCGTTCATTAACTTCAAACCAGCAAACTGGATGACGGTTTGAGCGTAGAGAGATGAACCGTGGCGGCGACTGAGCACAAAAGAGGCTTTCGGCTTGCCCGCCTCTTTCCGCGCCGGCTGACCATGGGGTTTGGCATGGCGGTGTGCGTTGCCGTACTGGTTACCGAAGCCCTTTTTCTCCTCCCGGCAGCCTACTTCTGGCACAAAGCCAATCAGCGCGACGCTGTCGAAGACGTGCGGTTGGCCTGGTATCATGCCTCCAACCCAGCAGCCTTTCTGACGGCAGAACAAAAAGCCCGCCTTGGTCAGCGCATGATCAATGATGGGCTGATCCTTGGCGGCGTTGTGTTCGATTCGGCCGGAGAGCCCTTGGTCGTCTTCGGCGAGCGCCCCTTTCTCGACCTCAACATTGCTCGCCTGTCCGGCATCAGTGCGCAACTTAGCCCCACCAGTCCAGCGCTCGATGTGCATCTTGCGCCTGAGCAGACCGGATTGTCTCACCATATCGTCGTGCGGCTTCCCACTGAACCGATTGAGGCGACAACGTTGCGCGAGGTCCGCAATTTCGGGCTCAGCGTTCTGTTTATTGCCGGGTTCACGGCTCTTCTGTTCATCCTCAGCTCCATATTTTTGGTCATCAGGCCGCTGCGGGCAATCAACACCTCGCTGCGGCGGGCGGTCGAAAACCCCAACACCGCTGATGGGTTCCACATCCAGATGGAGCGCCGCGATGAAATTGGCCAAATCTCCCGGTCGCTGAACATGCTGCTCACCTCCGTGTCGGTGGTCTATCAGGACGAGTTGGCATCGGTGAAGAAAGCCATTGAAGGTTTTGGCTTCGGCATTTTGCAATACGATTATGATGACCGATTGGTGGCTGCCAATCCCGCAGCGCTTGCCATGTTCCAGGCCGCTGACTTCAATGCACTGCGCAAGATGAACCGCAATTGCGCCCAGCCGCTGGGCACGCGCCGCGCCAATCCCAAACCATTGCCCGTCGTGGTGGGTGAGAGCCAGGAGCCCATGCTCATCACGGTTCACACCGAAAGCGACATGTTCACCGCCCTTGCCTATGGCACGATTGTGCGCCGCGAGGATGGCAGCATCAGCCACCAGTTCGTTTCCATCACCCCGATGGACCGGATCATGCGCGACACCCGGCGGGCCATCACCAACGCCAAGAAGTCCGAAGGGCGCGCTGACGCCATGGGCGTGCAAGTTCAGGAAATGCGACGGCTTTTGGAAGCTTGTCTATGCCTGCTAGCGCCGGCGCCTGAGATCAACCGGAAGGTTGAGTACACCATCCTGCCTGACCGCATTCTCTACACCTGGTACGGTGAAGCGCTGCGCGACAATCTGGTCAGCGGTCGGTTGGAACATGGCCTGCTTCCGCTGCTTGAAGGCGATCACGACAGCATTCGCAGTGTTTTGCGCCAGGCCATGCTGCTGGTTTACGCCAAGGCGTTGCGGCCCCGCCCTGTTCTGCGTGTTGATGGCAGCGAGGAGGTTGGAGATCGGGCGATTTTCACCGTCAAGGATGTCTCGCCTGACAGCGTTGAGCTGCGCTCCTACACGGTGGATGAAGTCTTGCCCCACGCGGCGCTTCAGGCTGCCCTTAGCCACGCCAATGGCGGGCTGATCTCCATTTCCGAACAGGGCGAGGCGGCCAAGGTCGTCTTCTTCCTCAAGGCATCGGCGCAGACATCCAGCGGTGCCGATGAGCTCGGCGACATGGGCCTTGTCACGGACAAAGCCGCCAGCTAGCGCAGTGGGGCAGCTGCTGCATCCTGCCAAAATCCGAGCGCATCGCGGTAGGGTTGATAGGTCTCAAGGTCGACCGCCAAAAACGCCCGTCCGCTCCCTTGATCAATCGCATCGAATGCTTCGCCGTCGCGTCCATGCAGACCGGTCAGCATCCGTTTGAGCGTGCCACGTTCCTCCTCGGAGACGCCGGTATGGACCAAATGGGTGTGGCCGGCCAACGGCCGTGACCGCCAGATGATGCGTAGGGCCGCGCGTTCCTCATCGGAAAGCTCGTGCACGGGCGGCACATCAAACAGCACGCCGCCTTCCACCTGCCGCGTCCACATCAAAACCGCATCGACCTCGCCAACCGCCATTTGGCGCGCAGCCTCCATGAAGGAGGACGCAAAGGAAATCTGCTCACCGCGCAGTGCGACGCCTGCCCGCCAGAGCTCCGAAAGACCAACATGATGGGCCACAACGCTGCCCTGCCCAACGACAACCAGTCGGCGCTCCTGTTCTGCCAGGTCGGCAATCGCTCCCACCAATCCATCCTGTGGAGCAACCAGCGCGCTGAACAGTCCGAACCCTCCATCGCCATTGGCCTGGCTTGCCAGCGGCTCAATGCAGGCACATCGCAGATCCATAGCGCTGACAAGTGACGCCGGACCCATCGCATACCCGATTGTGCCGCGCTCCATCGCACCCATCAGCCCGCGCGCTTCTTGAAAAGGTACCAGATCGACCGGACGTTGCAGCACGGCCTGCATATGGTCGGTGAAAGGCGTGAGCCTGGCTCGCGCGAGGGCAGGTGCTGCACCCGCGAGGAAACCGACGCGAAAAACCGAACCCGCTGATATGTCCGCGTCCTCTCCTTCGCCGTCTGGCACGGTCAGCGTTAGACCGGCCGGCGGTACGGATCGGTCCGGTGCCTCAGGCAGCGGCAGAGGGGAATTGGCAGGTGGTGGCAGAAATCCATCATCGCTCGGCGTCTGCACACCATTTTGTGCTAGAGAAGGCTCTGGTGCACTCACCAGGCTGACGATCAAGAGGGCCGCCAGAAGAACCGGCCGGCCCAGACGACCAAGTCGCACGACCATTTGGGCGCCTCTTGCGCGGTTGTCAGCTACCGTCACGAAACTGCCATGGCTTTTGGTTTACCCACCGGGGTTGCCGCCGGCTTACTTGTCATCGTAACGGTTTTAACCAATTGATTTTGCGAAGGAATAATAATGATGAATACTTCCGACATCGCCCTCGACGCTGTGATTTTCGACATTGGCTATGTGCTCCTGGATTGGGACGCCCGGCGTGTTTACCGCCCACTTGGTATGTCGGACGACGAGATTGCGGCCTTTTTTGAGCGGGTCAACTTTTCCGATTGGAATTTGGAACAGGATCGCGGCCGCACGTTCGCCGATGGTGTGGAGGCGCTGGCCACAGAATTCACTCAAGATCGCGATCTCATCGCCCGTTATGACACCCATTGGATCGAGTCCGTTTCAGGTCCCATCCAGGGTACTGTCGACGTTTTGAATGCTTTGATCGCGGCCGAAGTGCCAGTGCATGCGATCACCAATTTTTCTGCAGAAAAGTATCCTGGCGAGGCCGAGCGCTGGCCGTTTTTGAATCAATTCGGCGTCACCATCGTGTCGGGCGAGGAGATGGTCATCAAACCCAATCCGGCGATCTATCAGATCCTGTTGGAACGCGCCGGATTGGTTGCCGAGCGCACGGTCTTCATTGATGACAGCCCCAAGAACGTCGAAGGTGCCCGTGCCGTTGGCATGCACGCCATCCATTTCACCACGCCTGCCGATCTTCGTGAGGCGCTGCGGATGTTCGATCTGCCCAATGGGGCGACCGTCTAGAGCGTTTTCAGCAAAAGTGGACACCGGTTTTGCGTCTGAAAACGCGACAAAACAAAGAGATAGGGCTTTTGAGGTGAACTGGTGTTCGCCTCAGAGGCTCTAGCGCTCGCCTAGAAACCCAGTCAGCGTGTTGACGGCATTCACACCCAGCGCATCGACCGCATAGCCGCCTTCAAAGACGATGACGGTCGGTTGGGCGATCTGGCCGAGCGCCGCGCCCAGCTTCAGGAAGTCGGAGCTTGTGAGCCTGAACTGCGAGATCGGGTCACGCTCATTGGTGTCGAGGCCAAGCGAAATCACCACGGCATCTGGGCGGAAGTCCGCGAGCTGCTTCAGTGCCTCGCCCAGGGCCTGGCTGTAAGCTTCCCAGTCGGTGCCCGGCGGCATGGGGTAATTGATCGTCGTACCTTCGCCGCCACCCGACCCGGTTTCATCGGCGTGGCCCAGAAAATAGGGGTACTCGTCCATCGGGTCCGCGTGGAGATTGATAACGAGTACGTCGCCGCGCGCATCGAAGATCGCCTGCGTGCCGTTTCCATGGTGGTAGTCCACATCCAGCACGACAATCCGCTCCGCGCCCTTCGTTCGAAGCGTTTCGGCAGCAATGGCCGCGTTGAAGAGAAAGCAATAGCCGCCATAGGCGTCAGGCATCGCGTGGTGGCCGGGCGGACGGCAAAGCGCGAAGACGTGCCGTTCACCACCCGCAACCCTGCACGCCGCTGTTTGCGCGACCGAGGCACTCGCTGCGGCCGCCTTCCATGTGCCTGGGCCCATCGGCGTGCCGGCATCGAAGGAGTAGTGGCCCATCAGCCCGTCCAAGTGGCGGGTTGGAATGCGGCGAAGGCCGGGCGTTGGCCAGACAAAGGGAAGCGTGTCTGTCACTTCCGGGTCGCGCCCGGCATCGAGCCAGCGCTGCCAAAAGCTCTCCAGAAACGCCACATAGTCCGGCGCATGCAATTGTTCGACGATGGATCGCTCAAGCGGCGCGGGCGGTTCGATGGGTCCGAGCTTGGCCTCTGTGATGGCCGTCAGCACCATCTCGGCGCGTGAGGGGATCTCCACCGCCGGCACCAGCTTGCCATCGGCCATCTCGACCTGCGGATCGTGGTGGGCATGATCTGACGAATAGACGGTCAGCAGCCCCATCAGATCGTCTGGTTGTAGTCGCCGACTTCTGGGTTCTCGCGCAGGATGGCGTCCATGGAGGCGAACATAGCGCGCATGCGCTCTTCGGAGACGGGGCTTTCGACCACGACGACCAGTTCCGGCTTGTTGGAGGAAGCGCGGATGAGCCCCCAGGTGCCGTCGGCGGAGACGACGCGAACACCGTTCACGGTGATCAGTTCGCGAATGTCTTGCTCTGCCACGGTCTCGCCATTGGCCTCCATCGCCTTGAAGCGGGCAACCACCCGGTCGACGACGTCGTACTTCACCTCATCGGCGCATTTCGGGCTCATGGTGGGTGAGCCCCAGGTGCGCGGCAGGTCGCGGTAGAGCTCTGCCATGGAGCGGCCCGGATTGTTCTCCAGCATCCGGCAGACTGCGAGCGCGGTCACCAGCCCATCATCATAGCCACGCCCGATGGGCGCGTTGAAGAAGAAGTGGCCGGACTTCTCAAAGCCTGCCAAGGCGCCTGTGTCGGCCACCCGGCGCTTGATGTAGCTGTGACCGGTCTTCCAATAATCAGCCCGCGCGCCATTGGCCTGCAACACCGGATCGGTGAGGAAGAGACCGGTGGACTTCACGTCAGCCACAAAGGTCGCGTTGGGATGCTGGGTGGAAAGATCGCGCGCCAGCATCACGCCGATCTTGTCGGCGAAGATCTCATGGCCTTCATTGTCGACGACCCCGCAGCGGTCGCCGTCGCCATCGAACCCCAGTGCCACATCGGCGTCATGCTGCTTCACGGCCTCGGCCATGGCATGGAGCATCTCCATGTCTTCGGGGTTGGGGTTGTAGCGCGGGAAGGTGTGAGCAAGCTCTACATCAAGCGGGATCACTTCACAGCCGATGCGTTTGAGGAAGTGCGGCGCGAACGCGCCCGCCGTACCATTGCCGCAGGCGCAGATGACCTTCAGCTTGCGCTCCAGCATCACGCCGCGTGAGAGATCATCAAGATAGGTCTCGGCAAAGCCTGACACAAACGCATAGCCACCGCCATCACGTGCCTGGCTCTCATTACCGAGAACAATGTCGCGCAGCCGGCCCATCTCATCCGGCCCGAACGGCACGGGCCGCTGCGTGCCCATCTTCACGCCGGTCCAGCCATTGTCATTGTGCGAGGCCGTCACCATCGCAACACACGGCACATTGAGGGCGAACTGTGCAAAATAGGCCATCGGCGAAAGCGCAAGGCCGATATCATGCACCTTCACGCCGGCGGCCATCAGCCCATTGATCAGCGCCATCTTGATGGACGCTGAATAGCCCCGGAAGTCATGACCAACCACGATCTCCGGCTTCACGCCTTGCTCGTGGATCAGCGTGCCGAGCCCAGCGCCCAACGCCTGCACACCCATCAGATTGAGGTCCGGCGGAACATCCGAACCCGGATGCCCGAACCACCAGCGTGCATCATACTCGCGAAAACCTGTTGGTTTAACGCGCGGCGTTGTCTCGAAGGTATCGGTGTTAGGCTCTAGGCTCGGAGCAGTCGCTGGAAAGATCATGGAACATCGCTCGGATTGAGACGGGGGAGAAGAGGCGCGCTCTCCCTTACCCTGCGAGAGCAAGGGTTGAAAGCCGCGCGCATGAGGCGCCCGGACTATCCTTAGTTTTCCAGAACCAGATGTCCGTTGTGGAAGCGGAACCCATCAAGGCGACCCAGAAACGACATGCCGAGCAGATTGGTTGAAAGCTGGTCGTCACGGCTCACCAGTGCATCGACGTTGCGCACGCGGATGGAGCCGATCTCCACCGACCGCAGCACGATGGGCGCCGCTAGTTTGGTTCCGTTCGCTGTCTGTACCGGAACGGTGAAATCGCGATCACGCAAGCGGTAGCCAGCGCGGCGTGCATCGCTTTCCCGCAGTGCGACAACGGTGGCTCCAGTGTCGATCAGCACCGGCATGTCGGCGCCGTCTATGTCGGCATAGGTTTCAACATGGCCGGCCCGATTGAGGCGAAACCGCTCATCACCGCCTGTTACTGGCGGGCGTTCGGCTTGTGCGGCCACCTGCCGCGCAGGCTGGGACGTTGATTCAAGGCTCCCAGTGCCGGGCATGGAGGAAGAGAAGAGGCCAAGGGCCGAGCCAAAGCCCAACGCAAAACCAACAACAAGCAAGGCAACAGCACGCATGGCCAACTCCTCATCTGAGTGGCCAGTTCATACCATGGTGGGCGAACTCCAAGGATCACCCATTGCAAGCAGCGTTAACGGCTTAATATAGTTCAGGCGAAAACTTAGTCTTCGCTGCGCTTCTTAGAAGCTAATATACCAATGATATCATAAAGTAATTTTTCAATATGATCGAAATCACTAGAAGACGCAGCATCAATGCTGTGTGTACTGACCTCGACTCCGCCAATCGAAGTTCGAAAGTCGATGTCTTCTAGCATAGAGATCACAGCGGATTGAAAATCATCATTGTTTTCAAATATGATCGGGTCTTTAACAAAATCAGAAAGCGGATTTTTGCACTCATATCCTTCAGATTCAATGTGCTCGATAGAATTTTGGATTTGTAGTTTTGCGCGCTCAACTTGGTCGAGGTCTCTATGATCTATGAAGATCGCGCGCTCTTGCGCGATGTCGAAAGGTATTGGCTGACCTGATTGTACAATGGTTATTACTGGCTTCCTCGCTGAATGACGTACGGCCAACTCATAAAAAACGTTTGGGTTCCTATCCGTCAGATCAGCAATAAATAATTCGTCGCTAAACAAGCGCTTCAATACTTGATTAGTGATGTTTCCGGGCTCATTCAGTTCGTCAGCCCGAACGACTCTGTAGCCGGCGTCACTAAGGACAGGCCGCACGATGTGCTTTAGGACAATGTCTGAGCGTTGCCTTGCCTCGCTACGATCTGGGCCGATGGGCGCAATGTAGAACGCCGATTTGGTCGCCTTTCCAACCATCTAACGGCTTAAACCACCGGCGAGCGTTGGCATGTCGAGCGGGCGAAAGCCGTAATGCTTCAGCCAGCGCACGTCGGCCTCGAAGAAGGCGCGCAGATCCGGCATGCCGTACTTCAGCATCGCCATACGGTCGATGCCGATGCCCCAGTCAAAGCCTTGATAGACGTCCGGATCGAGCCCGCAATTGCGCAGCACATTGGGGTGCACCATGCCGCAGCCCAATATCTCCATCCAGTCATCGCCCTCGCCAAGGCGTACCTCATTGCCCGACCGGTCGCAGCCAATGTCCACTTCCATGGAAGGCTCAGTGAACGGGAAGTAGGATGGGCGGAAGCGCATCGTCACCGACGGCACCTCAAAGAAGCTCTTGCAGAACTCTTCCAGGATCCATTTCAGGTGGCCGATATGGCTTTCCTTATCGATCACCAGCCCTTCGACCTGATGGAACATGGGCGTGTGCGTCTGATCGCTGTCCTGGCGATAGGTGCGCCCAGGAATGATCACCCGGATCGGCGGTTCTTGGGCCCGCATGGTGCGGATCTGCACGGGCGACGTATGGGTGCGCAGCAGAAGTCGCTCACCATCTTCCTTCGGGTTGAAGAAGAACGTGTCGTGCATCTCGCGCGCTGGATGCCCTTCGGGGAAGTTAAGCGCGGTGAAATTCAGCTCATCGGTCTCAATGTCCGGGCCTTCGGCAATCGCAAAACCCATATCGCCGAAAATGGCAGTGATCTCATCGATCACCTGGGAAACAGGGTGGATACGGCCTTCGGCCGTCGGGCCGGGCAGCACCGGCAGCGTGACATCCACTCGTTCGTCAGCAAGTCTGGCATCCAGCGCGGCGTCTTCCAACGCGCTTTTGCGGGCGGTGATGGCATCTGTCAGCCGGGTCTTAAGGCCGTTGAGGGCCGGGCCCATCACCTGACGCTCATCCGGCGACATCTTGCCCAGCGTCTTCATCTGTTCTGACACGCTGCCCTTTTTGCCGAGGGCGCCAACGCGCACCGATTCCAGTGCGGCCTCGTCACCGGCACTTTCAATCGCGCCCATCACCTCGGTTTCAAGGCTCTCGATCTGAGAAAGGTCAGCCAAAGCGGGGTCAGAATGATCGGTCATCGTCGGGTCGTTTCATCTGTCGGGGGAGCCCGGTTTGTACCCCGGCGCGCAAAAACTGCAAGCTTGGGGTTGGGCAGCGCACCATTGCAAAGAAAAACCCCACCAACGGGCGCTGGCGGGGTTTGTTCTGTTTCGGGTCGGATCAGGGCTTAGGCCAGCGCGCCTTTGGCCTGAGCGACCAGCGCGGTAAAGGCCGCCGGCTCGTGGACCGCGAGGTCTGCGAGCACTTTGCGGTCAACCTCAACACCAGCCACGGTCAGACCGTTGATGAAACGGCCGTAGGTCAGGCCCTGCTCACGGCAGGCGGCGTTGATGCGCTGGATCCACAGCGAGCGGAACGCGCGCTTTTTGTTGCGACGGTCGCGGTAGGCATACTGGTTAGCCTTTTCGACCGCCTGCATGGCGACGCGGATGGTGTTCTTGCGGCGGCCGTAATAGCCCTTTGCCTGCTTGAGAACCTTCTTGTGACGGGCGTGGTTCGTAACGCCGCGGGAAACGCGAGACATAGCGTGATCTCCAAACTTTAAGGAAAGCGGCGTTTAGCCGTTCGGCAGGAAGTGCTTGCGGATTACCCGTGCATCGGGTTCCGCCATCACCATGGTGCCACGGGCCTGGCGGATGAACTTGTTCGACCGCGTGATCATGCCGTGCTGCTTACCGGCCTGGGCAACTTTAACCTTGCCGGAGGCCGTGAGTTTGAAGCGCTTTTTCGCGCCCGAATTGGTCTTCATTTTGGGCATTTGCTCATCTCAAGTTGGCCCGAGCGAAAGAGGTGCGCGGGCGAGGGGTACGCTGCCTGATGTAAAATCTGGCGTGAGCGGTTCAGCAAACACGGCAGCCCAACACTGGCCGGCTCGCTGATGAAGGCGGTGCTATAACGGGAAACCCAAGCCGGAGCAAGAGGAAGACGCACCCCATGCCGATGCCATCGACGTATCAGCGCGCGACCGAAGAATGGCGTGCCTTTCTGGACGATGTGAAAGAGGAAATGGACCTTGTTTCCGACAACATGGCCTACACCGCCATCGATGGTGTTTTCCAGGTGTTCCGCCAGCGTTTGACGGCCCAGCAGGGGCTTGATTTTGCGAGCGTTCTTCCAGCGGTGCTGCGGGCTGTTTTCATCAAGGACTGGGATGTGAGCGTTGATCC
This sequence comes from Cohaesibacteraceae bacterium, assembly GCA_050043025.1. Taxonomy (GTDB): domain Bacteria; phylum Pseudomonadota; class Alphaproteobacteria; order Rhizobiales; family MH13; genus MH13. Next base: position 47,796 of record JBHJIX010000143.1, read on the forward strand.
GGTGGCCTTCGCCGACCGCGAGACCATGACCCAGGAGGCCCAGGAACTGCGCCGTCACCACAATCTGACACCTGACAACGCCGTCGAGGCGACGGGCCGGGCGATCCGGCGCTGCACAGACCCTGCGGAGTTCGAGCGTGTGCTGGCAACGCTACCCAAAGAGGCGCAGGAATTCTGGCAGGCCGGCGGGGATAGTTTACGCTAGCGTCACGTCACGCCGCTGGTAACCGCTTTTGATGGGCATCTTGCCTTCTCCCAATGACACCCTTTCTTAAAGCGAAGGACCATGTCTAAGCGGCGTTCCGTCGGTAAAACGGGCAAACCGGAATCGGGAAAGGTCATACTCATCGCTCTGGTCTGTCAGCCGCCTGGCGAGTGCGCGTCCAAAGGCTGGCGCGATGCCAAAGCCATGGCCGCTCATGCCGGTCGACACGAAGAGCCCCGGCAGGCGCGGCACCCAATCGACGATCGGCACGACATCGGGCATCGCATCAATCAGTCCGGCCCAAACATCCAGGATCTCTGGCCGGCCGATACCCGGAAAACGGGTCGCGAAGCGATCCGCCATGGTATCTGCCGCCTTGGGAAGCGGTTTGGGTTCAAGCACACGCTGGCGCTCGAAAGGCGATTCTTCGTCGCCCTGCCAGCGCCGTTTGGTTGCCCAGCCATCGGGAAACCCGCGCGGAGCGGCCAGCGACAAACGAAGGTCGCCGATCTGTTGCCGCAGTTCAGGCAGCCAGGGTTTGAATGACGATAAAGCGTCCGGGCCGAGATGGAAGCCGTGCTGATCGGTTAGGGCGAGGGTGAAACCACCATCCTCACGCCGCCGCCAGGCAAGGCCATCATCGGCGCAACTGGCTTGCGCAAAATCAGGCAGTTGGGCCGTTCGTGCGACCGTTCCCAAAACGCCAAGCTGCGGAATACTGCCGCCATGGGCGCCCAGAAAAAGCCGTGACCAGGCACCGGCTGCGACGACGACTTGTTCACAGGCTACCTATCCATGCTCGGTAATCACGCCAGCGATGCGGCCTGCTGCGATATCAAGCTTGCGCACGGCGCAATCCTCACGGATCACGACGCCAGCCTCTCGGGCAAAGCGAGCCACCGCTGGAATGGCCTGCCAAGGCTCGCCGCGGCAATCGCTTGGTGTTCGAACGCCGCCGACCCAGCGCTGCGAGGCGGCGCCGGAAAAACTTTCCGCGACATCGCTGGCGCTTAAGAGTTCTGAGTGCAGCCCATAGCCTTTGGCGGTTGCGACCCAAGTTTCGTAACGTGCCATCTTGGCGTCATCGTCTGCCAGATAGGCAACGCCGCTTTCCCTCACACCGCACTGGCCGCCTAGCTGCTCATCGATTTCCTGCCAAAGGCGGACAGCCTCTATGGCGAGTGGCAGTTCGCCCTCATCACGGCCTTGCTGGCGTATCCAGCCCCAATTGCGCGAGGATTGCTCACCGGCAATGCGCCCCTTTTCGCAGATCACGACGCGCTTGCCGGCTTGGGCGAGAAAAAGCGCCGCGAAAACGCCAATGGCCCCGCCGCCCACGATCACCACATCAGCCGCATCGGGCAGGGGATCGCGGAACTGAACAGGCGTGGCCTTGGTTGGACGGCGCGGTGTTTCCATGCCCTTGTCGCTTTGTGTTGGCAGGTCTCTGCCTTCCGACCTAGCCGGTGGTCGAAGGTCTGTCCAAGCGAAAATAGGCGCTGTCGACCCACTGATCGCCAAGCTTCAGCGTCTTTTCCGCAAAGCCTGTTTGGGCAAAACCAAGACCGAGCAGCAGGCGCCGTGAGCGGGTGTTGCGTGGGTCGATCTCCGCAACCACATGGTCCCAACCGTGGGTGTCAAAGGCCCGGGCGAGAAGCGCAGAAAGTGCCTCTTTGGCGAGCCCCTTACCCCAGTGATCGCGGTGGAGAATGTAGCCGATTTCAGGCTTGCGCCAGAACCCGGCCTTGCCGATCACCTTACCGTCGAGCACAAGCACAAAATCGTCGCTGGTGACGCCGTCGGACTTGGCCATCTGGCGCACAAAACGTTCCGTCACCTCAAGCGAGGCGTGCGGTAGCGTATCCCAATAGGCCATCGCCTCCGGGTCGCTGAAGATCGCAAACAGCCCGGTTGCGTCACCGGGCCGGGCGCGCCGCAGCGTCAGACGGTCGGTTTTGATCATGGCAGGTGAGCTGTCTCTACTGGCTTGATCGAAAAACGATATCTGCCCAACAAAAAACCCCGCCGAAGCGGGGTTTTGAATGCCTACTCTTCGCCGTCGTCCGGCCCGTCATTTTCAGGCTCATGGTCGCCTTTGACATCGATCTTGCCGACCATCGCCGGCACCGGCGCCAACACCATCATCATCTGACGGCCTTCCATCTTCGGATGGGCCTCGACCTTGGCATACTCCTCGGTCTCGTCCTTCACCTTCATCAAAACGTCCATGCCCAGATTCTGGTGCGCCATCTCGCGGCCACGGAAGCGCAGCGTGAACTTCACCTTGTCACCGGTGTTAAAGAAGCGGCGAGCGTTGCGCATCTTCACATCATAGTCGTGCACATCGATGTTCGGACGCATCTTGATCTCTTTGACCTCGACCGTCTTCTGCTTCTTTTTCGCCTCAGCAGCCTTTTTCTGCTGCTGATATTTAAACCGCCCATAGTCCATGATCTTGCAGACCGGGGGTTGAGCGTTGGGCGAGATTTCCACCAAATCAAGACCTGCATCCTGCGCGATACGCAGAGCATCGCGGGTATCGGTCTCGCCGCGATTATCGCCATTCTCGTCGATCAGCTGAACGGCGGGGACGCGGATTTTGTCGTTGATACGGGGGCCTTCTTTAACGGTGGCTTGGGAACGGTGAGGACGGCGAATGGTGCTGGTCTCCTAAGGACGTGAACGAATAAGGTGGTGAGTTGTGCCGCAAGCACGCGCGCCTTGCAAGCAGGCAAGCAGCGATGAACGCGGGTTTGAGGGAACTGAAACCGGTTTTTACGGTGTGACCGTCAACCGATAAGGTCTGAATAGACCAAAAGGGTCGCCTCGCACATGGCAGGCAGCGAGAAATGCGCATGAACATGCGTCTTCGCCGAGCTGATATGGCGATGGCGTGCGTCTTCTTCAAGGCAAAGGGCGGCGGCGATGCCATCGGCGAGCGCTTGGGGGTCACCGGCCGGCACATGCCAGCCCGTCCGATCTTCCGGGGCAACCACCGGTGGAACCAGCACCGTTTCGCCGACCGCGCCTAGCGCCGACACCACAACAGGAACGCCGGCTGCCTGGGCTTCGACAGCCGCCCGCCCAAAGGCTTCAGGCTCGGTGGAGGGCACGATGCACACATCCGCGGTTGCCAGGGCGCGTGGCGGATCGACATGCCCGACAAGGTGCACGCGGTGTGACACACCGCTCTTTTCTGCCAAGCGCAGCAGATCTTCGCGGTAGCCTGTTCGCCCCTGGTCGTCGCCAGCCAAAATCAGATGAACCTCTTCAGGCAGCTCGCGGAGCGCCCCAATGGCAACCCGCTGGCCTTTCCATTCGGTCAGCCGCGCAATCTGCACCACGATGGGCGCCCCGCTGGGCAGCGACCAGTCATAGGGCTCAGCCGAGCCGTCATAGCGAGAGAAGTCCGTGCCACGAGGAATGACGATCAGTCGGTCGCGGGCGAAGGGATACTGCGCGGCAATGCGGTCGGCAGTGAACTGCGAGTTGGCGATCACCCGGTCGCCGCGCGCCATGACGGAGTTGTACAGGCGTTTCAGACCGGACGGTGCCTTGTAGGCCCCGTGATAGGTGGTCACGAAAGGGATGCAGGACTGCCGTGCCGCGATCATGGCCGACCAAGCCGGTGCGCGTGATCGCGCATGAATGAGCTGGATACCCGCTCGTCGGCACAGCGCGCCAATCTTCCGTGCATTGGCTAGAATGGAGAACGGGCTCTTCGACGCCACCGGCATCACGATATGATGGGCAACCTCCGGCAATTCGGCGACCATCCGGCCACCCTGGCTGATCACCCAGGCCTCATGGCCAGCCTCAACGAGCGCATGGGCGATATCGACCGTTGTCTGTTCGGCACCGCCGATTTCTAGCTGGGGAACGATTTGCAGAACGCGCAAGGAAAAGGCCTTCTGAAGGTCGCCTCCAAATGGTGGCGAAGAGCACGGCGCTTGCTATACCCCAAGCAGCCAAAACGCAAAGTCTGCTTGAAGGAATTGCCCGCTTCCCATGACTGAAACTGTCTCATTCCTCGACCGCAACACTCATAAACTGGCCTTCGTGAAAACCGATGGCGATGGGCCCACCCTCGTTTGGCTGGGGGGCTTCCGCTCGGACATGACCGGCTCCAAGGCAATAAAGGTCGAGGAGTATGCCAAGGAACGTGGGCAGGCGAACCTGCGGTTCGACTATGCCGGCCACGGCGAGTCGACGGGCGCTTTCACCGATGGATCGATCGGCGCTTGGCGGGACGATGCCCGCGCGATGATCGAGGCCGAAGCCCCCGGCGATGTCATCCTGATCGGCTCGTCCATGGGCGGCTGGATCGGTCTGTTGTTGGCGATGGAAGAGGCGCAGAAAGCCAAGGCCGAGAACCGCCCAAGCCGCGTGAAGTCGCTCGTGCTCATCGCACCCGCGCCCGACTTCACCCAGGATTTGATGTGGGCGACCTTCAGCAAGGACGAGCGTGAGCGGATGGTGCGCGACGGTCGGTTGGAGGAAGAAAGCCAATACTCCGACGAGCCGACCATCATTACCCATCACCTGATCGAGGAAGGGCGCAACCACCTCATCCTTGGCGGGTCGATAGAGCCCGGCTGCCCGGTGCGCATCCTCCAGGGTGTTGCCGATCCAGACGTGCCGCACACCCATGCGCTGCGGATCATGGATGCGCTGAGCGGAGAGGATGTGGTGCTGACGCTCATCAAAGATGGCGATCACCGCCTGTCGCGTGATGAGGATTTGGCCGCGCTTGTCCGCACGCTCGATGCACTGCCCGATCAGGCGCGCGGCCCGTTGAGCTAGGCCCAGTCTAGGCCCAATTTCACCGACCCATAAGCCGCTTGCCCCACGGTCAGCATCTTCGCCCTTTTTACGGGATTCGTTTCCCTTTGGGGGGGCATTTTAGACCGGCGGAGATTGCAGCTTGGAGCCCAACTTGGACATTCGACTAAACAGGCTGAACGGCAGCTGTTCAGTGAAAAACCGTCCCCAGCCCAGATATTTTGGCAGAGGTATTTGAAGCACTGTAAGGCCGACTCCACCGCAGGCCCAAGAAGCCGCCGAACCGGTCCTTTTCGCACCAGTGTTTGCGATGCAATCTGCTAGGCCGCAACTGTTTTGGCCACCAAGTCACGAAACCAGACGGACATTGGAGATCGGTCAGCACTACGGCTCCAAATGAGCTTCACATCGATGCTGGGCAAATCGAACGGCAATTCAAACATGTGCACCGGCATGACGTGGCAGGCCTTTTTTGCCAGTCGTAACGGGATGACAGCGATCAAGTCGGTTTCAATAACCAAGGGAGGCAGGGACCCGAAGTTGGCAACGCTGGCGCTTATCGCGCGGGACCGACCCATCCCCGCCAAGGCCTCATCGACGATCGCTTTGCCCTCAGGCTGACGGGACATAGTTGCGTGCTTGCAGGCCAAGTAGGTCTCGAGATCGAGTTTGTTTCCCCTCACGATGGGATGTCCAACGCGTGCGAGGCACACGTAGGCTTCACGGAAAACGACCTCATAGTTGAAGCGCTTTGGTACCGCCGCAGCAGCGCAAACAGCGCTGTCCGCTCGACCAAAATCGAGATCTTCTTCGAAGCTCTCACCCACCAACGAGCGTACGCCCACATGAATGTTGGGAGCCTCCTTTTCGACGATCTTAAGAAGATCGGGCAACACCGTTATTTCGATCAAGTCATGGGTTAAGATCCGAAATGTGCCGTTGGCGGTTAGCGGAGAAAACACCTCGCCCACATTGAAGGCGCTGTCTGCCGCAGCGACCGCCGCTTTCACATGGGCAGCGGCGTCTAAAGCCAAGCGCGTGGGGACCATCCCTTGTGGTGTGCGGATGAAAAGCTCGTCATCGAACAAAGCTCGCAACCGGGCGAGCGCGTTGCTCATCGACGGTTGCGCTAGCCCAATGCGGTTGGCTGCTCTGGTTACGCTGCGCTCTTCCATCATGGCTTGGAAGGCGACCAACAGGTTCAAATCGACGGCGCTTATATTCTTCATACCAATGATGATGATCCTAAAAATCAATTTGATCAATCAATGGTAACAGGCCCACCTTCATCCAGCTAGGACACAAAGGGGACCAATGATGCCAGCAAAAGGATTTCTCATTCCAGTATCTGCGGCCGCCCTGACGGCGCTCATGGCGGCCTCAACCCCGTATATGAACCTTGCCCAAGCGGACGATCTAGCGCCTCACGCGGAATGGGTTGAGTTCTCCTATGAGCCTTATCCGCTGGCTCGCATGTCCGATGATGTGGATCGGTATCCCGAAGCCGTTCCGGCTACCCTGCGCGTGAGCCACCACGGGGAGATCGAGCACCTTGGCGACGGTGTGTTTGGGACGCATTGGTTTGTTGATGGCGGCGGGCCGGTTTGGCACTTCGTGACCGCAGGCGACCCCACCGATGAAGTCGTGCTGATGGTGCACGGATACCCCGACACCTGGTGGGCGAATGCCGAGGTTATGGCTCTGCTATCCGACGATTACTATGTGATCGCCGTCGATGTCCTAGGCTACGGACAATCGGATAAAGGTCCCGAGATTGACGTCAGCTATGCTGGCGCGGCGGCAAGCCTGAGCACGCTTTTGGATAACATTGGCGTATCCGACTTCAACCTCATCAGCCATGATCGCGGCACCATTGTGAGTGAGAGCTTCATTGCGATCGATGGCATGAGTGAGCGCATCCTCGCCTATGTACGAGTGCAGCAGTCTTTTGATCAGCAACACGGACTGCCACGTCCGCCCCATGAGGCAATGGCGTCTGTTGAGTTTCAGAGCCAGGAAAACGTCGCAAGCACAGCATACTCCGGCAATTACGGCTCCGTACATTTTCCCGAGCGCTTTCTTCAGCGCCTTGATTGGGAGTTTGAGTTCGAAGGCACACCAGAAGCGGCCGCGCGGACATTTCAGGGAACCAGCTTCGACATCGAGCTGGAGTTCAGGATGGCCAATGTCATTGACAAGCTCACAATGCCTGTCCTGCTGATCCAGGGCGATCACGATCCGGGGCAAAAGGCCGAGGAATACATGACTTCCGCCGACCTGTTGCCGGATGCACGTGTCGCAATCGTTGGCGCCAACCATTTCCTCCATGCTGAGGATCCGCACATGGTGGCCGATCTAGCGCGGGAGTTGTTCGAGAACGGCAATGAGAACCGACCAGAGATGGTGTTTTCTCACCCCGTGACGTTCCAGTTCCCAGCGAAGAACTGACCCGCGAAACTGTCGCGTTTGCACACTGATTAAGCTCTCTGTCGAGAGAAGTTGCTCCAATGCAGCAGGCAGGGCGGACGCGTTACCAATGAAAGACCGATATATGAGCGCACGACTTTTGGCCGCGTTGGCACTGCTGGCAGTGCCAGCGGAGGGCTTGGCTTGGGAGAACGGCCAGGAGCTGCCACAGGTCATCTTTTCAAGTGTCGATAGCATGGGCAATGGGACGCTGGATTTTGCCGAGGCAACCCAGCTTACCCAAAGCATAGCATTCTCTGCCGACACCAATGCAGATGAGCGCCTTAGTCTAAAAGAGTTTATGGCCTGGGACTTTGGCTTTGCTTACCTAGCAGAGAGCGAAGGTGGCGTCGAAGGGATGGCACTGGTCAAACGGGTGATGTTTGCCGTCATAGATCTAGATGCAAATAAGGACATTGATGCGCGTGAATTGCGCATAAGCACGCGTCGAGATTTCGACCGCGCCGATTTCGATGGCAACGGTGTCCTCAGCGAAGACGAATTTGAGCAAGGCTGGACGCCCATTGTAATGCTGCGAGCTGACCAAGGGTCCTAGAACGCATCCAATCCTATTCATGCGGCAAAACCTAGGGACAAGCCGATGAGCCAATCCACCATCTTAGCTTTTGCTGCAAGCAACAGCACGGCCTCCATAAATGCACAGCTTGTCCTGCATGCTGCAGAGACTTTGCGCGATCAGATGGGCGCTGACATCACGATTGAAACGCTCGATCTCGCCGATTTCGATATGCCTGTTTACAGCCCCGAAAGGCAGGCAGCAGGCATCCCGGCAAAGGCCCATGCATTCTATGATCGTTTGGGCGCCGCCGACGGCATCATGATCTCTTTTGCCGAGTACAATGGGAACTATACGGCCGCATTTAAGAATGTTTTTGACTGGTGCAGCCGGATCAAGATGCAGATTTATCAGGACAAGCCATTGTTTTTGATGGCCACCGCTCCAGGACGTGGCGGTGGTCAGAACGTGCTGCGCATCGCATCCGGAGCCGCGCCGTTTTTCGGCGGGAAGCTTGCGGGGACGTTCAATTTCGGTGCGTTCGCTGAGCACTTCGATACCGAAGGTGCGGGCGTTATCACGCCCGAGCTCAGGCGCGAATTGTGCGAAGGGCTGTCGAGCTTCTACGACGCAGTGAAAGCGGAAGCGTGATGACCTCACCGATATCAATGGGATCGATATCCAATGGCTGAGGCTGCACCCGCCCGAACCGTGCTAAAAATTTTTGTCAGCGCGATCACTATCTTCTACGGCTTCGTTCCTGCTCTGGCAGATCTCAACGAGACCCATTTATTAAACCCATTGTGGAGCGAGCATGCACGCTTCCACACTGCTTGGTTTCTTGCCTTTACAGCCGGAGTGTCCGGCACCGCGTTGTTTTTAATTTGGCGCAGGGATGAGGTCTTCATTCCCATCACTCTGGGATTGATGTTTTCAGCAGGCTTCTGGGCGGCAACGCTGTTTCGCAACGCCTATGGCGGCGCACTTGTTGATAGCAACGGCCACACACACACCATTGCTGGGATCGAATCCAACACGTTCCTGTTTTCGGTCGTGAGCATCTTGCTCGTCGCTACGCTTGTTGCGGCGATACGCATCTATCGCTCGCCATCCATCAATGGCTGAAAGAGCCCAAATCACTGCGTTGATGCTGGCATTTGCAATCCTCTGGATACCACTTGGTCAACACGTCTTTCTGCTCGAACATTGGATGAAGGTCGGCACCTTCATGGCGCCCTTCCTTGCGTTTGCCGCGCTTGCCTTCAAATCGCGCGATACCAATTGGACCGACGCGCGGATCCTCTCGTTAGGCTTGCTGGTCGCCTACATTGTCCATCAGTTTGAAGAGCACTGGATCGATATCTACGGCCAAACCTTCGCTTTCAAACCCTACCTCAACGGCTTTCTTTCGAACCTTATGGGGCAGCAAGCTGGTACCGAACTCATTTCGGATGCCTCTATCTTTGTGATCAACACGTCTCTTGTTTGGCTTGTTGGCGCGTTGGCGAGCTGGAGGGGCGCACAGCACATCTTCGCGCCTTTGTGCATGGCCGCCATCGTTGTCACGAACGGGATTAGCCATCTCGGCGCGGCGGGCCTGGCAGGAGGCTACAATCCAGGCCTCTTAACGGCCGTGCTTGTGTTCTTGCCACTGGGCATCTTCGCCTACATCGCGCTCTCGAAGAGCGGTGCAGCTTGGGCGGGTCTCGTTCTCGCCAGCCTGTTGTGGGGTCTCCTGGCGCATATCATCATGATAGGCGGGATAGTTCTGATGAACCGCACGGACGTCGCAAACGAGGTCATGTTTTTTGCCGCCTTGATTGCCTGGTCGATCACGCCTGCTTTTGCGTTTTCGTCAGACAAAGTAGCGAGCTTCACTAGCTCGTCAGCAGGCTAAGCCGAGCCTCCCGCAAAGGTCTCACAGCCGGCTCTCGAAAGTTACAAAAACGTGCGGTCTTGGAACGGTTCGCGATGCAACGGATGTCGCCTCTGAGCCCAAACAAGCCATTCATTGCTCATCCACGAACTAGCAAGTGCGGCCCAAAGCAGACCTTCAATAGGCCAAGGCTAATGTCCGCTAAGGGGATTGAGCACCGCGAACCGAAGTTGACTTGAGGCCAGACCAGTACCGTCCTGATCCAACGCTCTGCTCGCTGTTCGAAAGGCGAGCGGCAGTCTATCAGCAAGCATTGAGGAAACGCCCTTCAACTACGATATCTTTCCACAAAAAAGGCATACCTAAGGAACGTGCCGCCAGCTGAACTCACGGTACGCAAGCCCTGTCGGTTTAACCGCTGGAAACTAGGAACTCCGCTTCCACTTCCGCGGTGGCGCCAAAGGGCATGTTCGCCGCTCCGACCGCGGTTCGGCAGTGTGAGCCAATCTCCGGGCCGAAGGCGTCCAAGAACAGTCTGGACGCGCCATTGACCGCTTCGGCGATCATGATGAAATCCGGCGTCACATTCAGATAGCCACGAACTTGTACTACGGCTCGAACACGTGACAGATCGCCAGCCAGCGCGACCTTGGCTTGCGCCAGCACGTTGAGCGCGCACAGCCGCGGCGCGTCCTGCGCGGTGGCAAGATCATGCGCCTCGCCGACTTTGCCCGTGTAGACCAACCCGCCATCTCGCTTGGGTGTTTGCGCTGAAACCAGAAGGCGCTCCCCAATGAGGCGGGTGGGTGTGAGCAAGGCCGCCATAGGAGCCGTGGCGGCAGGCAGGGCGATACCCAATTGCTCAAGGCGTTTATCAATAGCGTTCAAGATCGGTCTTCTTTTTGTTGAGCGATGCCCCGAAGCTGGGCGGAAGGTCTGAGCGGGGTTTAGACTACATCTTGATGCAGATGTTCTTGATTTCGGTGTAGAACTCCAGAGAGTAGACTCCGCCTTCACGGCCAACACCAGACTGTTTGGAGCCGCCGAAGGGCGTCCGCAGGTCGCGCAGGTTCCATGTGTTGACCCAGATGATGCCGGCCTCAAGTTGCGGGGAGACACGGTGGGCGCGCGCAAGATCTCGGGTCCACACTACAGCTGCCAACCCGTAAGGTGACGCGTTGGCGAGATGGATGGCCTCCTCCTCGCTGTCAAAGGGTGCGATGTGGCACACCGGACCGAAGACTTCCTCCGCGACCGGTGCGCTATCTTCCGAAAGGCCGGTCCAAATGGTCGGCTCTACCCAGAATCCACCGGAGAGCTCAGGTCCGACATCCGGTATGCCACCACCGGACACCACCGTCGCGCCAGCAGACGCCGCTTTGTCAAAGTAGCTGAGGACCTTCTGGCGATGTTCCTCAGAAATCAATGGCCCAATTGTGGTCTCCCGATCCTTGGGCACGCCTGGTTTGAGGGCCTGCGCGGCCCTGCCAAACCGTTCCACGAACGCATCGAAGATCGGGCGTTCAACATAGACGCGCTCGGTGCAAAGACACACTTGGCCGCAATTGGTGAAGGTCGACCTGATCGTGCCTTCGACAGCGGCCTCCAGATCACAGTCAGCAAAGACGAGGCTTGCGTTTTTTCCACCAAGCTCAAGTGAGACATCGCGCGCTCCGGTTGACGCCACGCGGCTGATGGCCTCGCCGGTCCTCGTTTCGCCAGTGAAGGTAATCGCGTCAACACCGCGATGCATCGTCAAAGCTTCGCCGGCTGAGCCCGGTCCAAAGCCATGCACCACGTTGAAGACCCCGGGCGGCACCCCGACCGCATTCATAACGTCGCCCAGAAGCGCGCATGTCGATGGGGTTTCTTCTGACGGCTTGGCGACCACCGTGTTGCCGCAGGCGAGCGCTGGGGCGATCTTCCACGTCATGAGGAGCAGCGGCAGATTCCTCGGGCTGATAACGCCGATGACACCCTTGGGGGAGCGGGCCGAATAGTTCAGTGCGCCCGCGCCATCGGGCGTATCCATCGGCCAGGCATGTTCGGCAAGGTTTACGGTCATGTCGGCAAAGATTCGAAAGTTGGCAGCACCTCGGGGAATATCGACCGCGCTGGCGAGACTCTGCGGCTTGCCCGTGTCGGCAATCTCCGCCTCGAGAAAGATAGCTGAGCGCCGGTCGATCTCATCGGCGATGGCCTGGATCATGGCTGCGCGCGCTGCGCGGCTCAATTTAGCCCACGGGCCGGTCAACGCCGCTCGGGCAGCATTGACGGCTCGATCAACATCGCTCCCAGATGCTTCGGCAACCGTGGCATGGACCTGTCCAGTGCAAGGGTTGACCGCATCAAACCACCGGCCTGTGCTGCCGTCCTGATAGTTGCCGTCGATGAAGTTCAGAACCTGTTTCATGGTGTTGCTTTGGTCTCCAAGCTCACGACGGCGGCGCCTGCACCGAAGATCGCGCTGTACCCAATAATCTCCGCAGGTCCGCGCGCTACGGCCGCCAGTGCAGCCAGAACACTGCCGCCAGTTTCGATGTGCGCCTGCCTGGAGAGTTCCGACAGTCCACTGCCGAGCGCAATCAGATCGCCATGCTCAAGCCAGCCCAGGATCTGCCGATTGGCGAGATCATCTGCTTCGCTCGCAAGCAAACCCGGCGCGCCTTCCACCTGTGTTTCATGGGCTGATCCGGAAAGCCCGCTCAAGCCCACCAGCGCCACTTTGCGGCCGCTCTCGCGGGCCACATGACCGATCATGCGTCCCAGTTCTGCTGCATCTTCATAGGCCTGCCCACTTGCATCCACCAACACAACGTGTCGCGTGCCCTTGGGATCAAGCTGACTGAGCGCAGCGGCAACACCGGCGCTGATGTCCTCCGCCGTTCGTGGTGCAACGAGCGGAACGCCCGCCCGTGATAGCAACCGTGTCATGCCGCGATCCAGCCGAACGTCCACCGCGATCTCACCAAAGTCGCGGTAGGCCGGATCACTGGTCAGCCCATTGACGCGCCAGACCCGTGAAGAACCGCTGCTCCGGGATGGTGGGTCAGGGTCCAGCAAGACAATGACATCGGGTGAAGCCTGGGTCAGACGCTCCGAGGCGAGGGTCATGCCCCGCCACAGACCGCGCCAGTCCGGTGTGCCCGGGAGCAGATAGGGTGCCGGGCTCGACGGTATAAGCGTTGCACTGACGATAGAGCCCTGCCGGCTGGCGGGCGTTCGACCAAGCACCAGAGCGTGTCGGCCTTCCTTGGTTGCCTTCTCGCGCAGGTCACCAATCAACCCCGCCACGCCGCGCGGCAACAAGAGAATGAGAAGCACGGCAGCAATGCCGAGTGTGAGATCGCCACCGCCCCAAAGACCGACGAGAAACCGCTGCACAAAAATGAAGAGCACCGCGCCGATGATGGGCCCTACCAGCGTGCCCATGCCCCCGGCGACCACGACGAACACAGCGTAGGCCGACCACTGGATGCCAAAGGCACCGGCAGCGGTGATGGTCACTTGATCGATGTAGAACAGCGCCGCCGCGAGCCCCGCCATGGGTGCAGAAACAAGGAAGACCACGGTTTTGACAAAGCGGATGTCGATGCCAATCGCTGTGGCAGCCTCGTCGTCATCGCGCACGGCTGTTAGCGCCTGTCCGTAGCGGCTGCGCAGCAACCACGCCACAATAGCCGTCGATACCACCGCCAGCATCTGCCCGGCATAGTAGCGTCCGGTCACGGTGGTCTCATTGGGGATGGTCATGCCACCGCCCGAGCCCATGATGCGCCAGTCATTGAAGATGGATGCAACGGATGCCGCGATCAGCCAGGTTGCAACGGCGAAGTAAGCACCTTGCAATTTCAAGAGGGGTAAAGCGCCGAGAAAGATCAGGAAAAGGATGATGACGCGGCGGATATAGTCTCCACCAAAGACGTCTGCGCCGGGGTTGAACGCGATGATGATTTCGTAAAGCGCCCACAAGACCAGCGCCACCACCACACCGATCCAAGTGTTGCGCCGGGCGAACTGCTCCGACAGCGGAACCGCCTGAAGCCAGGCGAAGGCCGTGGTGACAAAGATGCTGAGCAGCATCGCCCACCAGACCGGTACGCCCATGTAAAAGGTCATGACCGCAACGGAAAAACCGGCAAGGCCGATATAGACCTGAATGCCAAAGGACAGCAGGCCGCAGAACCCAGCCAGAAGGTTCCACGCGTGGCCAAGGGTCGCGAAGATGAACACGGTCATCAACAAGAGGATGAAGTAGCGCCCGTCCTCGCCAACCACCCAGGGGAAGGCTATGAGCCCGATGAGCAGCAGCGCAATCAGCCAGCGCGCGACCGTGCGTTCGGCAATGATGTTGAGCGCCTGACCGATCATCGCGAGAACAGCCCCTCACGGAAGAAGGCCAGCACAGCCAGCACCAACATGTAGCCGCCGACCAACTGTGCTGATGGTCCGAAGTAGGTGCCGGCCAGAACCTGCACGATGCCGAGCAAGACCCCGCCGACCAGGCTGCCGACAATCGAGTTCATACCGCCAATAATCACCACGCCGAACGCGATGAGAATGAACTGCGGGCCATCGAAGGGCTGGAAGGTCCGCGTCATGCCGATCATGAACCCGGCCACACCACCGATGGCGAGCGAGATGCCGAGCGCGACCGCAAACACATGCTCGGTGTTGATCCCCATCAGGGTTGCGTAGGTGGGGTTATCGGAGGTGGCGCGGATGGCCCTGCCAGTCGCCGAGTGACGCAGAAACAGGAACAGCGCAATCAGGAGCACGATGGCGAACAAGAAGAAGATGAACCGCAAGGTCGAAACCGACAGGTCCGAAGTGATGCGGATCGCCGAAAACGCCAGCGAGATGTTGAAGGACATGGCATCGGAGGCGAAGATCGCGAGGAGACCATGCGAGATAAAAAAGCTGCGACCGAACGTCACGAGGATCGGGGCCATCAAGCCAAAATTGGACGACAAGCCTCGCCGCTCCATGGCCTGAACGGAGACCCGGTTGAGCAGGAAGCGCTGCAGGCCATAGCCGATCCCAAACATGATTGGCACCACGATGAACAGCACGAAGAACGCCGGAATGTTCACCACTTGCAGGATGACCGCCGAGATATAGGCCCCGACGATCAGGAACTCGCCATGGGCAAGGTTCACCAGCCGCATCACGCCGAAGGACAGGGCAAGGCCAATCGACAAGATCGCGTAGTAGCCACCGATGAACGTACCCGTCAGGAGCGCGTTCGCCAGATCAATCAGCGTCCAGTAGACCTGCTCATCGAACGTTAGTCCGGCCATCTACGCCACCCCTTCGTGTCGAGTGCCGAAATATGCGTTGGTGAGCTCTTCTCTGGACAGGTCATCGGGCGAGCCATCCAGAACGATATCACCCTCCAACATGACCAGGACATGATTGGCGACCTCAAGGGCGCGGCGCATATCCTGCTCGATCACAAGGCACGTCACGCCGCGCTCGTTGATCTGCCGAACCTTGTCGTAGATGTCGTCGACGATAATCGGCGCCAGCCCGAGAGACAGTTCATCGAACAGAATGACGGCCGGGTCCGACATGCGCGCTCGGCCGCTGGCGACCATCTGCTGCTCGCCACCCGACATCTGGCTCACCGACTGGGTGCGGCGTTCCGCCAGTCTAGGAAAAAACTCGAAGATCCCGGCTAGCCGGTCTTTGATCCCATCGCGCGCGCGTGGGATATGCGCGCCGACCAACAGGTTCTCTTCCACGCTCATGCGGCTGAATAGCATGCGCCCTTCGGGAACCATGGTGACCCCGCCTTCAATGATCTTTTCTGTGCGCAGCCTGTCCAGCCTGCGGCCCTGGCACTCGATCCGTCCCTCATTGTTGGCCCTTTAGCCGAGGTTCTTCATACCGGTCATGGCGCGCAACAAGGTGGACTTACCTGCACCATTGGCACCGATGACGGACACCACCTCTCCCGCGTTCGCCGAGAAGCTGATGCCTTGCAGCGCGCGAAGCTCGCCGTACCACGCCGACAGTTTCTCAACCGTAAGGATCGGGTAGCGTCCGTCGCGCCCCGGCTTGGCTGAAAGGTTGCCTCTACTCCCCCAGGTAGACACGCTTCACCTCCGGTGCTTGAATAACCTCCTGCGGAACACCCTGCGCGATGATCTTGCCGCCGGCCAGCGCCATCAGTCTGTCAGTGGCGCGCAGCATGGTTTTCATCACATGCTCAATCCAGATCACCGTGATCCCTGCGCCACGAATGCGCGCAACCAGCTCGATGAACACATCCACTTCAGCATCCGTCAGGCCCGCCGCGACCTCGTCGATCAGCAAGAGACCCGGTCTCGTCGCAAGGGCGCGCGCCAGTTCGTGGCGCTTGCGGCCAAGCAGAGGCAGGCTTCCGGCCAGGGCTTGTCGTTCTTTTGCGAGCCCGGTGAAGTCCAGAACCTCATCAACCCATTCATCGGCTTCCGACTCTTCCAATTGGCCGGCGAAAAGCGAGGCAACGCGCAGGTTCTCGCGGACCGTCATATGGGTGAACGGGCGCGGCACCTGATAGGTGCGCGCAATACCGAGACGCGCCCGATGATGTGTCGGCAGTGCCGTCACGTCTCGCCCCGCATAGGTAATCCTGCCGGAATCCAAGGCGACCGTACCAGCCAGCAATCCAAACAGCGTGGTCTTGCCTGCGCCATTGGGGCCAATGATGCCAAGAACCTCGCCTTCATGCACATCAAAGCTGATGTCGTCGGCGATGCGAATGGCGCCAAAGGCCTTGTTGAGGTTTTGCGTGGAGAGCAGCCCGACCATCAGCGCGTGCCTCCTGGGAAGAGCCTGCGATCGATCCGCGAGCGGGGTCGGCGGGCCGCAACGCTCCATGTGCGGGCGCGCCGCGAGCGCATGGTGGAGGGTGCGACGGGGGTAGGGTCCAGCAGCGCCAGAACGGCGCGGGTAAGCTGGGTGTCGGGATTGCCAAGATCGGTAATGGCGTTGAAGTGGTTACGCCCCATCTGCGGAATGTAGCTTGACCAGTTGCCAGCCTCATCCCACGCCTGACGAAACTCTTCCGAATGCCGCGAAAACTCGGAAGGCTCATCGCTGCCATACGTGATCAGCATGCGGGACGGGCAGTGGCGGATCAGGGTTTGAGGACTGGATTCTGCGATATCGCGCGCATTGATCCTCAGATCGTCGCGCATGTAGGAAATGTGTGAAATCGGTTCCAGGTCGAACAGGCCGCTAATGGGCACGAACGCTCGCACGGTGTTGGCGGGAAGGCCATACTCACCGGGCCAGTCGGTCAGGGCGCACATGGCCGCCAGATGCCCACCTGCGGAGTGTCCGCTGACGGTGATGTTCTCGCCATCGCCATTGTAGCGATGGATGTTGCGTGCGCACCAGGCAACCATCGCTCGCATTTGCCGGGATATCTCGCCGATGCTGACGTGCGGGCACAGCGCATAGTTTGCGATGACGGTGGTGGCACCAACCGGCGCGAAGCCCTGCGCGATGAACGAAAACTCCCGTGCCGAGAGCATGCGCCAGTAGCCGCCGTGGATGAAGATGTGAACTGGCGCGCCGGGCTGGCTGGCCGGGAAGATGTCGACATATTCCTCCACCGTCGGCCCATACTTCACCCCAAGCGCGCACGGAAGATCCTTGCGTGTGTTCTCGCTGGAGGCGACGTACTGGCGGGCGTACACCATAAAATCGGGAACCGAGTTCTCGACATCATAGGCCGCGTCCAGCGCTTCTTGGGTTGTGAAGGTTCCGAAAACCACGGCGAACAGCAGCTACACAAGGGGTAAGGGACTTCGGGCCCGCAGTGCGTGCGGGCCCGATCTTTGGTGCGCTTACTGCTGGAACAGGCGCATTTCCGAGGTTAGCTCAACCTCGGGATAGACGGCGTTGAAGACATTTTCTTTCTCCAGCTCGCCATCTTCATTGAGCTGCCATTGCGCGCCGCCAAGCGGAGCAACCGAGAAATTCTGCTCGTTGAAGTTGACCTGACCGGTCACCGTATCGAGATCGGTTTCAGCCAGCGCAGCGATGATGGCGTCGGTCTCCGTGGAGCCTGCGCGCTGCAATGCGTCGAAAAGGACGTCATAGGCGGCATCGGTCCATGCGAGACCGGGAGAGTACATCGTGCCCGGGTTGGCGTCTTCATACGCATCGACCAGTTCCTGACCGCTGTAGCCGCCATACTGCGACGTGCCAGGGAAAGCAGGGGACCAGAAGTTTACGCCCAGAAGGCCTTCACCGAACTCGCCCAGCGCGCGCATCGGCTCCGGATAGCCGGTGCCCTTGTCGATGATGTACATCAGCGGGGCATAGTCGAGCTGTGCGGCCTGCTGCAGGTATGTCTGCATGTCGGGCGGCGCGAGGACGCCGGTGACCACTTCCACGCGATTGCGCTTGAACTGGTTGATGATCGACGAGAAGTCTGGCAGGCCCTGCTCGAAGCGACCCGGATCGATCGTATTCCATCCCTCGCCTTGGAAGGCCGGTGTAAAGATCTGAGCAAAGACCTGTCCGTCAGGATCGTTAGGGTAGAGGAACCCGATGTTGCCGTTAAAGCCACCGGGCAGTTCCTTGATCATGCCGATATGGTTGGTCTCCAAATCCGGCACGCCGAAGAAGAAGTGGAACGTGTAGTCATAGTCCTTGGGCTGGCCATCGGGGCCAAGGAGCCAGGCTTCAACCGGCGTATTGGTCGTTACGCAGGGAATTTCGTACCGCTCGCACAGGTCGGACGGTGCGTTGGTTGTGTCCGGTGTGCGCTGTGCGATGAGCATGTCCACTTCATCGTTCAGGATGGCTTCCTGCGCGGCTTCAGCGGAGCCTGCGGCTGTGCCACGGGAATCATAGACTTCGTAGTTGATCGCGCACATCTGGTCGCCGACTTCGAGCATACCATTGTCGAGCTGCGCCATCTTGTTTTCATCGAGCCATGGCGTCTCGCGGCCAACATCGACCAGCGGTCCACTGAGGGGCACAACGCGCCCGATCGTGATGCTGCATTCCTGTGCCTGTGCATCTTCAACACCGCCAGCATAGGCCAGCGCGCCGAGTGTAAGAGCCCCAAAAGCAAGGCCGATTGACTTGTACATCATCTGTTGTCCTCTCCAGTCTTCCAATGCACTTAAACCTTGAGCTCAATAGCCGCCGCGCCCGACCCGTAGGTCGCGCCATAGGCGTGAATTTGAGCGCCACTGATCCGGCCACCTAGCGCCCCGAGGATCCAGGCAAAATGCTTGAACCCCATGTCGGCCTTGGCCTCCTTGGCGTATTCCTGCGCAAAGGCCGCTAGTTCCGAGACCGATCCACCCTGTTGGATGCGGGCAAGCATTTTCCGGTTCCACTCATCATCGGAGGCGTAGGCAATGCCGTCGGTTGCGATGTCGATCTCATGTCGGAAGATCGAGCCTGACAGCCCTCCAACACCGCCAACCGCTACCCGCCGGTTCAGGTCGCGCGCCCTGCCTACGGCCATTTCTGACAGCCGCATGGTGTCTTCAAAGGAGTGGTAGAGATTGTTCGCTCCGATCGTCAGCGGAATGCGCCCGCCGGGGTTCAGAAACCCGTTGGCGACGATGGTGCCGGTATCGATGGGGAACTTGTCATAGTTGACGCCCTTCGATGAAATACCGATCGCTTTGCTACCCTCAATGCAAGCTGCCGCGAGTTCCGTGTCGCAGGTCAGCTGGTACTCAAGATTGCCATACTCGTACCAGTTCTCGTCGACATGCAGATCATCAAAGGATGGGCGCATCTGCCAGAGTTCATCGAGCACGGCCATCCACTGCGTTGAGTAGATGAGAATGGTATCGGGCCGCGCGGCGCTCAGCGAGCGCCCAAGGGCCCGGCAGGCGGAGGCGATCCCCGCCCACGGCGGGTTCTCCGGCCGCAGATACGGGAGCGGGTTGGCCGGAACGATATAGGCAGCAACAACGGTCATGCGTGGTCTTTCTGCGGCTCTACTGGTTCAGCGGGCGTGCGCCGATGGACGGGCCATCGCCAGCAAAGACCCCACCGCCACTGACGCTACTGCCTAAACCTCTGCCGCTAACGGATGGCGCAACGGCAGCCGGTTGGGGCGCGCTCGCAAAGCTGCCATTGCGCTCGCCGGTCCACTGATCAACCGGCGTGGCAAGCCCATGCTTGGTCAGGTCCCACTTGAAAACCGCGTTTCCGGTGCCGATGACATTGCCGAAGCCGAGGAGCTCCCCAGGCAGTTCTGGATAGCCCATGGCCGAGCACATCCAGGTGAAAGATCCTGCCTTGAATTCGGCAAACGCTATCTCGACAAACTCCGGCAGCAGGTCATGCACCTCCTGCATGCGCCCTTCGCGCATCATTTTGATGAGCCGCATGTCCCATTGGTACATCTCCATGGAGTAGGGATGCTCCTGGCTCATGTCCTCCGGTGTTTCAGGTTCTTCCTGGAAATGCCGGTGGCTCATGGTGGCGGAACACAGCACCACCGCGCGCCGACCGCTGTCTTCGATGGCGCGGCGGGTCGCCTTGCCGAGGCGGTCCATTTCCTCAAAGCCTTCTTCGGTGGTGAGGTAGTAAGGCGAGTTGTTGGCCGACAGACCGACGACCGGAATGTCCCACTGCGGGCGCGCCAGATGCAAAGAGGTGATTGTGCCGTAGTCCACGCGGAAACGCGGGTTCTTCATCAGCTTGCTGACGAGACCCAGTTCACGGGCGTACTCGCTGGCAAGCTCGGCCAGTTCCACATCCACATTAAGCTCATAAGTGTAGCGAAAGAGGTTGGGAAAGATCGGATCCACTGACTTGCCGCGCAGCGTGGGTACGCCGAGAAAATGATGACCAAGCTGCGTGTTCCAGTGCGGCGAATGCACAAGCAGCACATCGGGCTTCAGCTCCTCAATGCTTGCGCGTACCTTCTCATAGGCCCAGCGCAGCTGCTCCCAACCGCCTTGCGACTTCGGCTCGTTCTGTTCGGGGTTTTCGCCGTAAACCAGGTGCGGCGGGTGCGGCGCGATAAAGCCGGCAACAACTTCTCCCTTAGGCATCAAAACTTTCCCTTTTATCAAGTGCGGTATGCTGGCACGCTAGCCAGTGCTTAAGCGTTTGTGTTTTGCGCGATGTAGGCAACGCCGCGCATTTCAATGAGGGCATTGGGGTCAGAAAGCCGATCAACCGCGACCGTGGTGCGCGCTGGACCGTTGACCGAAAAATAGGTGCTGTAAGTCTGGTTGTAGTCGACGAAATCGGCCATCTGTTTCAGGTAACTCGTTACTTCGACAAGGTTTTCCAGACCGCCGCCGACCTCTTCGAGCACGGCGCTGATGTCTTCGATGCACGCCTTTGTCTGCGCGCGGATGTCTGCACCCGCACTCGCCTTGGCTGCTGTGCCGGAAACAAAAACGAACGATCCGGCGCGACGATAGCGCGGCGGCTTGCCGAGGCCCGAGGTCGGTGCGTCGGCCTTTGGTCGCTCTGCAACCGAATTGGCATCAGCTTCGCGTGCGCTCATGCCCGTCGCTCTATAGCGGGATCGTAGATCAGAAAATCGGCTTCAACCTGCGCGCCGACAGGCAGCTGCGACACGCCGACGGCGCTGCGCGCAGGCAGCTGCGCTGCGTGCCCGAAATGCGCATCCCAAATGGCGTTGATCTCAGCGAAGCGATGGAAGGCCGTGGTGTATATGGTTGCAGACATGGGCCCGGCCAAAAGGTTGTTTTCGTCCAAGAAGGCCGTCAGGTTGACGAGGATCTGTCGGAATTCTTCGGGGAGGCCGCCGCCGACAAGCTCGCCCGTCTGCGGAGACAGGCCGACCATTCCGGCGGTCTGGACGAATGGGCCCATGCGTACCGCTGAGCTGTAGCGGAACCTTGGCTTAGGCTGACTTTCGAAACGCAGGTCCACGCGACACCTCCTTCGATCAGCTCACGGTATCTCAAAAATTGAGATTGTAAACCAATAAATGAGAAACTAGAATGAGGTCATCTGGTTGCGTGCCGAACGCCGAACCGATGGCAAGCTGGCCGCGCAAAGCACAGGGAGAGTGCTCACATGGGCTTCTTTGCAGGGACAGTGGTCGCGATCATCCTGATCGTCATTGCCATCGTGATTGTCTGGGTCTTGCTGTGGTGGCTCTACCGCCGGGCAACCAAAGAGGTGGCCTTCGTGCGCACGGGCATGGGCGGCCAGAAGGTTGTCCAGAACGGCGGCGCGTTCGTTATACCCGTTCTCCATGACGTCATCCGCGTGACCATGGGCACCAACCGGTTGGAGGTCAGCCGAACGGAAACCAAATCCATCATCACGCGGGACCGTCTACGCGTTGATGTGACGGCAGAGTTCTATGTGCGCGTGGGCGCCAACCCAGATTCTATTGCACAGGCTGCCCAGTCGCTGGGTGCAAAAACAGCGCGTTCCGACGCGATGCGTGATCTCATGGAAGGCCGTTTTGTGGATGCCCTGCGCACCGTGGCTGCAGAAATGACGATGGAGGAGCTGCATGAGCAGCGCGGCGAGTACATCCGCCGCGTGAAAGAGATCGTGCGACCGGAAATCGAACAGCCCGGTCTTGAACTGGAAAGCGCGTCACTCACCGCGCTTGATCAGACCAACAAGGAGTTCTTCAACCCGTCCAACGCATTCGACGCGGAAGGTCTAACCCGCCTGACCGCTGACATCGAGGAGCGTCGTCTAAAGCGCAACGCGATCGAACAGGACAGCGAAATCTCTGTTCAGCAGAAGAAGCTGGAGAGCGAAACAAGGCGTCTGGAACTGACGCGCGAGGAAGAATACGCGAGGCTGAGCCAGCAGCAGGAAGTTGCCATCCGCCGCGCTGAGCAGGCCGCGATGATTTCCTCGCAGGAGGCAGCCAAGCGTCAGGAATCTGAAGAAGCGCGCGTCGCAGCAGATCTCGCCATCAGCCTTGCCGCCGTGAAGGCTGACGAGCAGCGCGAGATTGAGCGGCTCTCCTCGCAGAAAGAGGTGGAGCGCCAAAACCAGAAGACTCGCCAGGAAACCGAAGCGGCTGCAATCGAGACCGAGCTTGCGTTGGAGATGCGCCGTATCGAGCGACAGAAGAAAGTGGCGCTTGAAGAGGCGAATACCGGAGCGCAGACCCGTAAAATAGAAGCGGAAAAGAACCGCGAGGCAGAAGAAGCACGTATCGCCGCTGACCGTGAGATCAGGCTTGCCCGGACAGCCTCCGATGAAGAAACGACCTTGCGCGAAATTGAGCAACAATCAGCCATCGAAGCGCAGCAGCAGCGTGTCCGCCGCGACATGGATGCCGCCAAACAGGACGCTGAAAAGGACATTCGCCTGGGCCGCATCGAGCGGGAAAAAGAGATCGCGCTTGTCCAGGCCGACCAGGCCACGCAAATCGCCCTGACGGAATCTGAAAAACGCAAAGAGGCTGACGAAGCTGTCATCCGCACCCAAAACGAGATCGAACGCTTGCGGGTCGATACGGAGAAAAGCCTTGAGGCTGCGCGTGTTCAGGCCGAGGAGCAGGTTGAATTGGTCAAGGCGCAGAAGAAGGAAGCGGTTTCGGCCGCAAACATCAACGCTCAGCTGAGTGTTGATCTTCAAACCATCTCTCAGCAACAGAAGCTGAGCGAAGAAGAGCACAAACGTGACATCGCCGTCGCCAAGAGCACCCAGGCGCAGGTCGCAGCGCTCGCAGACGTCGAGACGGCGCGTGTCGCGCTGGTCAAGGCCGAAGCCGAGCTTGAGCTGGTGCGAGCGCAGGAGCGTGAAGAACGCGACAAGATGATCGCGCTCATTCAGGCTCAGAAGAACGCAGAGCGCGACACGGTCGCCATGCTAGTACAGGCTGAAGCGCGCTTCCGTGAAGCACAGAACATAGCTAAGGCCAGCGAAGTGGAGACCAAATCCCAGTCGGCCCGTGTGACCACGCTCGCCGAGGCCGAAGCCATGGCCGAGAAAGTCCGTCTGGAAGCCGAAGAGCAGCGCAACACGACCGATGCGGCCGCTGTTGCGGCCATGACCGAAGCAGAAAACACGATGTCGGAAGAGCTGATGTCGCTGAAGCTGCGGCTCTCCGTCATCGACCATCTGAAAGACATTATCCGCGAGAGCGCCAAGCCCATGGAAAACATCAACGACATCCGCATTTTACAGGTTGATGGCGTGCTCGGAAAGAACGGCGGCACGACGACAGGTGGTGGAGAGGGTGATGGCAACACGCCGCTGAATGGCGGCGGTGGTGGTGGTGGCACCTTGCCCGACCAGCTAGTCGACAGCGCCTTGCGCTATCGCACCCAAGCCCCGGTGGTGGATAGCCTTCTGAGCGAGCTTGGCCTCAAGGGCTCTGACACATCCGCGGTCACAGGGTTTTTGAAGGAACAGCTCGGCGACAGAGGTGACCAGCCAAAGCCCGATGAGGATGCCGGCTAGCGACCGACCCCATGGCCACGCCCAAGAACACCTCGGTCATCAAGGCGTTTGACATTTTGCGCCTGCTGGCGCGCGAGTCCCGCCCGTTGACGCAGCAGCAGATCGCGGTCGCGCTCAACGTCAACCTCTCCACCACCAATCGCTTTCTTCTGACGCTGGAGGAGATCGGCGCTGTGGCGCGGATGCCCGGCAATCTGTACCAGCTTGGTCTCTTGATCTCGGAGCTCGGGCAAAACGCCGGGCGTGAACAGATCCTAACCGAGCGGGCACAGCTTCACATTGAAAGCCTGTCCGAACTGCTTGGCGAAACGGTCAGTCTCACCCTGTTCTCCCGGGGTGGTCCGCGCAAGGCCGTCTGGCATGAGCCCAACCGGCCGCTCGTGTGCCGGGAGCGAGCGGATTTTGGGTCCAGCTTCTACGCCACATCCGTTGGGAAGCTTCACCTGACCGAACTCTCAGCGTCCGCGCTGGAGGAGCAGTTGACAATGCTCACCCTGCAAAGGCTGACGCCCAAGACCATCACCAGTATCACCGGTCTGCGTAATCAGGTGCGCCGCGCCCGCCAGGACGGATATGCGGTCAGCGATGAAGAAACCGAGATTGGTCTCATCGATATCAGCGTACCGATCTATACCGGATCGGGCGAGATGCTTGGCGCGATCACTGTCAGCGCGCCCACCTCGCGTTTGCCGCAGGACAAGATAGCTGCTGTCGTCGGTGCAACCGCACAGGTGGCTGCCGCCATCGTCGACCGCGCCTTCATCAAATCCTACACCCTGCCCGGCAAGGCCCGGCCCAAGGGCAGCTTTCCGCACGTCAAGCGGGTGGAAAACTTCGTGTTTGTGTCCGGCACCAGTTCTCGGCGTCCTGACGAGACCTTTGCCGGCGTTACGGTCTTCCCCGATGGCAGTCTGGTGCACGACACCTTTGAGCAGACGCGCGAAACCATGGCCAATATCAGCGATATCTTGGGATCGCTGCTCCTGAAACCGGAGGACATCGTCAATCTGGAGGCGTACCTGATCAACATGGACGATCGCGACCAGTTTCTCGACGCCCTAGCGCCGACCTTTCTGGCACAAACACCCGCCGTCACAATCACCCAGGCCAAGGCTCTGCCGCACCCGCACCAAGCGGTCATGGTCAAGGCCATTGCCTGTTTCCCCGACAGGCCCACCACCGCGAAACAGTAGAGGTCATCATGCTCACACAAGCTCAACGCGAACAGGCCGTCACCTCGCTTGCACGCTCGCATGAAACCAAGGTTCAGGGGGAACGGCCATCGGAGATGTTCCCCGAAATCGAGATTGAGGACAGCTACGCCATCTCGTCCATGCTGGCCCAAAAGCGCGTTGCCGAGGGTGCGACCATCATCGGCCACAAGATCGGTTTGACTTCAAAGGCCATGCAGGCAGCGAGCAAAATCGACGAGCCGGACTACGGCTACATCTTTGATGATCTTCTGATCGAAAACGGTGCGCAGGTGCCTTTCGAGAGCTTCTGCGTTCCGCGCGTCGAGCCGGAGCTGACGTTTGTGCTGAAAGAGCCGCTTAAGGGCCCCGGCGTTGGACTGGTCGATGTCTTGCGCGCCACCGAGTATGTTATGCCGTCCATCGAGATCATTGATGCGCGTGTGACTGAACCACGCCGCATCTTCGACACGGTGGCGGACAATGGCGCAGCGGCAGGCCTTATTCTGGGCGGCCGCCCGATTCGCCCCAATGAGGTCGATCTACGCTGGGTTGGCGCGATCTTCCATCGCAACTCAGAGATCGAAGAGACCGGCATTGCCGCCGGTGTCCTTGGTCACCCGGCGATGGCGGTGGCGTGGCTTGCCAACAAGCTTGCCCCATTCGACACGGTACTTGAACCGGGACACATGATGCTGTCTGGGTCGTTCACACGCCCGGTCTGGGCGAAGAAGGGTGACACGCTGATGGCGGACTTCGGGCCGCTGGGCACCGTGTCGGTGCAGTTCGTATGATCCCCGCACCCGTCAATGCGTTCAAGGCACGGCTACTGGCTGGCGAAACGCAGTTTGGCCTCTGGATGTCGATCCCGAGCCCTGTCTCGGCCGAAGCGCTGTCTCTTGTCGGCTTCGATTGGATGCTGTTCGACAGCGAACACGCCGCGGTGGAAGTCGCAGCTCTCCAGCCCCTGCTCCAGGCGGCATCGGCAGGGCAAAGCGCGCTGGCTGCACGACCCGCGTGGAACGATAAGGTGCTTATCAAGAAGCTTCTGGATATCGGCGCGCAGACCCTGCTCATCCCCTTCGTTCAGAACGCAGAAGAAGCGCAAGCGGCTGTACGCGCCACCCGTTACCCGCCAGGGGGGATCAGGGGCGTTGCTGGGGCAACGCGGGCGAGCCGTTACGGTCAGGCGCACAACTATCTGAGCCAGGCGAACGATGAGATTTGCGTGCTGGTCCAGGTAGAAACCAAAGAGGCGCTTGACAATCTGGAGGCTATTGCTGCCGTGCCGGGCGGCGATGGCGTCTTTGTCGGCCCATCAGACCGGTCGGCCGCACTCGGTCACCTTGGCAGTCCGGGCGCAGAACCCGTCCAAGCCATCCTCAAAGAGCTCGCCACGCGTATCGCCGCCTGCCGCAAGGCACCCGGTATTCTGGCAACCAA
>JBHJIX010000144.1:0-11819 GCA_050043025.1 Cohaesibacteraceae bacterium
TCAAGGGGCTTTCCATGTTGACCACCGCCATGTCCCGCAATTCGCGGTTAGACATGTAGCGCATGTCGGACGGCGGCACGTTAAGCGACATATCGATGAAACCGGCATCTACGCCCATATCCATCGCATAAACTTTGATCATCGCCGAAACGGCCTCATCGCCGGGGCGCATAACGCCCCGCTCATCGGGCTCCATGTGCCCTGGATAGAAGCGGTGGCCACCGATTACATCATCTTCGGCGTAGCGCTCCCCGCACCCGAGAAATGAGAACGTGCAGGACGATGCACAGTCGCCAGTGCGCATGGAATGACCGCCAGTAGTCAATGGCTGCGCCCGCCCGACCTGGGTATGGAGACCAAAGTCGCGAATATCGCGTCCGAACCGCAACCCG
This sequence comes from Cohaesibacteraceae bacterium, assembly GCA_050043025.1. Classification (GTDB taxonomy): domain Bacteria; phylum Pseudomonadota; class Alphaproteobacteria; order Rhizobiales; family MH13; genus MH13. The sequence goes on from JBHJIX010000144.1 coordinate 393, forward strand.
GCAACCACGTCACCACCCGGCGAGTTCAACACCACCGTCAGACCCTGGCCTTGCAGATTGTAGTTGCGCACGAACTGACGGAATTGGGCGGCCGTGTAGGCTTCGATGTCGCCAGCCGCACGGATGTAACGACAGTCCGGGCAGTCCACATCGTCGTCCACCAGGGTGAACCGCATCGGCTGCGCGTCAAGCTGCGCTAGCGCGGCTCCCGGCACGGCCAGAATGGCCAACACGGCACAAACACCGGCTAGAACGCGGGTCATCGGCACGCGGGTCTTCGACATGGGCAGCATTCCCCTCTGGCTGTCCGCTCAGACGCGCAGGCTCACCGAATTCGCTCACGAAGGCAAGCCCTCTGATCACAATGCGGTGTAAAGGACGTTACGATGGTCGAGGCTGGGGGGCTGTTGCTGGACCCCGCGTCAGCACGATAGCCCCGATCACAAAGAAGGCGATCAGCACCGAAACGCCTGCCCGTTGGTCCAACGTCAGCGCGGTAACGGTGGCCACCGCCCAGGGCCCGACGAAGCTTGTCACTTTGCCGGAAAGGGCGAACAGTCCGAAGGTTCGGGCCTGCGCATCTTTGGGGGCGCGGCGCGCAAGAAGCGCCCGCGAAGAGGCCTGCAAGGGGCCGGCAGCAGCGCCCATCAGCCCACCCAACACCAGATAAAGTTGCTCCGGCAAGCTGGAGAACAGGCCCTCGCCGCCTGCACTGACTGGAACGACGAAAAAGACAGAGCCGGGGCTGAGTGACACAACAAGAAAACTCGCTAATGTCAGCACCGTAAGCGCTGTGAGGATGACAGGCTTGGCACCAAGCCTGTCTTCCAACGGACCGCCAATCAGCGCCCCGATAAAGCCTGTGATGGTGAGGAGAATGCCGAACAGGCCTACTTCGGTGATCGACCAGCCAAAAACGCCAGTTCCGTAGATACCGCCAAAGGCAAACAGGGCGACCAGCCCATCTGCGTAAATCATGTGCGCGATCAAGAAGGTAAAAAGCGCCTTATCCTTCCGCAGGGCACGAAAACCTCGGACCAAATCGGCCATGCCGGTTTCGATGGCTCGCCCCAGGCGCATCACGCGTGGCTTGTCCGGGGTGAAGAAGAAAAGTGGGAGAACCAGAAAGGCGAACCAAAACGCCGTGAACAAACCGACCGCGCGATCCCCTTCCCGTTCAACCGGATCAAGGCCGAACACCGGTTCAAGGCCGAAAAGCGTAAGACCGGTATCAGGCGACCCGACCATGAAGCCGATCGCAATGACGATCGTAACAATGGCCGCCAGGTAACCCGACGCCCATCCATGGGCTGACAACCTGCCCAGCCTGTCGGCCGGAGCCAGGCTAGGCATCATGGCATTGTTGAAAACGCCGGCCATCTCTGCCGCCACGGTGCCGATGGCAAACAACACCAATGCTAGTGGCAGGCCGTAAGGGACTCGCGGTTCAGCATACCAAAGACCGATCGCGCAGATGGCCATGATGATGCCGAGACCTGCAATCCAGGGCTTTCGCGGACCGGCAGCATCGGCAATTGCCCCTAAAGGCGGTGAGAGAAAAGCGACCGCAAGCCCAGCAACGCCGGCTGCATAGCCCCACATGGCCTGACCTTCGGCGGCACTTGGCGCAAGCGCGGAAACGACATAGGGGCCGAAGACAAAGGTCGTGACAAGCGTGAACCAAGGTTGCATGGCCGCGTCGAACAGAATCCAACCCGCCCGCGCTTTGCCATCCACCGGCTTGCCATCTACCTGGCCAGGAAGGTCCGCATCCGGTCCTTCTGGCAGATGGGGTTCAGGCAAGGTCATCCAGTAGACCACCTGCTACGGCAAGCTTGGAAACGGTCAGCGACCCCCCATCGATAATGTCTTCCATGGCGCTGGCGACCCGCTCGATCTTGCCAGCGCGCGCCGCCTTCCAGGCTTCCAAGCCGCCTTCAAGCTGCAACACATCAATGGTCAAACGCCGTCGCGCGGATGCAAGCGACTGGCGTGCACGATCCAGCGCCAAAGCGTCGTAATAGTCGTTCACCTGAAGATCTCTTGCGGCGGCATCCAGCCGGCCAAGGCCAAAGATCGCGCCGAGCGCAAAGTAAGCCTCGGCAACCTCTTCAGGATCGCGACTGCACGCATCACGCACCAGGATCACATCCGGCAAGATGGCGTAAACCGCCATGGATGCGATCCGTCCGGCAAGACCCTCCGGCACATTCCGGTCGACCAGTTCCTGCGTGTCCTTGGCAATGCGCTCAACAACCGGCCGTGCCATCGTGCGCTCAAGCACCGGCTCAAAAGCCTCAATGCCACTGCGGTAATGGTTCACGACATCGGCAAGACCTTCGCCGAACTCCACATTGGTAAGGAACCAACCGATCCGGTCGATCACCAGCCGCTGCACCACAGCATAAAGCGACAGTTGCAGCGCACCTGAAATCTGGGTGTCCAGCGCATCGATTTCTTCGTTAAGCGCCGTTAGTTGGTAGGCATCTCGAACCACGGCAAAAGCACAGGCAATATCGGCCTTAGAGGCGCCGGTGGTATCCGAGACAATCTGGATCAGCGTCGCGCCGCCACGATTGATCATTGAGTTGGAGAGCTGGGTAGCGATAATTTCCCGCCGCAGACGATGCCCCTCGATTTCCTCGCGATAGGGTTCGTGCATGGGCTCGGGAAAATAACGATAAAGCTCGCGGCCCAGATAGGGATCGTCCGGCACTTCGCTGTCGAGGAGCGAGGAGAAGAGATCGATCTTGGCGTAGGCAAAAAGCACCGCCAGTTCCGGACGCGACAGCCATTCACCAGCCTCCTGACGCTCGGTCAGCGTCAAGGGAAACGGCAGATACTCAACAGCCCGATCGAGCAGGCCGGAGCTCTCAAGCGTCGTCATCAAACGAGACTGATAGCCATAGTCGCTCTCATTTTTCATCTCCGTCAGCGAGAGCGAGAGAGTCTGAAGATAGTTGTTGCGCAAGACCAGCGCCGCGACCTCATCGGTCATCTCGACAAGAAGCGTGTTGCGGTCCTCACGGGTCAGCTTGTCGGCGGCCTCAGCAGCACCAAGAGCAATTTTGATGTTCACCTCAAGGTCGGAGGAGTTCACGCCAGCGGAGTTGTCGATGGCATCGGTGTTGAGCCGCACACCCAGAAGGCCAGCTTCGATACGAGCCTTCTGGGTCAACCCCAGATTGGCGCCCTCGCCAATAACCTTCACCCTAAGATCGGGCGTAGCGATGCGGATGGCATCATTGGCGCGGTCACCGGCATCGGCGTTGTTTTCATCGGTCGCGCGGATGTACGTCCCAATGCCGCCGAACCAGAGAAGATCAGCTTCTGATTTGAGGATCGACGTCATGAGGGCGTTCGGCGTTAGCGTTGCCTTTTCCAGGCCAAGCACCGCCTGTGCTTCCGCTGACAGGGTGATCGATTTCGATGAGCGCGGGAAGATGCCGCCGCCCTTGGACAGAAGCTCAGTGTTGTAGTCCTGCCAGCTTGATCGACCCATGTCGAACAGACGTTGCCGCTCGGCGAACGTCGTTTTGGGATCAGGATCGGGATCAATAAAGATGTCGCGGTGATCGAACGCCGCCACCAACTTGATGGCCGGCGACAAAAGCATGCCATTGCCGAACACATCGCCAGACATATCGCCGCCGCCGCCAACCGTGAACGGCTCACTCTGGATATCGATATCCATCTCGCGGAAATGCCGTTTCACCGCCTCCCAGCCGCCCCGCGCGGTGATGCCCATCTTCTTATGGTCATAGCCTTGCGAGCCACCGGAAGCGAACGCATCGCCCATCCAGAATCCGTGATCCTCCGAGATACCATTGGCGGTATCAGAGAAGGTCGCCGTACCCTTGTCGGCCGCCACGACCAGATAGGGGTCATCGCTATCGAGACGTACGACGGCGTCCGGCGGCTCAATGCCTTCAAGCGTCAGATTGTCGGTGACGTCGAGAAGTGAGGAGATGAAGATCTTGTAGGCTTCGGTACCTTCGGCAAACCAGGCCTCGCGATCATCGCGCGGCGGCAATTGCTTGGGCACGAACCCGCCTTTGGCGCCGAACGGCACGATGACGGCGTTCTTTACTTGCTGCGCCTTGGCAAGACCGAGCACTTCGGTGCGGAAATCCTGCGGGCGGTCCGACCAGCGAAGGCCGCCGCGGGCGATCATCCCGCCACGCAGATGCACGCCTTCGACGCGCGGCGAGTAGACGAAAATCTCCCGCAGAGGGCGCGGCTCTGGCAAGCCAGCGACATTCTTTGAATCGATCTTGAAGGCAAAGGTCGGCTTCGGTTTTCCGTCCTGGCCAGGCTGGAAAAAATTGGTGCGAAGAACCGACTGGATGAGATTCAGGAAGCGGCGAAGGATCGTGTCTTCATCAAGGCTCGATACGTCTTCCAGCGCCATCGTGATCGCAGCCGTGATCTTTTCCGACAGTTGGTCCCTTTCGGCCTCCGCCTTGCTGGGGTCGAGCCGGCCATGGAACAGATCAACTAGGCTGGTGGTGACCGCTTCATGGCGGATCAGCGTGTCCCACACATAGTCTTGGCTGAAGGACAAAAGCGCCTGGCGCAGATAACGCGCCAGCGCACGCAACACAGCAACATCACGCCAAGGCAGCCCAGCGGTGGTGATCAGCGTGTTAAAGCCATCATTTTCCGCATGGCCATACCAAACGGCCAAAAAGCCAGCCTTTAGCGGCTCGGCCAAATCCTCCAGATCGATGGTCTCGCCATCGGCGCGCTCCAGCAGAATGTCGTGCAACCAAACTGGTTCGGCATCGCTTCGCTCGACCCGGTAGGTGCGTTCGTTGATTGCCCGAAAGCCCATCGCCTCGATGATCGGCATGCGATCGGACAGCGCGATTGGCTGGCTTCGGTGATAAAGCTTCAGATCAATCCTGGTACCATCGGTATCCTCACGCGGACGAAACGCCAGTTGCAGGTTTCGGCCTTCGCCCAGGCTCTCCATCGCCAACGCATCGTCGAGCGCAGCCTCACCAGAAAACGCTTCACGATAAGCGCCGGTGAAAGCATCGGAGTAGCGCTGCAACAGAAGGCCGGCACGCACACTGTCTTGGCTGGCTCGCACCGCCGTGCGGAACGTATCGGCCCAGGTGCGAACAATGCCGGCAACGCCCTCCTCCAAGCGCTCCTGCTCGATCACAGGCGTGTCGCCCTCAGAACGGCCTATGATGAAATGGACGCGGGCCAGGGGCCCGTCGGGATAAGCAACATATCAGGCCGAGACTCGACCTTTGTATTGCTCGGCCAGCCACTCGCCGATCTGCATGCGTGTCGTGGTTGAATAGCGCTCGCGCGGCACGAACACGAGGACCGACACAAAGCGATCGAAGCGGTCGATCCGCGACAGGACACGAACGCGTGGGCGCTCACCGAGTTGCAGGATGGCTGTCGCAAACCGGTGCAGCGTTTCCAGATCAAGCTGGAAAAGCTCATCGCGCGGATAGCTCTCCACAACGTTTGCCAGCGCCCTGCCGGAATGGCTGTCGGGATCGTAGCCCGACCGCTCCATGATCTGATCAGTCTTGCGGCGCAGATAGGGAATGTTCCGGGTCGATCGTGTATAGGCCGTGGCCGAGAACAGACCGACAATCCGAAGCTCACCAAACAGCGTGCCGTCTTCGGCGTAGGTCTTCAGGCCGACATAATCCATGTAGGTGCGCCGATGGACCCGGCTGCGCACATTGGCTATGGTCACGATCAGCGGCTCGGGCCGGCGCAAAAAGTCGAGCAATTCCGGCGTATGGGTGACGAATGTCGCGCCTTTGCGCAGCACCATCATGTCCGGGTCTGAAAGGAGACCAAGACCGGGCGACTCCACCCGTTCCAGCGAGCCACCATCTTCATCGTTGATGAACTTGTAGTCGCGCATGCCCAGGAACGTGAAATTGTCGTCAAGCAGCCAGTCGATGAACTGGATGCCCTCGGCCAACTCGTCCACCGGAAGTGCCGGCGGATCAGTCTTGTAGCCCATCACCACCTGTTCAACGCGCCGCCGCATGCCCTGCCAGTCGCGCACGGCAAGCCGCACATCGGAAAGAACGGCGTGAATGGACTGCTCTAGCGTGTCGCGGTCAGAGACAGAGTCCATCTGTTCGACGTGAAACAGGATGACGCTTTCGCGGATCGCCTCGTCATCATCGCTCGGCCGCTGATGGCCGTAGACCTGCTCAAGATGGCCGTTCTGGTCGCGCGACACCCATAAGACCGGATGCAGAACCATGCGCAGATCAACGCTTGCCGCCTGCAATTCGGCCATCACCGAGTCAACCAGGAAAGGCATGTTGTCATTGACGATTTCAACGACCGAGACATCCGACAGGACGCCGTCACTGGCCACCGGCTTGGGATTGTAGACCCGCACAAAGGCATCGCCGGTTCGGCGGTCAACGATCCGGTCAAACGCGTCGATGGCAACGCTGGCCAGTTCGGCCGCCGTGTAGGTCACAATGTCTTCTGCCGCACCCTCACGGAACAGCGCTGAAGCAAATCGGACCAACACTTCACCGCGTTCGGGATCATCGCCCAGCGCCTTCAGCGTTGCATCAATGAGCCTGCGCTTTTGGATGTCTACCGCCACAGTCACCATCCAATCCTCCTCTGCCCGGTGCGATTCGCCGATCGCTCACCTTGAGGCGACTATTACGGCGGGCACTTGGCTTGTCGAGCCGTTCACCGAAAGGTGACGAGGGGCAGTGCTCGCCATTGCTGCTCGCCCAGCGGACTTCTATGAAAAACAGCGAATGGTCGAGCTTCTGAAAGGCAAAGCATATGGGCAACAAAGCCCCGTTCAATGCAGTTGATCGTTGGGCCGATGTCATGGCGCCGAGCCTTGACGACTTCACCGCCTTGGCGCGCGAGGCTTTCAAAACCTTGCCGCCACCATTCCCCAGTCTGGCCAAGGATGTGATCGTTCGGGTTGATGACTTTCCCGATCAGGCATCGCTCGATGAGTTGGGGCTTCAATCTCCTTTCGAGCTTCTAGGGCTGTTTGTCGGGCGCGGCCTTTCAGAAGGGGGCGCCACCATCGATACCGGCGATACCTCCAATGCTATCTGGCTCTACAGACGACCGATCCTCGACTATTGGGCCGAGCATGAGGAAACGCTTGGCGCGGTCGTTCGCCATGTCTTCATCCACGAAATGGGTCACCATTTCGGCTTGTCGGATGACGATATGGATCGGATTGAGACTGAAGCCTGACGGTCCAAACCAGCCAAACAGTTCAGCCAGCCAGCATCGACCATCCTCCGGCAACCGCCATGGCTGCAATCATCGCCCAAACGGGGCTGCGTATCGCCACCATCACCAGGATCGCCACGGCGACGGCCGACAACTCTCGCAAGGAACCGCGCGCGACAAAGGTGACCACAATCGCCGCCAGCACGGAGGATGACATCGCCTCCAAAAAGCGCTCCACACGCGCCGACAAGGGCACGAAGCGCATCACATAGGCGCCGCCGATCCGTGTGCCCAATGTCACCAATGCCATCAGCCCGATGGCAAGATAGGCTGAGCTCGCATCAACCATGGGCCGTCGGCTCCCGATCACCCTTTTCCTCGACCGGCAGAAAAGCGCCCACCACGCCGCCGGCAAGTGCCGCAGCAATGATGTTCCAGCCCGACGGCAAAAGAGGCATGGTCAAAAGGGCGACCCCACACGCAACCAGCACAGGCAGCCCCGTGCGCCAGCCAGAAACTGATCCAACAGTGAGCGCGCCAAAGAACGCGGCCATCACGACATCAACACCCAGATAGCCCAGATTGGTCGCAATCGCCCCGGCAAACACACCAACAATTGTCGCCGCCAACCAAGTCACCCACATCAGGAGGCCTCCACCCAGGATAAGGCCGGCATCGCGATATCCGGTCTTCATGAGCTTGTAGCTGTCGGCAAAATTGACATCCGAGAGAAGACAAAGCGCCAAGAACCAGCGACCGGGCGGAAGCTGGTTCACATAGGGCGATATCGCCGCCCCCAAAATGAGGTGGCGGGCATTCACCGCCAGCACCACAAGGGCAAGGGAGAGGTAGGGCAGCGGCCCCTGCCACAGAGCAATCGCGGCGAACTGCGAGGCGCCAGCAAACATGAACGCGCTCATCGCAATTGCCTGGTCACCCGTGAGGCCGGCCTCAATGGCGGCGACGCCATAGGCAATGCCAAACGGGATCACAAAAACAGAGACCGGGACCAAACGACGAGCACCACGCACCACGCCCTCATAGGTCAGTGTGACAGGTGCGGAAGTGGCACGGGAGGTGTTTGAAGAACCGGCGGGAGGGCTGGTCTCAGGCAAATCCATACCCAGCGCAGTCGCAGAGGATTGCCGGCCCGTCAAGGACGGTATGCATCAACCTTGTAGGACCATGTCGGCCTTGCTAGGAGAGCATCCGATCAGGAGTTAGACAGCGACATGGACAAGTTCACCACCCTCACATCCGTGGCGGCGCCAATGCCTGTGATCAATGTCGACACCGACATGATCATTCCCAAGCAGTTTCTGAAGACCATCAAACGCACCGGCCTTGGCAAAAGCCTGTTTTTTGAAATGCGCTTTCATGAGGACGGCAGCGAGAACGCCGAATTTGTTCTGAACCAACCGGCTTATCGCTCCGCTCAGATCCTGGTGGCAGGCGACAATTTCGGTTGCGGTTCCAGCCGTGAACACGCCCCTTGGGCGCTGCTCGACTACGGCATCCGCTGCGTGATCTCCACCAGCTTCGCAGACATCTTTTACAACAACTGCTTTAAGAACGGCATTTTGCCTATCGTCGTCAGCCAGGAGGAACTCGACAAGCTGATGGACGACGCCGAACGCGGCCAGAACGCGACACTGACGGTTGATCTGGAAAACCAGACGATCAAGGGGCCCGATGGCGGCACGATCACCTTCGAGATCGATGCGTTTCGCAAACACTGCCTGTTGAACGGCCTGGATGATATCGGCCTCACAATGGAGAAGTCTCCGGCCATCGACAGCTTTGAAGGCGAAATCAGCGAGGGGCGTCCTTGGGTCTAGACAAGGCTGCAGCCTGATACAGTTCCCGCTCAATCGCGCGCGTAGACATCTTCGTAACGAACGATATCGTCTTCGCCGAGGTAACTGCCCGCCTGAACCTCAAAAAGCACCATCGGCAATTTGCCCGGGTTCTCCAGCCGATGCTTGGCACCCAGCGGGATGTAGACGGACTCATTTTCTGAGACGAGCCTGATCTCGTCCTCAACCGTCACCTTGGCCGTTCCCGATACGACGATCCAATGCTCAGAGCGATGCACATGGCTTTGCAGCGAAAGCGCAGCGCCGGGTTTCACGACAATGCGTTTGACCTGGAACCGGTCGGACAGCGCCAGGGTCTCATACCAACCCCAAGGCCGGTGATCGCGAGGGAAGGCTTCAGCCTGCTTGGCGCCGCGCGCCTTTAGCTGATCGACGGCTTGCTTGACCTCTTGCGCACGCGACTTGTCAGCCACCAAGACGGCATCACCGGTCGCAACAACAAGCGTATCGGTCAGCCCGATGCCGACAACCGAAACACCCTCATCATCGGATCGCAGATAGCTGCTGGTGCAATCAAGCGCGAGCGCGTTGCCTTCGCTCACCACGCCGCCGCCGGCAACATCTCCGGTTGCCTCGCGCAAGACGGCGTCCCAATCGCCAAGGTCGCTCCAGTGGCCACGATAGGGAACGGCCATTAAGCCTTCGGCTTTTTCCATGATGGCGTAGTCAATGGAGTCGCCCCGCACACCGGAAAACGCGCCTTCATCAAGCCGAACGAAATCAAGATCGGGTCTCGCTTTTTCAACGGATTCGCGAACCGGGGCGAGCATGTCCGGCGCGTGTGTTTCAAACGCTTTGATCAGACTGTCGGCACGAAACAGGAAGATGCCAGCGTTCCATAGATAACTGCCATCGGCCAGCATCGCCTCGGCCGTCTCGCGATCCGGCTTCTCCACGAAGCGCTTCAACGCGGTCGGCATGTTCTCGCGGATCGCACCGTCAAGCTGGAGATAGCCATAGCCGGTCTCAGGACGCGACGGCTCGATGCCAAAGGTGACCAGATGGCCAGCCTCCGCTGTCGCGGCTCCGGCAAACACGGCCAACGCGAAACGCTCGGTGTCTCGGATCAGATGGTCGGAGGGTGACACCAAGAGCAGGGCGGATGGGTCATGATGTTGCGCGCAGTAAAGCGCGGCCGCCAGGATCGCCGGCGCTGTGTTCTTGGCCTCGGGCTCAATCAGGATAGCGTGTGGATCAATGCCAGCTTCAGCCAGTTGGTCACGAACAAGAAACCGATAGGCATCGCCGGTCACAACCAAAGGGGGCCCAAGCGCCATATCGGCAAGGCGTTTGGCCGAGGCTGCAAACAGGCTTTCATCCCCAATGAGGGACGCGAACTGCTTGGGGAAAGCGCGCCGGGAAACCGGCCAGAGCCTCGTTCCTGAACCCCCGCATAACAACACCGGACAGATGATTGGGTTGGATTGCCCGGCCCGGCTCAAATCCTCATCACCCATGATCACTCACTCCTGCCCGGCTATGCCTACATCCACACAACATAGATGCCCCAGCGTCCTTCGCACGAACCGATCGGCAGCACAAAGGAGAACCGATTGGATTGGAGTGCATCCGGGACCATCCAGTCGTGGTTCACCCAACTTGTGGGTCTATTGGCGCTGGGCAATCACCAGAACCAAGAACGCCATTCATGGAGATGCCAATGCCCGCCCTTCTCGCCGCACATCCGCTTGTGTGCGTTTTGATCGGTATGGTTGGCCTGCAGCTTTCCGCTCTAACGGCTGGGTTGGCCGGTCTGGCCGTCGCCGGCGTCTTCACCATGGGTTTCATCGGACCGTTTGATCTGGCAACGACGACGGGCGGCCAATTGCTACCAGCCATCCAAGGCACGCTGGCGGAGGCTTTGCACTCCACCAGCACCATCATCTGGATCATCTTTCCAGCGCTCGTTCTGGATGCCTTTCAGCGAGGTGTCGGCGCCGTTGGCAGATTGCGCGACGCGTTGGCCGGGCTGACGACCAACCGCCGTGTCCAGGCCATCTTGATCGCCTGGTTTTTCGGTCTGTTCATGGAAGGCGCAGCCGGCTTCGGCACACCGGTCGCGCTCGCCGCTCCGCTTCTTTACGGCATGGGCTATCCGCCCGTTCGGGCCGTGGCTTTGGCTCTTCTTGGCCACGCAGCCGGCGTGTCCTTTGGCGCCATTGGAACGCCAACCCTTGCCCAGCTGGAACTCACGGGTCTCGACGCACAACAGCTTGCGTTTCAAGTCGCGCTTTTCCACGCCTGTCTCGGCTGGCTCCTTCTGTTTGCGATGGTGCGGCTGGCCGATATCGGGCCTATGCGCCGGGCAGATTGGGGATGGGCGGTGCTGGCGGGTGCGGTG
>JBHJIX010000145.1:0-4985 GCA_050043025.1 Cohaesibacteraceae bacterium
ATTTCGTTCACCGTCGCATCATCTGAGTCTTCGCCCTGCAGCACTTAGCCCGGTTTCTTGCCGACCATTTCTGCCAGCGCATACCCACTCATTTCCTCAAAGGGCTTGTTGGCCCACAGCACCAGCCCGTTTGGATCGGTAAACACCATCGAATCAGTGGCATGTTGAACAATGAGTTGGGCAAACACATTGTCAGACACGGACTGCGGCGCGGCGTTTCCTGCGACGGCGGCGGCGTGTGGCGGCATGACGAGGTTCCCCTTCCCCAAACGATGGCAAGACCGTACGTATCATCCCGCAGCACATTTAAACGCGTGTATAAGCTATTCGCGAAGTATTTCCTTGGTTAATGAACTGATAATTCTAGACGATTGACGTTACGTCAACACAAACCCAAGTAACAATCTAGAGTTGTGCGTGCCGACCAATCGCTACGTAGCCCACAATGTTGAAAGCGCAAGCTAGCGGGAAGGCTGGTTCAAAAGCGTCACTGGTAAGCGCTTGCAATGGCCCGCCATCCCCCCATCCGTGGCCGGCAAACCTCACGTCCGATCCATCCCAAGAAGTCCAAATAGACGTCGGAACCCATCTGGTCGAAACTCGCCGAAATTGACGGAGGATTGCAGCATGAATGGCGCGGAAACTTTGGTTGAGACAATGCTCGCTTCGAAAGTGAACGTATGTTTTGCCAATCCTGGCACGTCGGAAATGCACTTCGTTGCAGCATTGGACACTCACCCGGACATGCGCTGCATTCTCTGCCTCTTTGAAGGCGGCGTAACCGGAGCGGCCGACGGTTACGCGCGGATGAGCGGCAATGTGGCGGGCACATTGCTCCATCTGGGTCCTGGCTTCGGTAACAGTTGGTCCAACCTGCACAATGCCCGCAAAGGCCATTCAGGCATGGTCAATATCGTTGGCGATCATGCCGGGTATCATCTCAAACATGCTGCACCGCTGACCTCCGATCAGGACGGAATTGCCCGGTCAGTCTCCCATTGGGTGCGCCGGGCTGCCGACGGCCAGATGGTGGCCGAGATCGGCGCCGATGCAATCCGCATGGCGCGCGCAGGCCAGATCGCAACGGTTATTCTGCAAGCCGATGCCGCATGGAGCGACAGCGCGTCCGGCCCGACCAAGGCCGCCGACCCTGCTCAAAAGCACCGACCGAACACGGAACGCATCGAGGCATCGGCGCAGGCATTAAAAGAGCCAGGCGCGGCTCTCATGGTCAGTGGACCAGCCCTCATCGGCACCGGGGCGGAATTGGCCGGACGGATCGCGGCACGAACAGGCTGCCGGTTGCTCGCACCTTTCTTTGCACCGCGCATCGCACTGGGCGAAGGCGCCGTGGTGTTCGAACTTATGCCCTACCCCGCCGACGCGAATGCAGAGCTTCTAAAAGATGTGACCCGCTTGGTGCTGGTCGGCGCAGGCCCACCGGTGAATTTCTTCGCCTATCCTGGCAAACCCTCCACTCCCGAGCCACCAGGTTGCAGCGTCGACCGGTTGTGTTTCGGCGACTGGGATATCGAGTGGACACTCAAGGCTTTGGCCGAGGCAGTGGGCGTGGATGGAAGCGAAACGATAGCGCGCATCAAGCGCACGAACCCCGACTTGAAACCCGGACAGCTCACGGCCGACGGCATCGGGCGCGGATTGGCGCGCGCGATCCCCGAAGGGGCAATCATGGTGAATGAGGCCGTGACCGCAGGCGCCGAGATCTGGCCACCGGTCAACGCAGCCGCGCCCCATGACAGGATCAACAACACGGGCGGCTCGATCGGCGAGTGCCTTCCAAACGCCATCGGCGCGTCCGTGGCATGCCCTGAACGCCCGGTCTTCGCGGTCTCAGGTGATGGATCGGCAATGTACCAAGTGCAGTGCCTGTGGACCGCAGCGCGCGAGCGCATGGATATCACCTTCATCATCGTCGCGAACCGAGGCTATCAGATCCTCCACCTTGAGCTCGAAGCCCAAGGTGCGCCAAAGCCTGGCCGCAACGCCCGCGCCATGTTTGATATCGAAGACCCGCTATTGGACTGGGTTGCCCTGGCCGCCGGCCACGGCGTACCGGCAAAGCGAGTTGAGACGGAAAAGGCCTTCGCCGAAGCCTTGGCAACCGCTGCGGCGACCAAAGGGCCTTTTCTCATCGAAGCGGTGATCTGAGGTCAGGCCGGCCAAGCAAAACCATTTGTCGCGTCACACGCAGATGTCTTTCCTTCTGACGCCGGTATCCGTCTTTTGCCGGTTTTTTCCTCTGCCGGTCCCAATGCTATGCCTTGGTGATGCTCTACGAGATCGCCAAGTTCCTGCACATTACCGGGGTTGCCATGCTGATGGGCAACATCACCGTGACGGCGATCTGGAAGTTCTTTGCTGACCTCGACGGACGGCCAGAAGTGCTTGGCTTCGCGCAGAAGCTTGTCACCTACACCGACTGGTCGATGACCTTTTGGGGCGTCGTCCTCATCATGGGTGGCGGCTACTATATGGCGATCGCCGCCGGCTACGACTTGTTTGAGGGTTGGCTCCTTTGGAGCCAGGTTCTGTTTGTGGTGGCAGGGCTTATCTGGCTTGGTCTCATCGTTCCCATTCAGATCAAGCAGGCGCGGCTGGCGCGCGCCTTTTCTCGCACCGATGTCGGCGTGGAGTACCGCGCCCTGGCAATACGCTGGCTGACATGGGGGTTGATCAGCACCGTACCCCTGGTCGTCGCCACTTGGCTGATGGTCGCCAAACCGGCCTGAAGCCCGCGAAACCCCTAATGAATGCCTGCCGTCAGACCGCGCACCAGCCAGCGCTGCAAGGCAAGGAACACAAGCGCCGGCGGTAAAAGGGCCAGTAACATCAAAAGCAGGCCGGCCTGGCGTGAGACGGATAGGCTCGCCATACCGCGCACCAACGTACCGTGTTCCATGCTCGTGGTCGCGACCATGATGGGCCAGACATACTGGTTCCAGCCAAGCACGAAGAGGATCGCAAACAGCGCCGCCAGCATCGGCAAGGAGAGCGGCAGCACAAAATCGAGGAAGAAACGCACCGGGCCTGCACCATCAAGGCGCGCAGCTTCAAACAGCTCAGGCGGCAGGTGTTGCAGGTAAAGTCGCAGGATGAGAACGCCGAGCCCGCTGGCGACGACCGGCAGGATCATGCCGGTATAGGAGTTGAGCAGGCCCAGTTCGCTCACCACGGCGAACGTCGGCAGGATGCGCGTTTCGATCGGGAAAAACATGCTGACCAGGATCGCCCCGAAAAGGATCTCGCGTCCCGGCACGTGAAACATCACAAGCGCATAGGCTGCCAGCATCGAGATAGCGCATTTGATGAGCGCGATACCAAGCGCCAGAATGAAGGAGTTCAGCATCATCTGGGACGCCGGCAGAACGCCATTGCGCGTCTCGCCCTGCCACACCTCCAGAAAAAGCGCCCACAGCGCGGATGGGTCGCTGCCGGCCGCCAACTGCCAGACAAGCAGACCGACCGGACCCATCATGAACACCACGCCGACGATGAGAATCAGGTGATCGAGAAGATGGGTCCTGGGCAAGCGCCGCTCCGCAAACTGACCGCCAAAACAGCAGGAAGGCGCCTGCGACGAACGCCGGTTTCGTGGCATAGCAGATGGCAGATGACCAGACGCATGCGCAAGTAACAGGGTAGGACTGCCGCGATGTTCAGCGCCGAACTCACAATTGCCCCGCTTGACCCCAGCGAAACGGATGCGCTTGGGCGGATCTGCTTCGATGCCATCCACAAAGGCGCCGGCGATTTCTACAGCCCTGAACAGCGGCATGCCTGGGCTCCAAGCCGACCGTCAGGACCGGATTGGCAAGCGCGCCTTTCAGGCGGCGCGACATTGGTGGCACGCATCGGCAACGAGCCAGTCGGCTTCATGACGCTGACGGAGGACGGGTACATTGATCTCGCCTTCGTTGACCCGGCCTATCAGCGCCGCAGCATCGGCAAGGCCATCTATGCCGCAACCGAAGAAAAGGCACGCGCCGAGGAGATGGAACGGCTGCACACCCAGGCCAGCCATCTTGTCAAAGGGCTATTCGAAGCCGTCGGCTGGGAGGTGGTGAAGCAGCAAACCGTCGAGCGGTCAGGAGTCCAACTGACCAATTTCGTCATGGAAAAATGGCTCAAGCCGACGCAAAGAAGGGACCCGTCCTAACGACGCGCACCGCTTGCGTGTCACTCCCAAGAGAACTGATGTTTCGCTTTCTTCTCGACAACAGACGCTGGCTGGGCGCTGGCCTTCTCCTCACGTTTGCAAGCAGCGTCGGGCAGACATGGTTTATCTCGCTGTTCGCCGGTTTCATTAAGGCCGAACATGAGCTGACGGACGGAAGTTGGGGCACGCTCTACACGGTGGCGACGCTTGCCTCGGCAGCGCTGCTGTTCTGGCGTGGGTCTTGGGCGGACAGCATACCGTTTGCCCGCCTTGCACCGACCATCGCGCTTCTCTTTGCGCTCGCCGCCATCGGCTTCGCCTTCAGTCCATCCATCTGGGTTTTGGGGGTCGCCGTTTTCGGCCTGCGTTTCTGCGGCCAAGGCATGTTCAGCCACATCGCGATGACAGCTATGGGCCGCTGGTTTGCCGCGCGGCGCGGACGGGCGGTTGCCATCACCAGCCTCGGCCATCCGCTGGCCGAGATCGGCCTTCCTATTGTGGTGGTCGCCGTCGTTGGCCTTATTGGCTGGCATACGACCTGGCTTGTCGCAGCCGCAGTCCTCGCGTTCCCCGTCGCACTGACTCTGTGGCTGCTGCTATCGGAAGGCCGAACCAAGCAAAGCAAGGTTCTCAACCGGGAAACACCTGGCCTTGCCGGCAAACACTGGCGTCGCCGCGATGCCATGCGGCACTGGCTGTTGCCGGCCCTGCTGCCGGTGCTTTTGACGCCGGGCTTCATCGGCACGTTTATATTCTTCCATCAGGTGCATATCTCGGATGTGAAGGGCTGGTCGCTTCTCGCCATGAC
>JBHJIX010000146.1:0-9474 GCA_050043025.1 Cohaesibacteraceae bacterium
ATGGTGATGCCGGGCGACAATGTTGAGATCAATGTTGATCTCATCGTGCCGATCGCGATGGAAGAGAAGCTGCGCTTTGCTATCCGTGAAGGCGGCCGTACCGTCGGCGCAGGCGTCGTCTCCAAGATCGTCGAGTAGAGATACTTCTCTCGGAGCATTTGACAGGCGGCCTTCGGGCCGCCTGTTTTGTTTGCAGAGACAGTCAGGACGTAAGGAGGCTGATGTGCCGCATGATAAAGGTTCCGTTTTCCGGGCGCTCCATAAGCCAGGGGACCCATTTGTGCTTGCCAATGCCTGGGATGCAGGATCGGCACGCATGTTGGTCGGCCTTGGGGCAAAGGCAATCGGAACGTCGTCGGCAGCGCTTGCCATCACGCTTGGTCGCCCTGACTTTGGCCGTGTAACGCGCGATGAGGCGTTGGAGCATGTGCAAAGCCTTGTCGCTGCTGTGAACTGCCCCGTCTCCGCCGATCTGGAAAACGGCTTTGGAGATGCCCCGGACTATGTTGCCGAGACGATAGCCATGGCCGCCGAATGCGGCGCTGCCGGCGTATCGATTGAGGATATCGCGCCACCAGACGAGGAGGCATATCCATTTGATCTTGCCGTTGAACGCATACGCGCCGGTGTTGCACGTGCACGGTCTCTTCCCGGCGATCTGGTGGTCTGTGCACGGGCTGATGGCGTGATGTACGGGGTCTATGATATGGAAGAGGCGTTACGGCGGTCGCTGGCCTATTGCGAGGTGGGGGCCGACTGCATCTATGTGCCCATGCCACCCTCCATGGTTGAGCTTCAGCGGCGCTGCTCGGCGGTCGATCGCCCCGTGAATGCGCTGGTCGCTGGGCACTTCACCCAGCACAGGTTTCAAGAGTTTGCGCAGGCTGGTGTGGCGCGGATCAGCCTTGGCTCATCGCTGGCGCGAGCGACACATAAAGTCATCCTGGATGCGGCGACAGCAATGATGAATGATGGCGATTTCAGCCTTCTGAAGGCTGATGTTTCCGACACCGTAGATGCCCTTCTTGCCGACGGGACGCCACGCGCCTAAGACCGCTGGACAGATTAGATCTGGGGCATAGTCCGATAGGGCCTGTACGCCTCGTTCCCCTTCCTACCATGCCCCTTGGATGGGCCGGCTTTCATGAACAACAAGACAAACCACAAACCTGCCCTGCCGACCCGTGTCGCGCAGGCACTGCATTACGTTGAAGAAGCCACCGGTGCGGTGGTTCCGAGTATTCAACCAGCGGCGACCTATGCCCGCGACGAGAATTACGACATCCGGCAACCCTATTGGTATCGCCGCGATGGCAGTCAGGCGACGACTCATGCTGAGCGCGTGATTGCCGAGCTGGAAGGTGCTGCGGAATCGTTGCTCTTCTCATCGGGCATGTCAGCGGCGACCGCCGTTCTGGAACAGCTTCCGGCCGGCGCTCATATCGTGGTGCCGGAGGTGATGTATCACGGCGTTTTGGGGCAGGTGCAAAACTTTGCCTCGAAGCAGCGCATTCGCGTTGATTACTACACCGCTGGCAATCTGGATGAGCTCGCGGGCGCGGTTCGGCAAGGAGAAACGCAGCTCGTTTGGGTCGAAACACCCAACAACCCAAACTGGGAGGTGACCGACATTGCCGCTGCTTCCGAGATTGCGCATGGCGCGGGGGCCAATCTGATCGCCGATTGTACTGCCACGCCGCCAAACATGACGCGTGCTTTGGAATTGGGGGCGGACATCTCCTTCCACTCCGCCACCAAGTTCTTGAATGGCCACTCCGACGTCACCGCTGGTGTTCTGTCTGTCTGCGAATCCGGCCCGTGGTGGGATGAGATCGCCATGGTGCGCAAGCTCCAAGGCACGGTGCTGCAATCCTTCGACGCCTGGCTTCTTATTCGGGGCATGCGCACGTTGTTTCTGCGCGTTGAAAAGGCCAGTGCGAATGCCATGGCGTTGGCGCAACACTTCGACGGCCACCGGCTCATTGAGACAGTGCTCTATCCGGGGCTCGCCTCACACCCTGGCCATGAGGTTGCTGATCGGCAAACCGGCGGCCAGTTTGGCGGCATGTTGTCGATCATCGTGAGTGGCTCAGAGCAGACGGCCATTGATGTTTGCCGGTACTGCCAGATCTTTTATCCAGCGACGTCGCTGGGCGGCGTGGAAAGTCTGATTGAACATCGCAAAACTGTTTCGGGCGATGGCTTCCCCGTGCATCCGCGCCTGCTGCGGCTTTCCATCGGGATTGAAGAGATCGGCGATCTGATTGCCGACCTTGAGCAGGCACTTGAACGGGCGAGCGACGCCTAGGACGATCCAACTCATGCCTTTTCCGACACCCGATACCATCCATCCGGTTACGCTGCCGGACGGCACTGCCTTGCCAATGAATGTGTTTTTGAACGCCGTTATCGATCACCCGCGCATTGAGATCGGCGACTACACCTATGCCAGCGACTTCAATCCGCCAGCGGATCCTGCGGACTGGCAGGCGCGCATTGCGCCCTACATCTTTCTCTTCAGCCAAGAACGTCTGATCATCGGCAAATTCGGGCAGTTCGCTCATGGTGTGCGTTTCATTACGGCGTCGGCCAACCACAAGATGGATGGGTTCTCGACTTTTCCTTTTCCGATCTTTGAGCCGAACCGCCTTATGACCTATTCGCAGACGCTGCCCATGGGGCGCGATACGGGCATCGGCCATGATGTATGGATTGGTATGAATGCGATCATCATGCCTGGTGCGCAGATTGGAAATGGGGTGATTGTCGGTGCGGGTTCGGTCGTCAGCGGAACGGTGCCGGACTACGCTGTTGTTGCTGGAAACAGGGCGGAAGTTCTCAAAATGCGGTTTAACGATGAGACGATCGAAAGACTCAACGCCATCGCATGGTGGAACTGGCCGATCGAGACAATCCTTGCCCACGAGGAGGCCATCACCGGGGTGGACCTTGATCGTCTGGAGAACGCGACGGTTTGATTAGATACGCTGGGTCAGCCGCAATTGGTGCGGTTTGCGGGTCCAGATGGCGACACCGGGCAGAAGTTCAGGCGTTGTAAGCGGCTCGGTGCCGGGCAGGGGGTCCACCTTGTATTGAGCCAGGAACGCCGAGATGAGGGCAGTCTGTTCCTGAAGTGCAATGCGGCTGCCTATGCACATGCGCGGACCAGCGCCAAAGGGCAGATAACGATAGCCGTAGCTGGTTTTGCCGAGGAAGCGTTCCGGGTTGAAGCGCTCTGGTTCATCCCACAAATGAGGCGAGCGGTGGATGGCAAAAAGCGGCACCACAACGACATCGCCCTTTCTGACCTCAACGCCAT
The DNA here is from genome assembly GCA_050043025.1 of Cohaesibacteraceae bacterium. Taxonomy (GTDB): domain Bacteria; phylum Pseudomonadota; class Alphaproteobacteria; order Rhizobiales; family MH13; genus MH13. Next base: position 3,320 of record JBHJIX010000146.1, read on the forward strand.
CAAGGGTGTGGGCCGACAAAGCACGTCGTGACACCACCCACACCGGCGGATAGATGCGCAGCGCTTCCTGAAGGACAGCTCGTGTAATTGGCATAGCATCAAAGTCTATGGGCCCTGTTTCGGCGACTTCTTACCAGGCGCTCAGGGCTTCTTCTTCCACTCGTTGCTTCCACTCCGGGTGATGGGCCAGAAGATGCAGGGTGAATGCAAAGGAGGCGGCAGTGGTGTGCGATCCGGCGACGATCATTGTGGCGACTTCATCGTCGAGCGCCTGCTCATTGATCTCGGAGTCTGGCTTGTCCCGCATGGCTTTACGCCAAATGTGCTGAATGGCCGGGGTTTCGGCGTCCGCATTACCGCTTGCAGCAATGCGGGCCCGGCTGTCGAGCCAATGCGACCGGGCTTTGCTGTAACCCGGCGTGAGGGCCATCAGGATCCAGCGCCAAGGTGGGAAGACCGCACCCAGCGTCCACTGGTCGACCTCAGCCAGCGTGTAGACGCTGTTGCGAACCGCCTGAGGGCTTGGCACCAAATCTGTGCCACAGAAAAGCCTGCCGGCCATGGCAAAGGTAATGTCGCTGGTAACATCAAAAATTGGCACGTCGGCGGTTTGACCGGCCTTTGGCCCTTCGTTGGCCACGTAGGACCAGATGTTGGCCTGTTCTTCGGCAAGTCGGTCTGAAAGAACGGAACCGCGAAACAGCGGCCAGTTGCGGTCCCTCCGTTTGCGCCAGGCCTCACCGCTTAACAGCAGGCTGGAATGGCCTGTTGTGCCGGCCAGCTGGTTGTAGAGCTTCTCATACCGATCAGGGTGATCAACGAACACCTGGCGCAGTACATTGGGCGCAAAAGCGAGATGTAGCCCTTGGCCAGCAGCGCGATAGCTGACCACCGATGGATTGGTGGCGGCAAGCCGCTCAATCGTTCCCATGGTATCGAGCAGGAAACGCAAAAACGTCGCATGACCCATGCGCCGGCCGGTCGCCGGGCTGAGGTCTACGGGCTTGCTGTCGCGAAGGACCGGTTCAATCGGGGAGGCGGGAACCGGATGCGATGAATGCATGTCGCTTCCCCCCAGAAGGCCCATGCAGGCGGTGTTTGGTCGTACACGAGCCAGGCTGCGTCGTGCTGTGGATCAGCCGTGCGCAGTCTTCCAGGCAGGACAACGTGCTAACGCGGCAATTGCGCTCTTGAAAAACATGGCCGCGCCGCGTAATCAACCCGCCATCTGCAAAGGGGTATAGCTCAGTTGGTAGAGCGACGGTCTCCAAAACCGTAGGTCGCGGGTTCGAACCCTGCTGCCCCTGCCAGCTCATCTCTGGCGTGACTAAGCTGATTTGGTATTGATTTGTTGGGATTGGGTGCCGACCCGTCCTGTTACACGCGAAACGCTGCCTTTTGCGCAGATATGGCCCGGGTTTCCAGGTGCCAAAGCTTATCTCGCTTACTATGAAGGCGTGTCATCGTGACCCGCATTGCTTGGCCTGACTGAGCGAACAGCCGTTGCGGCTAAGCGCACCTAACTTTCAATGTCGGACGCTGAATTGTTTCTCCCTCGGGGAGAGTTTATCTGGTGCGATGCTGACGACATGGGATAGTGGTCGACGATGGCCGCTGAAGCGCAGACGCATCATCATGACAAAAACAAATAGCCTCAGATTTTTAGAGCGCGTGGGAAACAGCATCCACGATCTTCACCCAAGTGAGCGAAAGCTGGCGGACCTTCTTCTGGATTTTCCTGGTGATATGTCTGGATACACGGCCGGTGAACTTGGTGAGCTCGCCGATGTTTCCAATGCAACAGTTTCAAGGTTCTTCCGCAGGCTTGGATACAAGTCCTTCGATGAGGCCCGTCGCACTGTCCGAGATGAGCAAAGGCAGGAAAACAATCGATACCATCAAGTGGGTGGCAATTTGCCCGACGATGGCCCGGTAAGGCTCCATTTCGATCAATCGCTCTTCAACCTGGAGCGGACTTACGAGCAACTGAGCACAGAAACGGTCGATAGTCTGGCGAACGCCATTGTTGACGCTCCCCGGTTGTGGGTGGTCGGATTCCGAGCTGCACAGGCGCACGCCCAGTATCTGGGATGGCAGATGTCTCAGGTGCTTTCGAATACAACAACGCTTCCGCGGGGTGGAGAGACTCTTTCAGAGTCTATCTCTTCATTGTCCAAAAACGATCTTGTCGTCCTGATTGCACTCCGACGTAACGCTAACTTGGCCGTGCCTGTTGCCAACCTTGTGCTGGACACAGGTGCTAAGCTTGCGATCATCGAAGACCGCTCTCTGGAAGGTGTAAAAGGCGCAGGTTGGTGCTTTACATGTCACACAACCACCAATGGACGTTTGAAGAACCATGTGGCGAGTTTTGCGATCTGTAATCTGATTGCTGACCGCGTGATCGAACTGTCTGGTTCGAGCGGACGGCAAAAGATGTCGCGGATCGAGAGGAACCATCATTCGCTTGGTGAGATATGAGCGTTTGACGCTTCGCACGGCGCCACCAAAGCTCCAAAACTAGGCAACTGCATAGAAATTGGGTCCAATCCGCTGACTCTTTCAGCGTCTTTCCGCTTTTCTATGAAAAGTCAATTTCATAGAATTATGTTTGAGAAAGCAATTTTTCATGCTTCCTCGACGGCTCGCTTCGAGCCAAATCCACGTCGGAGGGATATCAGATGACTTCACTGCGTTCATTTTTGTTAGCGGCGACGGCTGTCGCTTCACTGCCCGCTGTGGCCTCTGCTGAAGCGGTCATGCAAATAAACTCGTCCTTGCCCGAAGGCTCCTTTGCCCATGTTTTTCTCGTGGAATAAGAAGAGCGCTTGGCAGCTGCTGCGCCCGGTGAGATCGATGTGCAGATCTTCATGTCCAACACGTTGGGTAGCGAAGAGGACGTGCTTGCCGGCCTCGGTTTTGGTACCCACCAAGCCTCGCTCTCAGCGTCCGCGGTTGCCCAGATCAACACGCGCACTGCGATTTTTGACCTGCCTTACCTTTTCGAAGATCGCGGAGCCGTTCAGACCTTTGCTGCAAGTCCAGCAGGGACCATGCTCGCTGAGGGGTTTGAAGGCTCCGGTATGGTCCTCGCCGCCATGTGGGACAATGGCTTCCGTCAGATCACGAACAGTGTGCGTCCAATTGTGACGCCCGATGACCTCGATGGTCTAAAAATCAGGACGCCAACCAACCGGCAGCGGGTTGAGATGTTCAACACCCTTGGCGCGAATGCGACGCCGCTTTCTTTTGGCGAAGTTTATTCAGCTCTGGATCAGGGCACGATTGATGGTCAGGAGAACCCGGCCCAGGTCGTCGACAGCGCGAAGTTGTTCGAAGTTCAATCGTACATGTCGCTGTCGAACCACGTCTACTTGCCAACTTTCCTGGTGATCGGCGAGCCATTCCTTGCATCACTGGATGATGAATTGCGTGAAACGGTGCTTTCCGTTGCGCAAGAGGTTGCGCCTTGGAGCTTTGATTGGGGTGAGACGACCGACGGCGAAACCATCGTTGCACTGTCAGATCGCCTTGAAGTCAATGAAGTTGACTTTGCTGCCTTCCAGGCGGCAGCAGCCCCTCTCTACGAGAGCCCGACATTTGTTGATGTGATCGGCGAAGACATGATCGCAGCCACGAAAGCGGCGTTAGGCATCGAGTAAACGAGCCAACCCCGAAGGTCTGAGCGTTTCATGGCTTCAATGCTTGTAAAACTCGATGCTTGGATCGGTCGACTGCTTGACCTGCTGGTCATTGCTTTGGCGGGCCTTCTACTCCTGCTTCTGAACTGGGCGGTTTTCGCCCGGTTCATTCTCAATGACAGTGTTTCCTGGGGGGAAGAGCTGCCCGCTCACCTCCTGGCGATGCTGACGTTTATCGGCGCGGCTTACCTGACGCGCACAAATGAGCATCTTGGTTTTGATGCCGTCTTGCGGGTTATGCCGCCACGCCTCAAATGGCTCGTGTCAGCGCTAAACCTTCTCTTAATGGGGGGATTTGGTGCGCTCCTTGCCTGGTATGGCGGAATCGCTGCTGAGAGCTTCCTTGGCCGCTCTCTTATTTCCGTTGATCTGCCGATGGCGCTGTTCCGAGGCGCAATGCCGCTCGGCGGAGCGCTGATCACGCTGTTCTGTGCCATCCGTCTTTTGGGCCTGCTCACCGGAAAGCTCAAGGCAGACGATCTGCTGCCGGAAAGCGACGCGTGATGTTCTTGGAACCTGGCTGGATTGTTCTGCTTCTTCTTGTGGCTCTGCTGATATGCGGCTTGCCGATCGCCTTCGTGCTTGGTGTGACCGCCGCTACGATGATCTTGATCGACCCGGCTGTTGTACCTCAGATAATCGGTCTGATCCCCTTCGGCGGAGCGAACAACTACCTGCTGGTTGCTGCGCTACTTTTCATGATTGCCGGTGAGGTCATGAATCAGGGGCGTATAGCCGAGAAGCTCATCGCGTTCGCATCCTCACTGGTCGGTCACCTGCGCGGAGGACTGGCGCATGTGAACATTCTCACATCGCTTTTCTTCTCTGAAATTTCCGGCACAGCAACCTCTGATGCGGCTGCCATCGGTTCCGTGATGATCCCTCAGATGCGCAAGCGCGGCTATCCGGCAGCTTTCGCCGCGGCCGTGACGTCGACATCGGCGACCATGGCAATCATCGTACCGCCAAGCCTGAACCTAATCCTATACGCCTATGTAGCGAACGCATCGATTGCTGAACTTTTTGCGGCCGGCATTGTTCCTGGCATCATTGTTAGCGCGCTGCTTATGACGACCGCATATGCCATCTCTGTTCGTCGTGGCTATCCGACTGAGGGCGCTTTTTCGCTTCAAAATGTGCTTAGCACTGGCAAAGAAGCGGCCGTGCCTCTTACCCTTCCCATCTTAGTCTTGGTTGGCATTCTGGGAGGCGTTTTCACCGCGACAGAAGCAGGAGCGATCGCGGCCTTCTGGTCCATCGTTCTAGCGGCGGTCGTCTACCGTTCTGTCAATCTCGGCACGCTTGTCGATACCTTGCGCGTCGCTGGAAAGCGCTCCGCGATGCTGATGTTCATCGTCGCAACATCAACGCTCCTTGGATGGTATCTGACCAATCAAAGAATTCCGCAGGATATCGCGAATGCTATCCTGGGGATCTCAGATAACTACTGGATTGTCCTACTCGCCATCAATGCCTTCTTTCTGCTTGCCGGCACAATCATCCACGGCACCCCGGCAATCCTTATGCTTGTGCCGATCTTTTTGCCGCTTGCCGATCAGCTTGGCATTGATCGCGTTCACTTTGGTCTGATCCTGACGATCAATCTGGGCATTGGTCAGCAAACCCCGCCCGTTGCGTCGGTCGTTCTCATAACGTGCGCAATCGCAAAGATATCCATCGCCAAGATCATCCCCTCAATGATGTGGTTCATCGCTGCAATGCTTGTCGCTCTGACGTTGATTAACTTGTTTTCCGCCCTGTCACTGTGGCTCCCATCGGTCATCCTTTAATGCGCATTTTGATAATTAATCCGAATACATCGGTGGGTGCGACGCAACGTATCCGTGATGCCGCCAACGCGAATGCACTTACTAACGATGAATTCAAAACCGTTTGTCCTGCGGACGGCCCAGAACTCATCGTGACCGAGCGCGATGCTGAATGGGCAAAGAAGGGCGTTCTTCAGGTTATTGCAGATGAGCATGCCAAATATGATGGCGTTGTTGTCGCATCGTTTGGTGATACCGGTGCGCTTGAGGCCAAGGCGTTATGGCCTGACCTGCCCATTATTGGAATTGCCAGCGCAGCGGTTGCAACCGTCAAGACTCTAAACTGTAAGTTCGGGATCGTTACCTTTGGCGACAGTCTTATTGGAGCTCTCGAGGCTAAAGCCCAGTGCACGGGCAATGGCGCAAATCTCATCGGAGTGACCGCTGCAACATGGGGCGATGTGGGAGACCCTGGTACGGTGCAGACGCGGTTCTTCGAACCCATTGCCGAGCTGTGCCAGAAGATGGCGGCCAAAGGAGCTGAGGTGATTGTGTTGGGTGGTGGGCCACTCGCGGGAATGGCAGATCGCTTGGCAGAGCACAGCTCAGTGCCACTTGTTGATGGTACCCGTGCTGCAATAAACATCCTTAAGGCATGCAATCAGAACTGATTGATTGCCGTTGT
>JBHJIX010000147.1:0-6208 GCA_050043025.1 Cohaesibacteraceae bacterium
GCCGCGCTAGCGCAGCTTGACGCGCAGCCGATGCGGTTCACCCTGGTGGACGACGATGTGGACTGCCCGGACTGTCGTTACATCCGTGCGGCTGGCGACATCGACGCCTACAAGGCCGCCCAATTCCGTCAGTTCGTGCGAAACTACAATCTGCAAGGACAGGCTCTCACGGAGGTGTTGAACTCGACGGGTGGTGACGTGGTTGCCGGGTTGCGGTTCGGACGCGATATTCGCGACTTTGGTTTCCATACCCAGGTCGGGCGGGCGCAGCCATTGCCTACTGGCGGTCATTCCATGCGCACTGGCGACTGTGCATCGGCCTGCACGTTCGCATTTCTCGGTGGCGTGGAGCGCTACGCCGAAGATGATGTAATCGGTGTCCACCGCTTCTATCCAGGGCACATGGAGCCCGATGAGCGGGTCGTTATGCGCCCCGGCGATGAGGCCGTTTCGGCGATGATCAAAGTTTATGCGATGGATATGGGCGTAGATGCCGGTTTCATCGATATGTCGCTTAACGTGCCGCCATCCGACATGCGCTACATGTCTAACCGCGAATTGCGGGACATGGCGGTGGTCAACATGGAAAGCCCCTTGACCCTGTTGGCTGAGCGCGAGTTCGTCGACGCGAAAGGCCTGCGCCCAACCGAGTAGGGTTTGTCGGGGCTGTGCGTCGCCTAGTGCCGGAAATGCCTCGCGCCGGTGAACACCATTGCTAGCCCGGCTGCATCGGCTGCAGAGATCACCTCATCATCGCGGACCGAGCCGCCGGGCTGAATGATGGCTTCGGCGCCTGCCTCGGCTGCCGCCAGCAAACCATCAGCGAACGGGAAAAAGGCGTCTGAAGCCACCACTGATCCGATGGCAAGCGACTGGTCGATCCCCGCAAGTTCCGCTGCTTCGGCAGCTTTCATGGCAGCGATGCGCGAGGAATCCCGCCGGTTCATCTGACCAGCGCCGATGCCGACCGTCGCACCATCCTTGGCATAGACGATGGCGTTCGATTTGACGTGTTTGGCCACCTTGAACGCGAAACGCAGATCGTTGAGCTGGGTCTCGGTCGGCACCTTCTTGGTCACCGTTTTGAGCTCCAGATCATCAGCCTCAAGGGTGTCGCGGCCCTGAACTAGAAAACCACCGGCGACCGTACGAATGGTCTGGCCGGCGGCGCGAGGGTCGGCAAGCCCACCGGTTAGAAGGAGCCGCAAGTTCTTCTTTTTGGCGATCAGCGCCTTGGCTTCGTCGTCGGCATCAGGTGCGATGATCACCTCGGTGAAGATGCCGGTAATCTCGCTGGCGGCGTCCCCCGTCAGCGGCAAGTTGGTCGCGACAATGCCCCCAAAGGCGGAAACCGGGTCGCAGCGCAACGCCAGTTGATAGGCGTCTTTGAGCTTGGCCGACTGGGCAACACCGCACGGGTTGGCATGCTTTATGATGGCAACTGCTGGCCCTTTAGCCGGGTCGAAACTGCACGCAAGTTCAAAGGCAGCGTCAGCAGCGTTGATGTTGTTGAACGACAGCGCCTTGCCTTGAACGAGTTCAGCGCGTGCCACCCCAGGCCGTTTTTCGCCGGTCAGATAAAGCGCGGCCTTCTGATGGGGGTTCTCGCCGTAGCGCATCTCTAGCGCCTTGGTGCCGCCGAGCGTTGTGTGTTTGGCAAGCGCGTCCGGCGTCTCGCGGGCGAACCAGGCGGAGACCGCGGCATCATAGCTGGCCGTTCTGGCATAGGCCTTTCCGGCGAGCTGTGTGCGGGCCGCAAGGTCTAGGCCGCCATTTGCTTCAATCCCGTCCAGCACCGTTTGGTAATCGTCCGGGTCTGTGACCACGCTTACATAGCGGTGGTTCTTTGCGGCTGCGCGGATCATGGCTGGTCCGCCAATATCGATGTTCTCGACGACCGTTTCCTCATCGGCATCGGAGGCCACGGTTGCCTCGAAGGGGTAGAGATTGACAACCAGCAGATCGATGGGCGCGATGGTGTTGGCCTCCATGGCCGCCAGATGATCGTCCTTGTCGCGCACCGCCAACAGCCCGCCATGGATTGCCGGATGGAGCGTCTTTACCCGCCCGTCCATGATTTCGGGAAACCCTGTCACCTCGGATACGTCCGTTACCGTCAGCCCTTCCTCACGCAAGAGGCGCGCGGTGCCGCCGGTCGAAAGAATCGTGACCCCGCTTGCGGCCAGTTTTTGGGCGAACGGAACGAGGCCGGATTTGTCAGAGACCGACAGAAGCGCACGGCGAATGGGGACGATGGAGGTCATGGATCAAAAGGTCATGTTGTGGGAGCGACGCTTGGCGCTACCACGGCCGGCCATTGGGACGAAACCCGCCTGAAGGGTTAGGCCACAGCTTCTTGCGCTGTCGGTTGTTTGGACGTGTCCACTGTTCGCTCGACCACGAAGCGCCATGAGATGTCGGCGGGAAGCGCGGCTTCGGAGGTCACGACAATCTGGTAGGCGTGGCGTGGGCCGCGATAGCCAAGACGGTCGGCCTGGTTGATGAGGGTGATGCTGCCCGCATTGGCCTCAAACAGGATCAAGCATTGGCGCGTGGCGATGTGTACTGTTCTCGCATCGGCTTGTTTTGCGCGCAGGCCGGGCTGCAGGTGAAAATTCAGGGTGAAGGCGTTGCGTCCGCCCGTTGCCACCTTGTCCGTCGGCAAGAGCAATCGGTCGCGGCCTGACAGTGCTCGTCCGTCATCCTGCAAGGACAGTGAGCGTTCGTGATCGACGCCGAACTTGGCGCGGTAGCCGGTATGGCGGCCTGATAGGTTTCTGTCGGCGCCTGTTTCCGCCTTGGCCAGGGCCACTTGCAGCCCGCCGGCCAAGAGCTCAGCATCATCCTGCGTCCCCTGGAAGCTGGCTGATGATAGGCCCTGAACGCACAAGGTCGATTGAGCGCCCGTCTGGCGTTGTTGGAAGATGTCCGTACCGACCGGCTGGCCGATCTCAACGGCGTTCGAGATGATGCGCTCGCTACCATGGCTCCATTCGAAGGCGAGAGCGGCTGCATGCGCTTCACGGCTGGCTGTGCCTTTGGGCGGGCCGGCACAGTCGACCAAGACTACAGATTGCGCCGCCTCCAGGCGGGTGTAGCCGGTGTTGCGCGCGAACACTGGCAGGTGACCGCGTTCGGGGTCGTAGGTCAGGATGGAGGAGATGAGGTCGCTTTCCAGCCGAGCCAGCGACCGGGTTCCATGGAAACGGGCCACCGAGCCATCGCGATGACGCACCATACGCAGCATCCGCATAGAAGCATCGATGGTTTGGGTAAGCCGAACAGGAACGGCCATCCCTCGGGTTTCCAGAAGAGCGCGCAAGGAAAGCAACTGCGCCAAAAGGGTCGGCAGATCGCCAAGGCGCCGGGTGACCGGTCCGCCGTCTCTGTGGATGGCATCTGCGAGCGCGCCAGCCAGGGCTTCCAGCGTTTTTGTTTTGACGCCGATATGCTCCACCAAGGCGTGAGCGACGCTGATGCACGCCAGCACCAGCTTGCAGCAGTCGGTTGGATCGTTGACCAGCGAGCGGTGTGTGAAGGCAAAACGGATATCGCCAATGATAGCCGTCATGATGGCGCGGTAGGTCGGCGGGTCCGCGCTGTCGAGCAGGAACGCTGCATGGTTGGTAAGGTTGAGGGCTCGGCAGGCGGCAATCTGTGGCGTGCGTACCAGGCCAGGGTGGCTCGAACGGGTGGCGATCCGGTTGAGAATGTAAGAGCGTGCCTGGGCCGCGGCCGCAGCTGACCGGCTCGGGTCGGTGCTGTAACCGTTGACCGCCCGCAGGTGCCTCAACCAGTCGAAACTGTGCAATTCCTTGGCGAACGCATCAGTTGGCGGCGTGATCGCAAAAAGCTCGCGGCCGTCCAGCTCCACCATGCGTCCGGCCAGCGCGAAATAGCCCTGCATGATCTCATCGGCCCTTGTGGGGTCGGTGGTGCGCATGTCGCGCGGGACGACCTCGAACATCGCGCCACGCGGCGACCATGTGCCAACCAGCACGGTTGAAAAAGCAGCGCCGAACGCTCGTCCGGTCGCCACAACCCGCGCATTGAGCCGTCGCACCTCAGCAAGGATGGAATGGACCGGACCGGCCATGGTCGCGCGCAACTTCCTTTTGTTTGCAAAATATGTCCGTGCGCCGCGCGATGCTTTATCGGCGTGCGTGATTGCCCCATGACGTGACGTCATATCCCAAATGATGCGTTTAGGAGATGGTAGGGTTACGTGACGGTTAACACAGCTTGGGCGATTGCTGCCAAGCAAGCCCTACTTATGAGCGATCACGACACGTGATGGTGGAGCTTGGCGATGAAAAATCCGTCCATGCCACCAGCAATGTCGGGGCTTGCGGGTGCCATATGCGGCAGCGTGCGGACGGTTCCGTCCGCTTGCCGGGCGCGGGCTGGCAGGTCGGACCAATCGATGGACTCCAACGCCCAATTTGGATGGCCTGCCAGAAATTGCGAAATCTGGTCTTCGCCTTCCTCTGGCTCCATCGAACAGGTTGCATAGACCAAGGTGCCACCGGGCGCGGTTCGTTTGGCGGCTGCTTCAAGAAGCTCGCTTTGCAGGTTCGCGAGCGCCACGATGTCATCCGGGCGTCGGACATGAGCAAGGTCCGGATGGCGTCGTAGCGTGCCGGTGGCTCTGCACGGCGCGTCTAGAATGACAGCTGATAAATGCCGATTAGGCACTACGGCGCGCGCATCGCCGATCACCGTTCTAGCCTGAAGCCCTAAACGCTTCAGATTGTCGGTCAGGCGACCCATTCGCGACTGTGATCGATCAACGGCCGTGACATCGGCTCCGGTGGCCGCCAATTGCGCGGTTTTTCCACCGGGGGCAGCACACATGTCCAGAACCGTCGCGCCTGACGGGTCCTCCAGACTTTCCAAGAGGATGGTTGCTGGAAGAGCAGCAGCGACATCCTGCACCCACCAATGACCCTCCTTGAATCCCGGCAGCTCGGTGATCCGACCTGGGTTTGCAAGGCGGATGGAACCGGTCGGCAGCAGGGTCGGGCCATGCTCAGCGAGAGCCTTGAGCAGGTCTTCGCGATCGATGCTGGGGTTAGGCGTCAGGTCGATTGCCGGTTGGTTCCGCAAGGAAGCCAAGACGTGATCGCCTGTTTTTTTACCGTAGGTCTCAGCCCAGCGCTGGGCAAGCCATTTGGGCTGTTCCAGCGCCGGCTCGGCTGGCAGAAGGGCCTTGCCCTCCCGAGCCATGCGCCTGCCCACGGCGTTGACGAGCCCCTTGAGGGCACGGGTCTTTGGGCTTTGCGCAACGTCTTCGACCGCCAGCGTGACTGCGGCATGGGCCGGCATGTCGAGGATCAGAAGCTGCGTGGCCAGCACGCGAAGTGTCGCCTGCGCGCGGGCCTGAGAGGGTTTCAGTGGCCGGTCCAGGCAGTTACCTAGCGCCGCGTCCAGTGTGCCCAGATGGCGCAGGGTACTCAGCACCAGCGATTGGGTAAGCGCGATATCCGCAGGATTTGAGACCTGTTTCGATCCTGGGCCATCAAACGTGCCTTCAAGCGACCGGCCGTTGGCGGTTACGTCAAAGACCAGATCAGCGGCCCAACGCCGGGCCGCCAGCCCGGGTGTTTTGGGGATTGGCGCTTTAGGTCTTGCTGTACGTCTTTCCGGCTTGCGTGCCGGTTCCATTGCCAAGTCTGCTTAGCCCCAGGGGCCATCGCGACCGCCGCCGCTATCACGCTTGTCGCGATCCCAGGGGGATGGTCGTGAACCTTCACCGCGCATCGGCGCTGGCTGCTGGGTCAGCGGCGCATCTCCCCAACTCACGGAAAGATCGTTGAGCTTGGCAATGCGCTGTTCCATCGGCGGGTGGGTGGCAAAAAGTCCAGCAAAACGGGAGCCCGACAGGGGATTGGCGATGAAAAGGTGCGCGGTCGCGGGATTGCGCTCAGCTGTCGGCAGTGGAGCGCGCCCTGCGAGCTCGCCAATACGGGCAAGGGCAGATGCCAGCCAATCAGGACGCCCGCAGATCTCGGCGGCCAGCTTGTCGGCGGCGAACTCACGCGTGCGGCTGATCGCCATTTGAACCAGCATCGCTGCCATCGGCGCAACGATCATCGCCAAAAGCACACCAACGATCCCAAGCGGGAAGTTGCGGTTGTTGCAGAAGAACAATGCGAGGTTGCCAAGCATGGAGCTTGCACCGGCGCGCGTCGCGGAGATGGTCGAGGTC
>JBHJIX010000148.1:0-24582 GCA_050043025.1 Cohaesibacteraceae bacterium
GGTCTCATCCTTTTGTGAGGAGCTGACCATCACCGCTAACCGATCTCGGGCGCCTTGACGGTGATCAAGTCACGAAAGGCCATCGCTGGTTGTCAGTCGCCTTCAAATTGCATGAGAGACCGCACCGGAACGCCTAGCGCCTCAATCTTCTTGGCACCCTGAAGATCGGGCAAATCGATGATGAAGCAAGCCGCGACGACATCCGCGCCGATCGACTGCAAAAGCTTGATGGCCGCTTCGGCCGTGCCACCGGTCGCGATGAGATCGTCCACCACGATAACCTTTTCCCCGGCTGCCACCGCGTCCTTGTGCATCTCCATTTCGTCGATGCCGTATTCCAGGCTGTAGGCGATCCGCACGGTTTCGTGCGGGAGCTTGCCTTTCTTGCGGATTGTCACAAAGCCGTTTTAAATCTGTTGGGCAACCTCGCTACCAAGAATGAAGCCACGCGCCTCGATGCCGGCAACCTTCTCGATTTTCAGACCAGCATAGGGTTGGACCAGCTGATCCACCGCGCGTCGGAACGCGCGCGCATCGCCAAGCAGGGTCGTGATATCCCGGAAGATGATCCCCGGCTTGGGATAGTCGGGGATGGAACGCACGGCGCTCTCAAGCGACGGGTCGGCATGTTGCAGCACGGGTCAAACTCCTGGGATGTCAGCGCTTGGCAGCTCAAAAAGGTGGTGACGAACGTCGGCAAGACGAAGCAAACCGGGGGAACTTAGCCTGCGGCCTGTACCTTGGACAGCCTTCAAACCAGGCAAAAGACTGCGTTTCGCTCCCGATATGGAGGAGATCGCCACCAACAAAAAGGGCCGCCCGAAGGCGACCCTTAAAACCTTGTGACGGGCAATCACCCTAGTGGGCGACGTTGCTCCAAACCTTGCGCTTGGTCATGTAAACCAGACCGCCAAAGAGAACCAGGAATGCCAAAACCCGAAAGCCCATTTCCTTGCGGGCATTAAGATGGGGTTCAGCAGCCCACATCATGAAGGCAGAGACATCGCGTGCATACTGATCGGCCGTTTCCGCTGAGCCGTCCTGGTAGAGGTGCATGCCGTCGAACAGCGGGTTGGCCATTGCGATGTACTCACCGGCAATAAAGTACGGGTTGTAGTTGAGGCCAATCGGCACATCGTCCGGATTTTCCGGTTCCGCGTAGCCAGTCAGCAGCGAATAGATGTAGTCCGGGCCGTTTTCTGCATAACCGGTGAAGATATCGATCACAAAGCCCGGGAAGCCACGGGTCGGCGCACGCGCTTTGGCAAGCAGCGAGAAGTCAGGTGGGTAGGCCCCCAAAGCAGATGTTGCCGCTTCGCGGTTGGCAAACGGCGGCGGGAACCGGTCCGACAGCCGAGCGGTACGCTCAAACATCTCACCGAACGAATCCGGCCCATCCATCACAAAGTAAGCCTCGGCAATGGCGCGAACCTCAGCCTCGGAGAACTCCGGTCCACCAGGCTCCATCAGGTTGCGGAATGCGATACGGCTGAGCGCATGGCAGGCTGAGCAGTTTTCAGCATAGACCTGAAACCCGCGCTGCAACTGAGCCGTGTCGTAGGTGCCGAAAATACCCGCGAAGGACCAATCCTGCATGCGCGGCGGCTTGGAATCACCGGCGGCAAACGCCCCGGTGACCGGCAGCGCCACTGCCATGACGGCAGCTGCGAGGGTTTTCACGATGCGGCTTGAAAAGAAAGCCATGGGAAAATGTCTCCTGTTGGCGAAGTCGCCGATTAGCCCTTGGTTTCCGGTGCCGCCGTTGCGCCAGCGGGTTGACCGCCGCCAGAGGCAACTTCCTTGCCAGCCTTCTTCAACACCGCTTCGGTGATCGAGTTCGGCAGCGGCTTGGGCGTCTCAAACAGACCCAAGAGCGGCAGAATGATCAGGAAGTAGGCGAAGTAGTAGGCCGTGCCCAGCTGCATAGCAGGGATGTACCAACCTTCAGCAGGCTTAGACCCAAGCCAGCCAAGCCACACTGCGTTGATGGCAAAGGCCCAGAACGCGACCTTGAACCAAACCGAACGGAACGAGCCCGACTTGACCTTGGATGTGTCCAGCCACGGCAGGAAGAACAGCACCGCAATGGAACCGAACATCAGCAAAACACCGCCCAGCGCGCTCGGTACGGCTCGCAGGATCGCGTAGAACGGCAGGAAGTACCATTCAGGAACGATGTGCGCGGGCGTCACCAGCGGGTTGGCTTCGATATAGTTGTCCGCGTGACCCAGATAATTCGGCAGGAAGAACAGGAAGTAGGCGAACAGAACGAAGAACACGATCATCGCGAACAGGTCTTTGACCGTCGCATAAGGCGTGAACGGTACCGTGTCGGACTTCTGCTTCACTTCAATGCCGGTCGGGTTGGTCTGACCGGTCACATGCAGCGCCCATACGTGCAGGATCACCACGCCGAAAATCATGAACGGCAGCAGGTAGTGCAGCGAGAAGAAACGGTTCAGCGTCGGGTTATCCACCGCGAAGCCGCCCCACAGCCACTGCACCAGCGTATCTCCAACAATCGGGAAGACCGAGAAGAAGTTGGTGATCACGGTCGCGCCCCAGAAGGACATCTGACCCCAGACGAGCACATAGCCCATAAAGGCGCTGGCCATCATCAGGAGGAAGCTCACAACGCCCAGAATCCAAAGCACCTCGCGCGGCTCTTTGTAGGACCCGTAATAGAGCCCGCGGAAGATGTGCAGATAGACCGCGATGAAGAACATCGAGGCGCCAACGGCATGCATGTAGCGCAACAGCCAGCCATAGTTCACATCACGCATGATGTGCTCAACGGAGTTGAACGCCATGTCGGCATGCGGCGTGTAGTGCATCACCAGCACGATGCCGGTGATGATCTGCGACACCAGCATGATCATCAAGATCCCGCCGAACGTGTACATGTAGTTGAGGTTCCGGGGGATCGGAAACTCAATGAACTGCCCATGCATCATCCGCACGATTGGCAGCCGCGCATCGAGCCAACGCTCAATGCCACTTTTGGGAACGTAGGTTGAAGGTCCAGCCATCAACGTATCTCCTCAAAACCTTTGATAAAGGAAAGAACCCGCGGCTTAGCCGATGCGGATCGTGGTTTCAGAAATGAACTCATACACCGGGATAGGAAGGTTCTCCGGTGCTGGGCCCCGGCGGATACGGCCCGCCGTGTCATAGTGCGAACCGTGGCAAGGGCAGAACCAACCGCCAAAATCACCAGCTTCGGACAGCGGGATGCAGCCCAAATGGGTGCAAACGCCGAGCATCAAGATAAGAGCGGGATTTTCTGCAACCGACCGCGCTTCATTCGTCGCCAGTGCCGCAGGATCGACATCCAAGCGGGCCGACTGGTCGGGAAGCTCGTCAACCTCCACAGCCTCAGCCTCGGCAATTTCCTCTTCGGTGCGGTAGCGGAGGAAGACCGGCTTGCCGCGCCACATCACCGACACCTGATCGCCCGGCTGCATGGACCCAATGTCCACTTCGCTGGTCGACAGCGCGAGGGCTGAAGCGTCCGGATTCATCTGCGCAATGAACGGCCAAGCGAGACCGCCAACGCCAGCCGCGCACATTGCACCGGTTGCTATGTTAAGGAAATCCCGCCGAGTGGGCTCCTCGTGACCTGTCTCTTGCACATCAGCTTGCATCGACACGTTTTAAATTCCCTCGTCATAGCGCAAAGAGCGCGCGTCAGCGCTCGAGCTGTTACGCGCGTTCGTTGCCGATACCCTAGTTTGGCATCGTTCTAAAGCAGTGGTTCCCGAAACTCACCTTGGCAAATCGCCGCATTTACCAAGCTCTTAACGTCGCCATTGATGCCTTGTCCAGTCACTGCTCTGCAACTATCCCAAAGGTGACGTTGCCGGCCCTCAACCAAGCCGGTACGACCCCTCTGTCACAACCGGGCACAAGCGAAAACACCGCCTTTGACCCGGCAAAACCACGGACCGTTTTTCATTGGTCCGTGGGCTTATCTGGCTCACTATCTGCAAAAGGCGAGACCTTTCGGTCCGGATCATTCACCGTCCATCATGCCGGCTCCCGTTTCCCTTGCTCTCTTCCAGCCTGAAATACCCGCCAATGCAGGGACATTGATCCGCAGTGCCGCCTGCCTGGACTTTGCCCTGCACATTATCGGCCCCACCGGCTTTGTAATGACGGACAAAGCGTTGCGGCGCGCCGGATTGGACTACCGCGACAAGGCCATGGTCTCAGTTCATTCCGACTTTGATGAGTTCAGCCGGAGCTTAGCGTGGAACCCGCCCCGCTTGGTCTTGGCGACCACGAAAGCAACCTTGCCATACGTTGATTTTTCGTTTCGGGCCAATGATATAGTTGTCATGGGACGCGAAACATCTGGCGCGCCGCAATGGCTGCATGACCGGGCGGACGAGCGGGTGTTGATACCCATGATGGCCGACCGCAGATCGTTGAACATGGCTCTTGCAGCCGGTCTCATCATGGGTGAGGCTCTACGTCAGACCGACAGCTTTCCGACTGCTGATGAGGGCTCACAATGACCGATTCGTCCGAAGACTTTACGCCGATTTTCGCCGCCGATGATCTGCAAACCGGCCTGCCGGAAGATATCGACGTCAAAAAGGAATCGGCCGAAGCCTGGTTTCATCAATTGCGCGACCAGATCGTCGGTGCGTTCGAACGTCTGGAAGACGATGCCGACGGATTGCCTGCAACCGAAGGCCGCGAACCCGGCCGTTTTGTTCTTCAACCTTGGGAACGCACCAACCATGACGGCGCACCCGGCGGCGGAGGTACGATGGGCACAATGCGCGGCCGTGTCTTTGAAAAGGTGGGCGTCCACATCTCAACCGTTCGCGGCACCTTTGCTCCAGCCTTCCAGGCTCAGATTCCAGGCGCATCCGATGACCCACGGTTCTGGGCGTGTGGCGTCTCGCTGATCGCCCATATGCACAACCCCAATGTGCCAGCCGTGCACATGAACACCCGCATGGTCGTGACGACCCGGCAATGGTTCGGCGGCGGGGCCGACCTGACGCCGGTTCTTGATGCAAGGCGGAATCAGGAAGACCCAGATACCCAAGCCTTTCATGCAGCGATGGAAGATGCCTGCACGGGCCATGCGCAGGCCGACTACAGGGCCTTTAAAACCTGGTGCGACCACTATTTTTATCTGCCTCACCGCGACGAACCGCGCGGCATAGGCGGCATCTTTTTCGACTATCTGAACTCCGGCCATTGGGACGCCGATTTTGCGCTCGTCCAAGATGTCGGGCGGGGCTTCACGGATATCTATCCCAAGCTGGTTCGCGAAAACTGGGAAAAGCCGTTCACCGAAGAACAGCGCCACGAACAACTTGTGCGTCGCGGACGGTATGTGGAGTTCAACCTGCTCTATGACCGTGGAACGTTGTTCGGTCTGAAGACCGGTGGCAATGTGGATTCCATTCTCTCCTCCATGCCGCCAGAAGTGCGCTGGCCTTGAGCGCAGAACACAAGGAAGAGCCTGATCTGATCATACGGCCTGCAACGGTCGACGACTGCGCGGCCATGGTTCCAATCATGGCTGAGATGGAGCTGCATTACTTCGGCGAAGATGCCATTGATGCGCCTTTGATCACTGAACGCCTCGCAAAATGGTTCGCTGACAGCCAGGATACAGTGATTTTGCTCGCCTTGAGGGCTGACGATGTATTGGGACATGCAGTTCTAGCCCCGCTTTTTCCAGCCGGCAGCCTTAGAACCTCGTGGTTTTTGAAAGACCTGTACGTCGCCGCCAAGGCACGCGATCAAGGCATTGGCGAGCTCTTGATCAAGGCCTGTGCCGCCGAAACGGTACGCCGTGATGGCAGCCGCTTCGATCTGACGGTGGACGCCGGTAACGATGGGGCAGATGCCCTATATCGCCGCCTTGGCGCGACGGACACGCGCAAGACCTATCTGCGCTGGGACGGTGACAACCTCGCACGGCTTGCAAAATCTTAAGTCTCAAATCGTTGGTCTCAGATCCTAGGTTTTAAGAACGGCCAAAAGATCTTCGCGCGACAGGCTAAAGTCGGACGCGACCCACGCCCCCTCCATCATCTTTAAGGCCTCACCCCCCTGCGGACCGGTCGGGATACCCCGGTCGATTAAGTCCTGCCCGGAAATCGGCAAGCTGGGCTTCTTCCAAGCGGAAGCATCTTCACGCAAGGCGACGAGCCGATCGACCACATCGCTTGGCATCGCTGATTCTGGATCGGCATCAAGACCATGCGAGGCCAGAACCAGCGCTGCATCCAAAACGGCGCTCGGCTCATGCTGGTATAAAACAGCGCGGCGCGCTTTCGCATCACCTAGGCTGGCAAGATCAAGGGTGTGATAAAGGTTTGCCGCGTCCATCAGGCGGTCACGCTCGGCGCCGGAGAGCTTGAGCCGACTGGCCAGCCCGGCAAGGACCGTCTCGGCGTCAGGCCGACGAAGCGGAAGCAACGCGAGCAGCCGTAGCAGCGGATCAGGAGCGATGCGGGCGGATTCCTCCAGACGCATGAAGCGGGCGAAACCGTCCATGTCGCCGCTTTCCGGCAGCACGATCTGATAGACACCCGTTTGCCGCATCCAGAGAAGCGCGCGTGTGACGTTAGGAGCCGCCAGCAGCTTTTTCAGCTCCGACCAGACACGCTCGGCCGAAAGACCCTCCAAGCCATTCTTGTTGGCGACGATTGCCCTCACGGCCTCGCGGTCCGGTGCGCCATGGCCATACCAACCGTAGAACCGGAAAAACCGCAGAGCGCGCAGATAATCCTCCCGCAAGCGCTCGCCGGCATCGCCGATAAAGCGCACACGGCGGGCCTCCAGGTCGGCCAACCCCTCGCGAGGATCATGCAGCTGTGCCTGTCGGTCGACATAGAGCGCGTTCATGGTGAAATCGCGCCTTGCGGCATCCTCTGCAAGGTCGCGGCTGAAGGCGACGACCGCACGCCGTCCATCGGTTTCGACATCACGGCGCAATGTGGTGACCTCGAAGGGCACATGATCCACGATGACAGTGATCGTGCCATGATCAATGCCCGTCGGCACGGCTTTCAGTCCGGCTGCGTCGGCGCGTTCCATGACAGTCTTGGGTTCAGCCTGGGTCGCGAAATCGAGATCGCCATGCGGCTCACTCAAGAGTGCATTGCGCACACATCCGCCGACCAGCCAGAGCTGGTCGCCGTCGGTTTCGAGAACATCAAAGAGGCGGGCAACGCCGGGCGACTGAAGGAGGCCCGTGAGTGGGTCGTTCATTCGACCGGTTCGACAACGCGGCCCGGCACGATTTCGCCATTCTCCTGGCGCGGCGGCTCATACTGCCCGGTGGTACCGCCCGTCTCAAATTGCGCGAGCGTGATCATCGCCATCAGCACCAGCGCCACGCCGGAACCCACAAGCCAGTAAAACGGCATATCGGTGCGTTTGCCGCGCACCGTCGTCCAAAGCAGGTAGAGGGCAAAGGGAACCAGAAACAGGGCAAGATTGATGATAGCGATACGCAGCAAAAGAAGGCTCCAAATCAGAGGTCGGCGCTTAAGAGTCTCACCGACATGTGGTGAATGATTCCGGCCGTCAAACCCCAGATCGCATGATTCGCGAACTGGTAGAGGTAAAAGTAGCGCCGTTTGCCCTGAAACACCCGGCTTTCCAGCTGCGCGTTGGCCGGATCGAGCAGAAACCGCAAGGGAACCTGGAAGATCGTTTCCACCTCGCCGGGGTTGGGCGTCAGGACTGGCGTTGTATCGAGCCGCCCCACGACGGGAAAGACCCGGTACCCCGTGCGCGAAAGGTAGGGCGGCAGATAGCCCTGCACATCATCCGCCTGTCGTGGCAAAGCAACCTCTTCTTCAGCCGCCCGCACCGCCGTCTCCCGCGGGCTCTCCCCAGCATCCATGCGCCCTCCGGGAAAGGCGATCTGCCCCGCATGGGCGGAGAGATTGGCGGTGCGCACGGTCAATGTCACAACCGGGTCAGACTGCGCATGATCCACCGCGATCAGCACGGCCGCCGGCTTCAACGTCTCAGCAGCATTAAACGTCGCAAAATCAGGATTGAGGACATGATCGCCCGTCGCCGTCACATCGCCGACGGGGTCCACGTCGGGCGCATCCGGCAACGAAGACGCGTAAAGCGCATCGGCAATGCCTGAACCATTGCGCCCTATCAGGCGCAAACGACGGTCTTCATCCCAGTCAGCAAGGGCAAGCGGTGGATCTGATGGAGTGTTGGGGTCAGCCAAGAAGAAAAACAGTGTTGGAACGGGTTAGACAGGATCGACAGCGAAACGGTGCACGCCTGAGCGAAGAACGGGCATTTCGCAGGTCAAATCAACGAAACGATCATCCTGCAAAAGCGCCATGGTCGTTGCCCGGTTGATCAAAGCCTCGATGCGACCGCGCACCAACACATAAGGTTTGATGCCGCCGCTTGCAGGCTCAAGTGCGAACCGAATGGGATGGTCCGCATCGACCCGCACAATGTCGTCCATCGTTGTGCGCAGCACAAGCACCTCGCCGTCTGAGCCAGGTTCGGCGGCATAATCAACCGCCAGCAAAGGCGCATCATCCACAGAGATAGCGAGCTTCTCATGCGGCGTGACCAGGTAAGTCACCCCATCTGCATCCTTGCGCAGGACAGACGACAAGAGCCTTGCCAGCCGCTTTCGCTTGATCGGCCGGCCCTCGTGAACCCAGGTCCCGTCGGCGGCGATGCGGATATCGATGGCCCCGCATAGCGGCGGATTCCATAGATCCACAGGTGGTGCCCGCTTACCGGACCGAGCGGCCGCCATAAGAGCGTTCAACGCGCCCGGTGCATCGGTCTTATCGCCATGGCCAATTTTATCAGGTGATCCAGTCGTCATGACCGTTCTTCTATCATGGTCGCGAAGCAGACTTTCCTTCAGAGCTTGGTGGATCATGTATCCAATCACAAAATGGTGCACATCCGGGCCTTGCACGATGCATGAAACGTGCAATGCCCACACTGGCGCCATGATGGCGCTCAGGATGTAGACTGACCAAACGACTCACCGCCCCGTCCGCAATCGATCCGGGGCAACCGCAAAGGACAGGTCTTGACCGACACAGCCGTGAGCGACGCTGACACGACCACGATCGCCAACCAAGCCGCTGATACCGCAAGTCTGCTGGAAGATGCCAAGGCCTCTATCGGCCGAGTCATTCTCGGCCAGGATCAGGTGATCGAAAACAGCTTGATTGCCCTGCTGTGTGGCGGCCATGCTCTGCTGGTGGGCCTACCAGGTCTGGCAAAAACGAAGCTCGTCGAGACGCTGGGCGCCGTGTTGAGCCTTGGCGCGCGGCGCGTTCAGTTCACACCCGATTTGCTCCCATCCGACATTTTGGGCGCTGAAGTGTTGGAGGAAAGCGCCTCCGGCGAACGATCCTTCCGTTTCATCAAAGGGCCGGTCTTCACCCAGCTTTTGATGGCCGATGAGATCAACCGCGCCAGCCCACGCACGCAGTCCGCGCTCTTGCAGGCCATGCAGGAGCATCATGTGACGGTTGCCGGCAGCAGGCACGACCTGCCCGCGCCTTTCCACGTCCTGGCCACGCAAAACCCCATCGAGCAGGAAGGCACCTATCCGCTGCCAGAAGCGCAGCTCGACCGGTTTCTACTGGAAATCGAGATCGGTTTCCCCGACCGCGATGCCGAGCGCGAAATGCTGAAGCTCACCACTGGTGAAAGCGAGGCCCATCCCAATCCGGTGATGAGCGCGCAAGATCTGATCGCGGCACAAAAGCTGGTGCGCGCGATGCCGGTGGGCGAACAGGTTGCCGAGTCGATCCTCGATCTTGTTCGCGGCGCTCGTCCCGGACCTGAGGCGCATCCGATCATCGGCGATCAGCTTGACTGGGGGCCCGGCCCGCGTGCCAGCCAGGCGCTGATGCTCGCCACGCGCGCCCGCGCGCTCCTTAACGGCCGTTTTGCCCCGTCGGCGGACGATGTCGCGGCCCTCGCCGAGCCGGTGCTACGCCACCGCATGGCACTTACCTATGCTGCCCGGGCGGAAGGCGCGACGCGCCGCGAGCTTGTGAAAAAACTGGTTGAGGCGCTGCTGTGATCGGCGGTTTGGGGCGCGCCAGTTCAAAAACGCTTGGACCGGGGGACCTTGCCCCGCTCGACCCGCTTGACCTCAACACCCACCCGTTGGCGCTCGCTGACGCCATGCCGGATCTTTTGGTCGAAGCCAAGAAGCTCGCTGCGTCACTCGTCGCAGGGCTACACGGCCGGCGCAGCGCAGGAACTGGCCAGTCCTTCTGGCAATACCGACCCTATGGCCCTGGCGATCCATCGGCCCGCATCGATTGGCGACGCTCGGCGCGTGGCGACCAACTCTTCGTCCGCGAAATGGAGTGGGAGAGCGCCCATACGGTGCGCCTTTCGGTCGATATGTCCGCCTCGATGCGTTTTGCGTCCCCTGATGCGCGCGAACCTAAGCGCGACCGCGCGATCTTGATGGCGCTCGCCCTTGCCTCCATGCTGACGCGCAGCGGCGAACGCGTCGGCCTCATCGGCGGTGAACGACCACGCACCGGCGCGGCAGCACTTTCAACCATGACGCGTGAACTTGTCTTGCGCGATACCGACAAGACAGGTCGCCAACGCTGGCTTGATATGGCCGGCGTACGCCCACGCGAGGATGTGGTGATTTTCTCCGACTTTCTGTTCGATCGCGACGAACGCAAGCGCCTGATTGATCAGCTTTCTGCGCGGGGCGCGCGCGCCCATCTGGTGCAGATCATCGACCCCGTCGAGGAAGCCTTTCCCTTTCGTGGCCGCACCCGCTTTGAACCAGCAAGCAGGCATGAGAGCCCGATCCTGTCCGGGCGCGCGGAAAGCTGGCAACAACCCTACAAAACGCTGTTCCGCGCCTTCTGCGAAGAACTCAAAGGCCTGGCGCGATCACGCGGCTGGAGCCACACCCAATCCCATACCGACAGGACCGCAGCGACGCCCATGCTGGCCCTTCATGAGGCTCTTGCACGTGTGCGGGACAGGTAGTAACGGCCACGGGCAATGAGCGTGTTTGGATTTTCCTTCCTGGCTCCCCTGGCGCTGTTGGGTCTTGTGGCTCTCCCGGCGCTCTGGTGGCTGCTCCGCGCGACACCGCCTGCTCCCTCGCGTACGGTTTTTCCGCCGCTGCGCCTGCTCGCCGGATTGGTGAGCGATGAAGAAACACCGGTGAAAACGCCCTGGTGGCTGATCGCCCTGCGTCTTGCTCTCCTGACCTTGCTCATCCTGGCTTTTGCCGGGCCGATCTGGCGCGCCGCCTCACCCGTCGCTCTACCTGGCGAGGAGAATACCCCACTCCTGATTGTCCTGGAAACCGGCTGGTCCAGCGCGGCGGATTGGGAAACGCGGCTTGAACGGACCGGTCAGATTATCGCCGCGGCCGATGCCAGCGACCGGCCAATGGCAGTTGTGGCCTCACCGCAACCCGATGCGACCGCACCGTTGCCTGGCGATGCAGCAGCAGCTCAAGCTGTCCTGACGGGGCTTCAGCCTCATGCGGCTCGGCAAGACTGGGCGGCTCTGCTCGATCGTCTGGAAGGACTGCTGGCTTCGCCGGGTTGGCAAGGTGCCGCCCTCGTTTGGATCGGTGACGGCCTGGCGTTTCCTGAAAGAAGCGCCGAGCGGCTGGCAGCGCTTTCACAAGATCACCCGATCACGCTCCTCGACATGCCCTATGTTGAGGTGGCTTTGACGTTGGAACGCGGCGCGGACGGACCAGCAGCACGACTTCACGCTGTTGCAGCGGATGAAGCCGTCGACACGACACGGCTCCAAGTCGACGAAACTGAAGGCGACGCACGCCGGCTCGTGGCGTTCGACGGATCAGGCCGCACGCTTGGTTCAGCCGCCCTGGCCGGATCTGATGGGATTGCGCAGGACCGCATCGCCTTCGACCTGCCGCGGGACTTGCGCAATGACATAGCCCGCATTGCCGTGGTCCCAACCCGGCATGCCGGCGAGGTTCTTCTGGTCGATGACCGCGCTGAACGACGGCGGGTCGGCATTGTCAGCGGCGAGGCAGCCGATCAGGCGCAACCTCTGCTCGCCGGCTCGACCTATGTTGAACGCGCGCTTCGCCCCATTTCCGACGTTGCCGTTCCCAGAACGGGCGATGTCAGCGCTGAGATCGCAGGCCTGATCGAAGAAGGCGTCGATGTCTTGATGCTTGTCGATGCTGCCAGCCTGATCCCCTCAACTGTCCGACGGCTTGAAGATTGGATGGAGCGCGGCGGCGTTCTGGTGCGTTTTGCCTCGTCCGGCCTCACCCAATCAACCGACGGTCTGTTGCCCGTGCCCTTGCGCGCCGTCGACCGTCAGCTCGGCGGTACACTGACCTGGGAAGAACCTCAGGCGATTGCAGCATTCGCGCCTCAAAGCCCGTTTTTCGGCCTCACCATTCCCGAAGACGTCCGCGTGACACGCCAGGTGCTCAGCGAGCCAGGTGCAGCGCTTGCCAGCCGGACCTATGCAGAACTGGCTGACGCCACGCCGCTTGCCACTGGCATGCCGCGCGGCAACGGCCATTTGATCCTGTTCCACATCACTGCCGATACCGACTGGTCGAACCTGCCGCTCTCCGGCCTCTTTCCGACCATGCTCCAGCGCCTTATCGATCTGTCCGTACCCAACGCGGCAACGGGCACATTTGCACCGGCCCAGGCCGAGACAAGCGCTCAATCAGCGCCAGCCGACCTCACCGCAAGCCTGGCGCCGCGCCAGACTTTGGATGGTTTCGGTCGCCTGACAGCTCCGCCCAGTCATGTGGAAGCGCTGGTTCCAGGGTCGCAGAGTGAGCATGCTTCGCTGGCGACCCCACCTGGCTTCTATGGCCCGGCAGCCAGCACGCTCGCGCTAAACCTCTTTGAAGAAGCACCGGACCTGCGCCCACTGTCGCAAGAGCAGATCGACACCATCGGCGCATCTCTTCTCGCGCCACAGACCGAACAATCCTTCAATCTGAGACCCACACTCATCACGCTGATCGTTGTACTGGCTCTGATTGATGCTGTGATCATGCTGGTCATCACCGGTGCCCTGCGTGGATTGGGTCGCCGCGCCGCCCAGACCACAGCAAGCCTCGCTTTGGCTCTACCGCTGGCAGCCGCACTTATCATGGCGCTTCCGCAATCTGGCTGGGCGCAGTCGCGTGACGGTGAAAATGGTGAGCTTGAACGGCTTCTGGCGGCCGTGAACACCACCCGTCTCGCCTTCGTCCTGACAGGTGATGCAGAAGTCGATCAACGCTCCCGGGAGGGCATGTCGGGCATCACACGGGTGCTGGCCCAACGCACGGCGTTTGAACCTGGCGAGCCCATGGCCATCGATCCAGCCGAAGATGAGCTGTCGATCTTCCCGCTCATCTACTGGGCCATGCCCGAAGCCCCAATTGCGGTGTCCGATGATCTGGTCACGCGTATCGACGCCTACATGAACAATGGCGGCACGATCCTGTTTGACACCCGCGATGAAGCCGCAAACCCACTGTCAGCCAGCATCAGCCCACAGACCGCGAATTTGCGCACGCTCCTGGCTGCACTCGATATTCCGCCGCTGGAACCTGTGCCGGAGGACCATGTCCTCACCAAAGCCTTCTATCTTCTCGACAGCTTCCCTGGGCGCTTCGGTTCCGGCCCGCTTTGGGTCGAAGCTCTGCCCGAAGACGGTCAAACCGCCAACCGTCCGGCGCGTGGCGGAGATGGTGTCTCGCCCATCCTCATCACAGGTAATGATTTTGCCTCCGCCTGGGCGCTGTCATCGGATGGCCGCGCGCTCTACGCCACCTCGCCGCCCGATCCTGTGCAGCGTGAGTTCGCTTATCGCACTGGCGTCAACATCGGCATGTACGTCATGACCGGCAACTACAAGGCAGATCAGGTGCATGTGCCCGCCCTTTTGGAGCGCTTGGTACGGTGACCGACTGGACGATCCTTTTCGATCCGATGGTGCCGGTTTGGTTGCTGGGGCTCCTAGCGGCCCTTACCGTTTTGCTTGCTGGGTTTGCTATCTGGCGCGGACGCCCAGGAGCATGGCTACGCACGACGGCGATGCTGCTGATGGTTTTGGCACTCGCCGACCCGACCATCCGACTTGAAGATCGCCAGCGCCTGCCAACCGATGTGGCTGTCGTCAGCGAAGCAAGCGCCAGCCAAACCATCGGCGAGAGATCCGATCAGCGCGAAGGCGCGCGGACAGAACTTCTGGCGCAGCTTGAAGCCCTCGGTGACATAGAAATCCGGTCCATCAGCATCGGAACTCAGGCTGAAACCGGAACCGAACTCATCGGTCCGACGCAGACCGAACTGGCTGATGTGCCGCGCGAGCGTCTGGGCGGCATCGTTCTTCTGACCGACGGCCAAGTGAACGATGCCCCAAGTGAGGAAGCAGCCTCTACCGATGCAGGCTTCACCGTGCCTGTCCACACGCTTCTCACCGGGCATGGCTAGGAAGGCGACCGACGGATCGAGTTGGAGCAAGTGCCACGCTTCGCTCTGGTCGATAGACGCGAGATCATCCGCTTTACCGTCGTCGAAGACGGCATTCCACTCGATGGTAGCCCCGCCCCAACGGTCAATCTCACATTGCTGCGCAACAATGAAATTCTGGCCGAGGCACCCGTTCCCATCGGCGTGCCGGTGGACGTTCCCATCGTTGTAGACCGCGCTGGCGACAACCTGTTCGAGATACGCATCGCGAACGCCGACGGCGAACTCACCCACCTCAACAACCACACCACCTTCACAGTCGAAGGGGTACGCGACACGCTGCGGGTGCTTCTGGTTTCCGGTGAACCCCATGCCGGCGAGCGCACCTGGCGCAACCTTTTGAAGTCAGACCCGGCCGTAGAACTGGACCACATCACCATTCTGCGCCCGCCGGAAAAGCAAGACGGCACACCGATCAGCGAGCTGTCGCTCATCGCCTTTCCGACCCGCGAGCTGTTCGTCGATCGCATCAACGATTTCGACCTGATCATTCTCGATCGCTATCAGCGCCGCAGCGTGCTCCCACTCATCTACTTCAACAACATCGCCGATTATGTTCGCAACGGCGGTGCGCTCCTGATCGCTGCCGGCCCGGAATTCGCCAACGAAACAAGCATCGCCTTCACCGGGCTTGCAGAGATCCTGCCAGCATACCCAACGGGCACGGTTGTCGAAGAGCCATTTCGACCCTCGGTCACAGCCCTTGGACGGCGTCACCCAATCACACGCGGCCTTCCCGGCGATATCTCGGCCGACAATCTAGACCTCCTGGAGCCGAGCTGGAGCCGCTGGTTCCGTCTGATTGAAGCGGAGGCGTCGACCGCCAGCACGGTGGCTATGCGCGCACCGGAAACTAGCTCGCTCCCGGGCGCGCCCCTGCTCGCACTCGATCGGGTGGAACAAGGTCGCATCGCTCTCCTTTTGTCCGATCATGTCTGGCTCTGGGCGCGAAACTTCGAGGGCGGCGGTCCGCACGTTCAGCTCTTGCGCCGCATGGCCCATTGGCTGATGCGCGAACCTGATCTGGAAGACGAAACTCTGACCGCACGCGTCACCGGCGACCGCATGCAGATCGAACGCCGCACCCTCGGCGACTCGATTGCCCCGCTCACCGTCACCGCCCCGTCCGGCGCCTTGCGCATCGTAGAAGCCGAAGGCCAGGGCGATGGTCTCTATCGCGCCGGCCTGCCTGTGGAAGAGCTTGGTCTCTGGCGCATCACCGATGGAACGCTGACTGCCCTTGCCCATGCCGGACCGCCCAACCCGGTGGAATTGCAGGAAGTGGTGAGCACCCAGGCACGTCTTTCGCTATTGGCCGAAGCGACCAACGGCTCGGTTGTGCGCTTGACCGAAGAGGCCAGTGCGCCAGCGCTGATCCCGCGCGTGCGCCTCGTCGGCGAGACAGCGCGCGCCTCTGGCGAAGGCTGGATCGGATTCCGGCGTTCAGAAGCAAGCCTTTTGATTGGCGCGCGGCAGCACCCACTAACCCTCGGCCTCTGGACGTTGATCCCGGCTCTCGCCCTATGGGCCGCTGCATGGTGGCGCGAAGGGCGTTAAGCCGCGCCCTCGACACGTCCTGTTGGCGCAGCGCCCTCCCAGGAAGGTGAAAGGGCCATCAATAGACGCATCGGATCGACCGGGCCCGGCAGCACCATCGAGCCAGGTGGGACACGCTGAAAGCCGGCCGGCGCGTAATAGGGCAGGTCGCCGACCAGCAAAACATAAGGCTCGCCAGACGCAAATGCCGTTTGCACCGCTTGGCCTAAGAGCGCACGACCGACCCCAACATCCCGATGGTCAGGCGACACCGCCAATGGCCCGAGCAGGAGCCCACGCGTTCCCACTTCTTTGCCGCCGATGACAAGGCGCGACATCGAGACGGCTCCAACCAGCCGTCCCTCCATCCGCGCCACGAAGGAGCATGCGATCACCGGCGCTGCGCGCTCCCGCAAGCGAAAGGCCGTTCGCGCAAAGCGCCCCGGCCCAAAGGCGGCGGCATGCAAGGCGTCGACATCAGCGCCGTCGGCATCTTGCATGACATCGATCCAAACCGATGACGGCGTACCAGCAGGCACGGAGGAAACAGACAAAGAGGACATGAGAAAGGCTCGAACAAGCAACGCGACAGAAGACGATACGGCCAGCCCAAAGGGCCGCCGATAGGGTTATCGTCGGGAGCGTCGTCGCAAAGAGATCGTGCACCTGTTCATGGCCAATGCCGCTATCACGCATCGGTGATGAGCGCAATTGCTGGCCACTATCCAGGTGAACCCTATCTCTTGGTGGACCCACTTTGCCGGGTAACAAAACAGGAGGAAACAATGCGCATAACACGCAAGACCTTCATGAGCGGCGCCACCGCGGCGCTTCTCGCCCTTGGGGGCGCAGCCTATGCCATGCAATCGGAGGCGCCTGCCGACGCTGAGGCCTACATCATCAGCCCCGCAAGCGGGGAGACGGTATCCAACCCCGTGACCGTTGTCTTTGGCCTTCGCGGTATGGGCATCGCGCCCGCTGGTGTGGAACAATCCATGACCGGCCACCACCATTTGCTGATCAATCAGCCCATTGATGAGCTGGATCTTTTGAACCCGCTGCCGGCCGACGACAGAGTGCGCCACTTTGGTGGCGGCCAGACAGAAGTGACTCTGGAACTGCCGGCGGGAACGCATACGCTGCAATTGCTGCTTGGGGACCACAACCACATTCCCCATGATCCGGTTGTCGCATCTGAGGTCATCACCGTCACGGTCGAATAGCCTCATCACATCGAAAGGCTCGGCACGCACTGTTCGTCATTCAAGAACAGTGCGTGCCATCCCAGCCGGCTGGTCGAAACATGCGGCAGCCTCTATCTCCCTCCTCAACACGAACTTGCTGAGAAGGAGGCAAGCCATGGGCCTGCTCGTAGACGGTGTCTGGCATGACACTTGGTATGACACACGAAAGTCTGGTGGACGCTTCATCCGCTCCGAAGCGCAGTTCCGCAATTGGATCACCGCCGACGGCAGCCCTGGCCCGTCAGGCAAAGGTGGCTTTAAGGCAGAAGCCGGCCGCTATCACCTTTATGTCTCGCTCGCCTGTCCATGGGCGCACCGCACGCTGATCTTCCGCAAGCTCAAAGGCTTGGAAGACATGATCACCGTCGATGTCGTCTCACCGCTCATGTACGACAAGGGCTGGGTTTGCGATGCCGAGCAGCCAGGCGCTACGACCGACCGTCTCTTCGGCTTCCAGCATATGTCCGATGTCTATGTGAAAGCCGATCCCACCTATTCGGGCCGCGTCACAGTGCCTGTGCTCTGGGACAAGCAGACGGGCACCATCGTTTCCAACGAAAGCTCAGAAATCATCCGCATGCTCAACGCCGCGTGCGATGGCATCGGCGCGAAGCCTGGTGACCACTACCCGCAGGCTCTACATAGCGAGATCGATGCCATCAATGAGCGCATCTACCACGCGATCAACAACGGGGTTTACAAGTCAGGTTTTGCAACGACGCAGGACGCCTATGAGGAAGCCGTCAGTGAGCTCTTTAAGGCTCTCGATGAGGTCGAAGAGCGGCTCTCAACCAACCGCTATCTTGTTGGCTCGCAGATCACCGAAGCCGATTGGCGCTTGTTCACCACGCTTGTGCGTTTCGACCCGGTTTATGTCGGCCACTTCAAATGCAACATCCGCCGCATCGCAGACTATCCGAACCTGTCGGGCTATCTGCGTGAGCTCTACCAGACACCGGGCGTGGCTGACACCGTCAGTCTCGACCACATCAAGCGGCACTATTACATGAGCCATGAGACGATCAATCCGACACGGGTGGTGCCGGTTGGACCGGAGTTGGATCTAACCGCACCTCACGGCCGCGACCGGTTGAAAGCGGCTGCCTAGAGCGTTTTCAGCAAAAGTGGGCACCGGTTTTGCGTTCGAAAATGCGACAAAACAAATAGATAGAGCGACTGAGGTGAACTCGGGTTCACCGAAAAAGCTCTAGCTCCAGTGATCGGCCAACGGATGCCCGTCCTGCCATTCGGCAAGTCGGGCACGGGTGCCGGGTGTCGTGGCGTCTGGCAAGGCCTCAACGCCAAAAAAACCGATCTCGGCAATCTCAAAGCCGGGCGTGACATCGCGCTCATGGGCAAGCTCCACGGCGACGAACACGCCCACATGGTCGCCCTTCCATTGCCGACGATTGTAGGTCATGCCGCGAAACTCCAGTGAGCCGAGGGCGGCATGGCCGGTTTCCTCGGCCAGTTCGCGCCGCGCTGCCTCTTCGAGCGTTTCTCCATGATCAACGCCGCCGCCGGGAAGATGCCAGCCGGGCGTGTAGCCGTGGCGCACCAACAGCACCTCACCGCGATCGTTGGGCGCGATGACGCGCACACCAAGCGTCATCCCCCGCGTGACCAACATGGCACGGAACCACAGGCCACGCCGTACGCGCCGCATCAGACCAACCGGTTCATCCAATGTTTACCAAACCCTCAATCACACCATGCATTTGGCGCATGGCTGATCGGCATCAAAGCCCATTGCGAAACGATGTGGCAGGACAGATATGAACCCTGTCGATATCGACAGCGCTCCCCCCCGAGCCAATGCTTCTCGAACCTTAGGTGATACAATGTTCTCCCTTCATTGGAAGGCCCTCATGACCGCCCCGGTTGCCCCTCGCTACACATCGACCGATTGGTCGCGTCCGGGCACCCAGGCGGCCCGCAACACGATGCCGCTCTAAGCGGCTCGTTTAAGAGCTCGAACCCTCCAGCTCGATTGAAAGTGCTAGCGCGCGGAAGCCGAATGGCTCATCTGCGCGCACCATGACTTTCCGCCTCGCGCATTTATCCGACTGCCATCTCGGCCCGCTGCCGCCCATTCGCCGGCGCGAACTGATCTCCAAGCGTGTGCTTGGCTACATCAATTGGCAGCGCAACCGCGGCAAAGCGCTGGTGTCCGGCACCATCGAAGGTCTGGTTGACGATCTGAAATCCCAAACGCCCGACCACATCGCTGTCACCGGCGATCTGGTAAATCTAGGCCTTGAGGCAGAGTTTGCGGGTGCTGGTCAGTTCCTGGCAGGGCTTGGGAGCCCTGACGCGGTCACCGCCATCCCCGGCAACCATGACGCTTATGTCCCGGGCGCCCTGGCCCGGTTCAACGTGCATTGCGCGCCTTTCCTGACATCTGACCCCAGCGCGACCCAAGCCGGCGCCCCCTACCCCATCGTCCGCCAGCGCGGACCGGCGGCGATTCTTGGTCTCTCCACGGCGACAGCGACCGGGCCTTTCATGGCCACCGGATCCGTCGATGACGACCAAAAAGCCAAGCTAGAACAAGCGCTTACCGATCATTTTAGTGCGTTTCGGATCGTCCTGATCCATCACCCGCCCCAACCCAATGCCGGCCCGTGGCACAAGCGCCTGGTTGGCGCGAAAGCTTTCCGCGGGCTGAAGGCCAAATCAGGCGCCGAACTCATCCTGCACGGCCACACCCACCTGCCAACACGGACCGAGATCGATGGTCCAGATGGCCCCATTCCCGTTTTCGGCGTCGCCTCGGCAGCGCAGAGCCCGGGCGGACATAAGCCACCGGCCAACTACACGCTGTTCGATATCGATGAGACGGAGAGTGGTTGGCAGGTAACGGCCACCAGGCGCGGCTACCCTGTCGAGGGCGGCGCGGTCACCGAACTGTCGGTTGAAAGGTTCGCCGCGCCCAAGCCCTAAGGCTGGCCAGCAGAGATCCAGGCATAGGCGAAGAGCGCCGTCGCCGAGCAAACCCCGCCCAGAACAAAGAGCCAAAAGCCAGGCCAGAAGCCCATTCGCGATGGCTGAGACGGTTCGGTCCGGCCACGGTCCGGCGTTTCGGTTTCGGACCGATCCGGACCGTTTTCGTCCTGCTGCGATGGACCTGTTTCGGCAGGCGCAGACACGGCGCCCATCGCCTCATGCTCAACGATCTGATCGGCGACATAATCGGCCACACGATCCGCCATAACATCCCGGTCAGCAATCTCAGCGAGCACATCGGGTCCATCGCGGCGCTGGCGCACGAGCCGATAGTCGAGCGTCTCTGGATGCAGATCGACATAGCTCAGGGAATCGACAATCAGCCGCTCCTGGCCGTCGGCGCGCAGGAGGGCAAAGCGCTCCGTTTCGCCAGCCGGCAGCTCATCGGCGATGGATCGCAGCTCATAGGCGAGCGCCGATAGACGCCCTTCGCGTACAGCCAATTGATCGCGCCGGCGCGCCTGCTCGCGGGCACGCGCACGCTTTAGCGCATCGGACAATCGGCCGGCCCGGCTGACCATCGGAACCACTTTGAATTCGGTCTGCGCTTCGTTCGTCTCGCTCATCGCATGGTCCCCTTCCTGGTCCCCTTGTAGCCCCAGGATAGCTATCTTATCCCTACCCCACCTCACCGGTTTCGTCACCCTCAAGGCCATGACATGAACAACCCCTCCGCCCCCTCAGCGCCCGGCAAACTGCGCGCCAATGACCGCCTGAAAGCCTGGTGCGAGGCGCGGAGCATACCGATTGACATTCAGGTGATGGACGACAGCACCCACACCGCCGAGGACGCTGCCAAGGCCTGTGGCTGCCATGTGAGTGAGATCGTCAAATCTCTTGTGTTTGCCGACAAGGAAACCGGCGGCTGCGTGCTTGTTCTTGTGGCCGGGGACAACCGGCTGGACCTCAAACACTTCGCCGCCACGCAAGGCCGGACGCTGGAGCGGGCCAACCCGCGCCATGTGCGCGACGAGACAGGCTTCGCCATTGGCGGCATTCCGCCCTTTGGCCATTCGCGCCCACTGCCGACTTACATCGACCGGCAGTTGCTGGCCCATGAACGCGTTTTGGCCGCCGCCGGCACGCCGCTCAGCCTGTTTGCGATTGATCCCAAGCTTCTCGCCGAGACGACCGCGGCAAAACTGATCGACGCCGCACCTTGAACTATTGCAACAGCGCCGACGTGTAGCGGGCGATCATCATCTCTTCATCGGTCGGCACAACGAGCACCCGAACATCGGAGGAGGCGGTTGAAACGTCCCTGGCATCCGAGCGCCATTCAGCATTGGCACCTTCGTCCAGCGACAGGCCGAGCCACTCAAAACCCTCACAGACCTTGAACCTGATCGGCGCGGCGTTCTCGCCAATGCCGCCTGTGAACACCAACGCATCGAGCCCGCCTAGAACCGCCGTCATACCACCAAGCTCGCGGCGAATGCGGAAGACGAAATAGTCGATGGCTTCTTTGGCGCGCGGATCCTCACTGGCGAGCAAGGCGCGCATGTCGTTGGTAAGACCCGACATGCCCTTCAGTCCGGATTCCTTGTAGAGGAGCGTCGCGATTTGCTCGGCGTCCATGCTGTGGGTCTGCATCAGGTAGAGCAGGACACCGGGGTCGATCTGCCCACAGCGCGTCCCCATCGGCAGGCCATCGAGCGCGGAGAAACCCATGGTCGATCCAACGCTTTGCCCACCCTTCAGCGCGCACATCGAGGCACCATTGCCAAGATGGGCAATCACCACGCGACCCTCGCGCAGATCAGGGTCCAGTGCGCCGGACACATAGTCATAGGACAGGCCATGGAAGCCGTAGCGCCGCACACCCTCCTCATAGAACCGGTGTGGCAGTGCAAAGGTGTCATTCACGAACGGATGGGTGCGGTGAAAGGCTGTGTCAAAACAGCCGACCTGCGTCGCACGCGGAAAGGCCGCCCGCGCCTGAGCAACACCAGCCAGATTGTGCGGCTGGTGGAGCGGAGCCAGCGGTTCCAGTTTCGCCAAATCATCGATAACAGTCTCAGTCAGCACGATGGGAGCGGAATGGTCGAGACCACCATGCACGATCCGGTGGCCGACAGCGACCACGTCCCCAAACCTCTGCTCGCCTTCGCACCAGTCGAGAACTGCCGCGAAGGCAGAGGACAAGGCTCCAGTCTCCGCCATTGGCAATTGGCGTTCCTCACCATCGACAGCCCGGATGGTAACACGGTCCGGCGCAGCGCCTCGGTCGAACGCACCGAGGAATTGCCGAGCTGGCGTGTCGCCTTCCAATGTAAACAGGCTGAACTTCAGGCTCGACGAACCGGCATTCAGCGTCAGCAGGGCATCGCTCATGCCCCGTCCGCCAGCGCAAAGAGATCGGGCTTTGCCGCTTTGCCGGTCCGCAGCCAGACATCGTAGAGAACGGCCAAGGCACAGGAGGCAAGGCGCGCCTTGTCATCATCAGCGCGACTGGTGAGGCTCACCGGCACGCAGGCGCCAACGAGCATGCCCGCCGCTTCCGCATGCGCCAGGAAAGTCAGTTCCTTAGCGAGCATGTTGCCCGATTCTAGGTTCGGCGCGACGAGCACATTGGCGTGCCCGGCCACGAGCGATGTGATCCCCTTGGTCCTGGCCGCACCGATGTCGATGGCATTGTCCATGGCGAGCGGGCCATCGACGATGCCCCCCTTGATTTGCCCGCGATCCGCCATCTTGGAAAGCACCGCCGCATCCAACGTTGAAGGGATGGCCGGGTTCACGGTTTCCACCGCCGACAGGATGCCAACCTTGGGCACATCAATGCCCATGGCGCGCGCCAGATCGATGGCGTTTTGAACAATGTCGACCTTGGTTTTGAGATCAGGGGTAATATTGATCGCCGCATCGGTGATCAGGATCGGCTGCGGCCGCCCAGGCACATCCATGACGAACACATGGCTGATGCGCTTGCCGGTTCGCAGGCCACCTTCGGCTTTGACCACATGTTTCAGAAGACCGTCGGTGTGCAGATGGCCCTTCATGATGGCGTTCACCCGGCCCTCATGCACCATGGCAACGGCCCGCGCCGCCGACGCCGGCTCATCTTCAATGTCGATGATCTCAAGCCCGTCCCGCGACACGCCAAGCTCGTCTGCCGCCTGATCAATCCGGTCACGCGCACCCACCAGAATGGGCAGGATCAGCCCTTCATCGCGGGCAAGAAGCGCGCCGCCGAGCGAGTTCACATCATCGGGCGCCACGACCGCGACGGGCATCGGGTCAAGCGACTGCGCGAGGTGCAGCAAGGCGTCGAAATGCTGATGCTTTTGAACCTGAAGGTCAGGCACCTCGATATCGTCAAGATAGCCCGGTTCTTCAGGCGCCTTCACCCGTGCCTCGCCGGTGACGAGGACATCGCCTTCGCGGGTCTTCACGGTGGTGGAGAGAATAACGGTCAGATCGGTCTCAATGTCGGTCACCGTCACCTCGATCACCAGGTGATCGCCAACATGGGCGCGCCCTTCGAAGTTCAGGTTCTGCGACAGATACATACTGCCGGGCCCAGGCAATCGGTTGCCGAGAGCGGAGGAAATCAGCGATGCCAGCCACATGGACGGGGCAACCGGATCATCGTCCTGGCCATCGCCAGTGAAATCCGTCGATGGCAGATGGATCGGATTCAAATTGCCGGAGGCGTGCGCGAACACGATGAGATCGCGCGCTGTACAAAGCCGCTCTATCCGCGCGCTCTGTCCAATCGACAGGGCATCAAAAGGCGTGTTGGCAAGCTCTCCTTGCGCAAGGGTTTCCGGTGGCGGTGTCATGAAGTGGCTTTCTTATCGAAGAGGGGAATGTGCGGCGCACACGGGCACCCTATTCGGGCCCGATGTCAATTGTGCAAAGCCACAAGGTCGGGGCCACAAAAGGGCAGCGGCTGCTGCAATCAAGCTGTGCAGGGTTGGCTGAGACTAATCGGCAGGGTGCCCGAGATAGTCCCGGAGATCGGAATTGTCCGAACCATTGAGCATCGTTTCCACAGGGCCACGCGCGGTGATGGTGCCGTCGTTGATAAAGGCGAGCTCGTCGCATAGGTCGGTCAGTTCCTGCGGCGTGTGGGACACCGTCAGCATGGTGAGCTGCTTTTCCTTCTGCATGGTCGAGACCAGCTGTGTGAAGTCCCGCCGCATGGAAGGCCCAAGGGCCGCAAAAGGTTCGTCGAGAAGCAGAATTGGACGGTCGCGCACCAGCGCCCGGGCCAAAGCGACCCGCTGCGCCTCACCCCCCGAAAGGCTGGAAACGCGCCGGCCTTCAAAGCCGCCAAGACCGAC
>JBHJIX010000149.1:0-21838 GCA_050043025.1 Cohaesibacteraceae bacterium
TCACCTTCGTCAACAAGCTCGACCGAGACAGTCTCCATCCGTTCGATCTGTTGCAGGATATTGAAGCCACGCTTGCGCTCGACCTCACGCCGTTCAACTGGCCGCTTGGCCAGGGCAGGAGCTTTGCCGGGCTCTACGATATGCGCGAGAGCGCTATTCGTCCGCTCGACAACCCGTCGGGGCCGCTCCCCAAGGTAAGCGGCCCTGAAGACCACAATGTAGCTGATCTATTGCCCGAGCAGGCCCGCGAGGGCGCCATTGAAGATTTGATGCTCGCCCAGGAAGCCTCCAAGCCGTTTGCCGAAACAGCCTATCGAGAAGGCCATCTTTCGCCCGTTCTGTTCGGCTCGGCACTTAGGGAATACGGAGTCAAAGACCTGATCAACACGTTGGGTTCCATCGCCCCGGCTCCACAGGGTCTGGAAGCTGATGCCCGTTTGGTTGATCCGCACGAACCGAAGATGACCGGCTTTGTGTTCAAGATCCAAGCCTATATGGACCCCAACCATCGCGACCGGATTGCGTTCATGCGGGTTTGCTCCGGCAAGCTCTCGCGCGGGATGAAGGCCCGCCTTGCCCGGACCGGTAAGATGGTTGGTCTGCACACGCCGCAGTTCTTCTTCGCGCAGGATCGCTCTCTTGCCGATGAGGCGTTTGCCGGCGACGTGGTGGGCATCCCCAACCATGGCACCTTGCGGATTGGCGACACGCTGACCGAAGGCGAGGCTCTTGCGTTTCGCGGCGTGCCGAGCTTTGCGCCGGAGATTTTGCGCCGCGTGCGGCTCGACGACCCGATGAAAGCAAAGAAGCTGAAAGAAGCTCTGCAACAGCTCGCGGAGGAAGGCGTTACGCAGGTCTTCACGCCCGTCGATGGGTCGCAGGCATTGGTTGGTGTGGTCGGCGCGCTCCAGCTCGATGTGCTCAAAGACCGACTGATGGCGGAGTACAAGCTTCCGGTGGATTTCGAACCGGCACGTTTCTCTCTTGCTCGCTGGATGATCTGTGACGACCCAGCAGAGATGAAAAAGTTTGAAGCCAGACACCGTGCGTCGCTTGCTACCGATCTTGATGGCTCGCAGGTCTTCCTGGCGGCGTCGGAGTTCGACCTTTCCTATGAAGGCGAACGCTTTCCGGCCGTCCAGTTCATCGATGTGAAGGACTATCAGCGGGAGGGTCTGGCAGCGTAGGTGTGTGAGGCCGTAATCCTACGGTCGGTGTTTTCCGCAATCTCTTTACGCTTTGAGAACGCTAGAGACCTACCTTAGGTCACGGTACCTGCAATTCTCGGCGCGCTTATGAGCCAGCCCGGCCCCACTTCCCTTTTCCAGCAAACGCTGATGGATGCCTATCAAAAGGCGCTGGACACCCACTCGATCGTGTCGATGACCGATCGCCATGGGACCATCACCCATGCCAACGACATGTTCTGCGCGATCAGCGGTTACAAGTGTGAGGAACTGATCGGTTCCACGCATGCTCTTCTTAATTCCGGCGAGCACGACAAGGCTTTCTTCGCCGATATGTGGCGCACGATTGGGCGTGGCGATACGTGGACCGGGGAAGTATGCAATCGGGCCAAAGACGGCTCGACCTATTGGGTGGACACCGTCATCACGCCGCTGGCCGCCGATGACGATAGCATTGCCGGTTTCGTTTCCGTGCGCCGCGACATCAGCAAGCGCAAGCAAGCCGAGGCCCTATTGAAACGCAATGAGGGTTTTCTTCGCGACGTGGCATCTGTGGCCAAGGTCGGCGGATGGTCGCTGGAGTTGGAAACCGGGTTTCTCCACTGGTCGGAGGAAACCAAGCGTATCCACGAGGTGCCGCCCGACTATGAGCCAAGTGTCGAAACGGCCATCAATTTCTATGCCCCAGAAGCGCGCACGGCGATAACAGCGGCCGTCGAGCAAGGCATTGATGCCGGGACACCCTGGGATCTTGAACTGCCGCTCATCACCGCGAAAGATCGGCACATCTGGGTGCGAGCCTTTGGCCGCGTCGTGGAAAAACAAGGCAAGCCCCATTCGCTCATCGGTGCCTTCCAGGACATCACAGACCGCAAGTCGGTGGAAAGTGACCTGCGGGAACTGGTCACGCAAAGACATGCCGCTGAGCAACTCCTGCGTGATGTGCTTGAGACCATTCCCGATGCAGTTGCGGCGTATGACAAGGATGATCGTCTGATCATCTGGAACTCCAGCTACATGGAGACCTATGCGGCATCCGCCGAGGCGATAAAACAAGGGGCGACATTTGAGAGCATTCTGCGGTTTGGCCTGCAACGTGGACAGTATGCCGAAGCTGGCCAAACCAAGGAAATGCAGGAAGCCTGGCTGACAAAGCGGCTGGAAGATCATCGCCGACCACCGGGCCAGCTAGTCCAGAAACTCGCCGATGGAACCTGGCTTCAGATCCGCGAGCACCGCTCGGAAACAGAAACGATTGTCGGCGTACGCAGCGACATCACCGCACTCAAACGCGCGGAGTCCAAGCTGCAACGCTATGCTGATCAGGATGCGCTGACCGGCCTGTTCAGCCGCTCAAAGTTCTCCCAGCTGATTGATCAGCTTTTAGGCAAAATCAGCCGAGACACAGCACGCGGTGTGCGCTCGGCGGACAAGCCAAGTGCTTGTGTGGCGCTGTTTGATCTGGACCATTTCAAACCGGTCAATGACGCCTATGGCCATGATGTCGGCGATGAGGTTCTTATCGCCATTTCCGACCGCCTGCGGAATCTGCTCGGCCCACAGGACTTTGCTGCCAGACTGGGTGGTGATGAGTTCGTGCTGGCGCTGTGCGGTGAAGACGCGCGATCCCATGCGACAGATGTCTTTGAGCGACTGTTTGCAGCGCTTGAGGAACCCATACCCACACGCGCTGGCGACATGGCCATTGGTGTGTCACTCGGTGTGACATTGATCGATGGCGATGACATCACCACCCGTGACCTTCTCAAACAGGCCGATATTGCGCAATATCGCGCCAAGCAAGAAGGCCGGGGATGCTGGCGTTGGTTCGACGGTGATGACCGGGCGCGTATGCGCAAGGAGAAGGTGATGGGCGCGGCGCTGCGTCGCGACCTGGAGCGGCTGGAGAACCTTTCTTTCATCTTCCGTCCCATCGCTGGCGCTGCAGATCGGGTGCCGCTGGGCTTCTCCTCCGAGCTTTCTTGGGCGCATGACGGCGATGCCGTGATGGGTACCGCGCTTCGCGCGGTGGCGCGCAAATCCGGCAAGAGCGCGGACCTGTGCAACTGCAAGATGGAAAACCTAATGACCGTCGTTGGCTCCTACCAGCAGCGCGGCGTTGCGTGCGGTCAATTCTGGGTCTCGGTGGGCACGGAAAGGGCACGTCTGAATGGGTTTGCTGAACAACTGGAATCCATGCGCGAGCGCAACGGCGTTACAGCGTGCTCGATCATTGTCGCAGTTCTAGAGTCGTCGCTGCTTGATCGCTCGGCGGCGGCCGTCACGCGCGAAATCCAGCAGTTGCGAACGCTTGGTTTCCAGATCGGCCTTGATGGGTTCGGCGCATCGGCAAGTTCGCCAAGCCTGCTGGAAGAATTGGGCGTTACCGCCATGCGTCTTTCGCCCAGCCTGACTGATAATCTGGTGAACCCCGATGACGACACGGCGAGCCGGCATAAAAGCCTTAAGGCGCTGATCGCTATGGCAAAGGCGCTTGATATCGAGGTGTTTGCTCAAGAGGTCAAAACGCCGGAACAGGCTGCTCTGCTGGCGCATTTTGGGTGTGACGGCCTGCAGGGCCCGCTTATCGGCCAGCCCATGGAAATCCAGGACGTCGATGCATTTCTGGCCGGGTCAGCGGCCCGGCTCCTGGCCGGCCTTGGCGGCGGTCCGAGAAGCCCTGGCTGGCGCGACGGCTCGTCCGCGCACAGTCTGGTAAATCGCGGGTCGAACGCCGCTTAACCTGTTTTAGCTTGCCGATCTCAGCTCGGCGGCCTTCAACGTGTTGGCCATCAACATGGCAATGGTCATAGGCCCTACGCCACCTGGAACAGGCGTTATGGCGCCTGCCGTGAGCGCAACCGCTGCAAAGTCCACATCGCCCACCAATTGACTGGTGCCCAGATTGGCATCTTCGATCCGGTTGATGCCAACATCGATCACCGTTGCTCCCGGCTTGACCCAATCGGCGTCAACCATTTGCGGCTTGCCAACGGCGGCAACGAGAATATCGGCTGTACGCGCAAGCGCCGGAAGGTCGGGGGTGCGGCTGTGGGCAATCGTCACGGTCGCATTTGCGGCCAGAAGCAGCTGCGCGATGGGACGGCCGACAATGGTGGAGCGCCCAAGAACGACCGCCGAGAGCCCGGAAAGGTCGCGGTCATGCACGGTGCGGATCATGTGCATGATACCAGCAGGCGTACAGGGGATGAGCGGACGGTCCACATCTCCCGACGCCAGGCGGCCGGCATTGATCGGGTGGAAGCCATCAACATCTTTGCGCGGATCGATTGCCTCAAGAATG
This sequence comes from Cohaesibacteraceae bacterium, assembly GCA_050043025.1. Lineage (GTDB taxonomy): Bacteria > Pseudomonadota > Alphaproteobacteria > Rhizobiales > MH13 > MH13. Next base: position 4,492 of record JBHJIX010000149.1, read on the forward strand.
GCATCGGCATCCACGTGATCGGGCAAAGGCAATTGGACCAAAATCCCGTCTATCCGCTCATCCTGATTGAGCCGCCCAATGGCCTCCAGAAGCTCGCTCTGGCTGAGGTCCCGATCAAAGGTATGCGTTTCGGAGAGAAAGCCGCATTTGGCAGCCATGCGACCCTTGGAACGCACATAGACCTTGCTTGCCGGGTCTTCACCGACAAGAACCACTGCCAGGCCAGGTTGCCGACCCTTGTCGGCCAAAAACCGCTCTGACATCTGAGCCACGGCATCGGTCACTTGCCGCGCAAGCGCCTTGCCGTCGATCAGCATTGCCCCATCGCTCATGCGCTCTTTTCCTGTTCGGTGGGTTGGATCGGGCGGCTCAGTGTTTCCAGGAGACCTCTGGTCGAGCTATCGAAAACGCCCGCCTTTGATGGATCGTCGATAGCCGGCGTGATCTCCTTGGCCAATTGCTTGCCAAGTTCCACGCCCCATTGGTCAAAGGCATTGATGTCCCACACCACGCTTTCCACAAACACTTTGTGTTCATAGAGCGCGATGAGGGCGCCCAACGTTTGGGGATCAAGCTCGTCATAGACAAGGGTTGTTGACGGGCGATCACCCGGGAAGGTGCGGTGCGATGCCAGCCGGTCAATGTCGGCGGCTGCCATACCAGCCTCAATCATCTCTTGCCGCGTCTCCTCCAGCGTCCGACCGAACGCCAAAGCGCGTGTCTGAGCAAGGGCATTGACCATAAGATGACGGTGATGTTCGGTGCCGCGGCCTGGAACGAGTTCTCCGACCGACCGACGGGCGATCAAGACGTCGAGCGCGATGACATCGCTGCCTTGGTGACAAAGCTGGAAAAAGGAATGCTGGGCATTCGTGCCAGGCTCGCCCAGGACAACCATGCCGGTTCGGTCTTCTGAGCGGATACCATCGCGGCGCACGCTCTTACCGTTCGATTCCATGTCGAGCTGTTGCACATAGGCTGGAAAGCGCGCCAACCGCTCCTCGTAAGGAATGACACCGTGGCTAACGAGGCCCATCCCGTTGCGTCGCCAGAGGCCGATGAGCGCCAGGATAATCGGTAGGTTATCGGCCAAAGGGGCATCGGCAAAATGGCGATCCATCCCGTGGGCACCGGCCAGGAATGCCTCAAACCGCGCTGAGCCAATGGCGATGGCCAGTGGAAGACCGATGGACGACCACAGCGAGTAGCGTCCGCCGACATAGTCCCAGAACCCAAACATACGATCGGGTGCGATGCCAAAGGCCGCCGTCGCATCGGCATTGGTGGATAGAGCCGCCAGATGAGCGCTTAGCTTTTTCTCCTCAACGCCTTGCGCGAGCCAGGCCTTGGCCGTGTTGGCGTTGGTCAGCGTCTCAAGCGTTGTGAAGGTCTTCGACGCGATCAGAACCAACGTTCTTTCCGGGTCTAGAGAAGACAGAACATCGACGGCATGCGCGCCGTCGACGTTGGAAATGAAGTGCAAGCGTGGGCCGTCGCAAAAAGGAGCCAGCGCTCGCACAGCCATGGCCGGACCGAGATCAGAACCACCGATGCCAATGTTGACGACATCGGTGAAGGGCCGGTCATCGCTTGCTGCAACCACGCCGGAGCGGACCAAGTCGGCAAAACGCAGAAAGCGATGTTTCTCCGCATCAATCTCCGAGCGGACCGATGCAGGTGCCCAGTCACCTCCTCGTAGTGCGGTATGCAGAACCGCACGGCCCTCGGTCAGGTTGATCGCATCACCACGCAGCATGGCATCACGCTGGCCAGCGATATCGGCCTTCTGTGCGATGTCTAGCAGCGCCTGCCAGGCTTCCTCATCGATCTTCTCCTTTGACCAATCGATGAGAAAGCCCGCTGCCTCTCGACTGAAACGCGCAAAACGCTCGCGACCCCCGGCAAAGAGGTCGCGTAGATGGTGCGACATGAGCCTGTCTGCATGCGGCTTCAATCGCTCCGAAAGGCTGGCTTTGGTTCCAGTCGATGGGTTGGAAACCACGGTCTTCGCCCGTCCTCTTGCATGAGATGTGGGTGCTAGGTGCGCAGATTTGCCGCGAATGAAGTTCGCGATCCGCTCGGTCTTTGCCAGCAGATCCAGTCTCGGGCGATGCCATGCAAGATGAGCGACGTCAATGCCGATCAATGCCGGTTTTTTGACGCTGATCTCAAGCTTCGATTAGTAAATTAGCTTACGTTGCGTAACCTTATGAAATAAGGAGATTTTTTCCTCGTGTTCACGAGTTCATAAGACTTCCTGCATAGTTTCGGCACTGAGTCAGGGATTATACGGTGTACGACAGTTTAGGGTCCATTGTCAGGCCAATTGGCCCACGCGACCATCTCCGGTTGCCGGAGCTGGGTGACCTGCGCACGCGTTTGGCGCAGTTGGACGAGCACACCGACTGCGATCTGACGTTCTTCCTGGACAAACTCGGCCCGTTCGCTGATCGCGTCATCCTCGCCAAGCCCACCGGTGATGGCAGCTACCGCTACTTGCATTTTGGCAGCCAGCTGGTTGAGCAGGCCGGTTTTGATATGTCCGGCAAGCTCACCCGCGATTTTGATGTTGTCACACGCGAGCACATAGAGGCGACATTTCAAGACGTACTGGATACTGGTCAGCCCATCACGACGCTGATGCCAGGCGTACCGGGCGGGATGGTAAACACTTGGCAACGCTTCGTTTTTGGCGTTGAAGTTGGCGGGGAGCCACATATTCTCTCGCTGGTCGTTGCCCTGGACAGCGCAATTGATGCCGTTCAAGCAAGGCGCAAGGACGTGGCCGTTTGCGTTACGCCGCTTCGTGTTCAGGAGGACAACGCATCCCTCGTTCTGGCGACAGAAATCCCTGTCGCCAAGCACTTTGGCGAAATCGACACCACGCCAATCAATGACTTTCTTGCCGACGTTCCGGTTCCGGAGGAAGCGCCTGAGGCTGGGTCGTTGCTTTCAACCCGTATCCTGGAACTTGTTCCGAAGGGCGAAGCACCGCGGCAGGTCATGGCCGATGTGGTGCATGGCTTTACCGCCCCGTTTCTGGTGCTTCTGGATGCCACCGGGACGGTGCGCCTCCACAACCAGTTCCGCACGGCTACACACCGACTTCATGCAAGCTTTGAGCTTGGGCGGCTTGGATCCTGGATCCTGCCAACGCCAAACTCCGATCTCGTGATCCTGGCGCCGGAGCTAGCGGACCTCCTCGAAGTCGAACTGAATGGCGATGGGAGCACGTCGCTGACGGCTCTGAGGGAGCACTATGACCCTGAACTGCTGACGCAGATCGAAGAGGCAACTGGAGCTTGTTGGCGCGATGGAAAGGACTATCGCCTTGACGGCGTTTTCACGCGGACCAATGGAAGTGAGCTCGATATTCGAATATCGGGCGCGGCGATGCGCAACCAGGCCGGCAAGACGATTAGCGTCTTCGGTATCATTCAGGACATCTCGGCAGAGCAGGCCGCCAAACGGCGCATTGAGGAAAGCGAGGACCGATTCCGTGACTTCGCCAGCCTCGCTGGAGACTGGTGTTGGGAAACCGACCAGAACCATTGCTTCGTCAACTTCACCGACGGGCTCTATGAATCCGGGCACTACTCCCAGACGGCCTTTGTCGGAAAAACCCGGCGTGAAATACCGCTGATCGCGGAGGATCGGCCGGTTATCGACGCCCATTTTGAGGATCTGGAAGCCCATCGCCCTTTCCGGGATCTGATGTACCGCCTTCAGGACTATCCGGGCGCGCCGGTACAAACCTTCCTGATTTCCGGCAATCCCAGGTTTAGCAAGGATGGCGATTTTCTGGGCTACCGCGGCATGGGACGGAACATCACCGACCGTGTTGCTGCCGAACAGGAACGCGATGAAAATCGCTTGGCACTTGAAAGCGCCCAACAGGTGGCCGGGGTCAGCCATCTGACGATCGATCTGGTGACCTACCGGGTCCAATCGAGCAATTGTCTTCAGACCCTGCTCGACCTGCCCTTACCGCGCTGGGCCAAGCACAAAGGCAAGCTTGACCGACACTGGCGAACAATCCTGCGCCAGGTCCATCGCCGTGATCGGCAGGCACTGATCAACGCAGTGCGCTGTGGCCTGCGGGGGGACGAGGTCGATCCGGTTGAACTTCGATACTTCTCACCGCAGGCGCGCCATGCCACCCACATGCGCCTTATGCTGCGGCACCGACCTGCCAAGGACGGCAAGCCTGCGGCGCTCATGGGCGTGGTTCAGGATATCAGCGCGCTCAACCGGGCTCATGAGGAACTGGAACAGCGTAGCGCCACGCTGACTGAGGCCCAGGCCATGGGTCGCATCGGTGACTGGCAGTATGACCAGGCGACCCGGATGATCAGCTGGTCACAGCAGATGTTTGCGATCTTGCCTTGATCCCAACAACTTTGTGCCCGACCGCAAGACCGCCATGGAACTGTGCGGCCCGGAAGATGGTGATGTTCTTCGTGAGGCTCATCGGCGTACGCTCAAGACCGGCGAGATTGTCCGCGTCGACGTTCAAGCGCGCCGAGGCGATGGCACGTTCGGCTATTATTCGATGCTCACCAAGCCGAAGTACGATGATCATGGTGTCATTTGCGGCCTGTTTGGGACTGTTCAGGACATCACTGATCGCAAGCGCGCTGAGAAGCAGTTACGCAGCCTGGCGTTCTTTGATCCACTGACGGGGCTTGCCAACCGGACCTTGTTCGCGCGCGAACTGAATGAGGTCTTGAAGGCAGTGCGTCATCGCGGCGGATCGGCTGCTTTGCTTCTCCTTGACCTTGCCCATTTCAAAGAGGTCAACGATTCCCTTGGTCACGCCGCCGGCGATGAACTGTTGCGCGCCGTCGCCCGCATTTTGAAAGAGCATGTGGACGACCGCGGCTTTGTTGCCCGTCTTGGCGGCGATGAATTTGCGATCATCGTGCGTGACTATGCAAGTGTGACGTTTCTGGAAGGCTTCGCCAACGGCATCATTGCCAAGCTGTCGGGTGTCCTGAAGCTGCAGCGTGGCGAGGTCGTTACCGGAACCAGCCTCGGGATTGCGCTCATTCCGCAGGATGGTGGCGATGCGGAGGAAGCGCTGCGCAACGCTGATCTTGCCCTGTACATGGCCAAAGATGATGGGCGTGGGAAGGCCCTGTTCTTCAGGCCTTCGATGAGCCGTGCGGTGCAAGCGCGCCTCAACATGGCGCGCGATCTGCGCTTTGCCATTGAAAACGATCATCTGGAGACACGATTTCAGGGTCAGATTGATCTGCGATCCGGCCAGGTGGCAGGCTTTGAAACACTCGTTCGCTGGAAGCACCCCGACAAGGGGTATATCCCTCCGTCGGAGTTCATCCCGGTGGCAGAAAGCTCCAGTCTCATATGCGATATCGGCCTTTGGGTGCTGCGCGATGCGTGCCGTACGGGGCGGGCCTGGATCGAGGCTGGTGAGCCGCCACGAACCATATCGGTCAACGTATCAGCAGCACAGATCTGGCAGTCGGAGTTTGAAGACGACGTCATCAAGATCGTTGAGGAAACGGGCTTCCCGCCGCATCTTCTGTGTCTTGAACTGACCGAGAGTGTGTTCGCCGATCATGGGGAAGGGCGCGTAAGGCGGGCCCTGGGCAAGTTGAAGGATGTCGGCATCCGTCTTGCCCTTGATGATTTTGGAACCGGCTATTCCTCGCTTGGCTATCTGAAAGAATTGCCGTTCGATGAACTGAAGATTGACCGCTGCTTCGTCACCGGTGCCAATACGACCGATGAACAAACCCGTTTGCTGCAAGGCATTATCGCGCTTGGGCGTGGCCTGGGAATGACGGTCGTCGCGGAGGGCGCGGAAGAGGAGGAGGAGATCAGCCTCCTACGCGCCATGGACTGCGACATGGTTCAAGGCTTTGCCTTTATGCGCCCGGAAAAAGCCGATGATGCGTTGCGCCAGGCCGAGCAAATCGAATTTGATCTGGCTGCATCCAGCCATGAAGCTGCCCCTGATGAACAGCTTCCAGATGCGCTGAAATTGGCCGGCTGATACCTGTCAGCTGCCGGCCGTTCCTAGGCAAGACGACCAACTCGGTCTATGCAGGTTCCTGATCAAAGGAGCCGATATGCCCGCTACCCTTTCCATCGTTTCGGACTTTGTCTGTCCGTGGTGTTACATCGGCAAGGCAAGGTTGGATGCAGCGCGAGAAAGGCTGGGCGATGATGTAAGTCTGACCATCCGTTTCCTGCCGTTCAAGCTCAACCCGTCTATGCCGGAAGACGGCATGGACCGCGCCGACTACCGGATCGCAAAATTCGGCTCGCTGGAGAAGTCGAACGAACTGGACGCCCAGGTTCGACAAGCCGCTGAAGAAAGCGGTCTGACCATCCACCATGACCGTATGATGCGCACACCCAACACGGTGAAAGCGCACATGCTGATGGCCATGGCAGCCAGTCTGAAAGCGCCCGATGGCGATGCAGGCGACGTCGCAGAGCGTTTGGCAGGCCTTTTATTCACCGCCTATTTCGTCGATGGACAGGACATCGGCGAAAGCGACGTTCTGCGTGCCCTGGGTCAGAAGGTCGGCATTCCCGATGCGATCATCGATGGGGCGCTGGAGGATGCAACCCTTCGCCAGGCAACCGAAAAGCTGGCCGATGATTTGGCCACTCAAGGGATCAGCGGCGTGCCAAGCCTGCTCCTCGATCAGCATTTTCTGGTGTCAGGTGCCGTACCAGCCAATGATCTGGTGCGCATCCTGCCGCAAGCTCTGGCGATCCTGGAAAAGGCTGCGACCGAGAATACCGGGACCCAACCAAACGGTTGAGTCTCGGTCGCCTAAGCATCGCTTTCCGTCGCCATTGTAGACGTTCGGCCGGCCACCTACATCGCTCAAAAGCACACCTTTAAGAGGCTCCGCATGACAGCGCCTAACCCTTTTCTTGAGACCTGGACAACGCCGCATGCTGTGCCGCCAATCGCCAGCATCCCGCCCGCCCATATCGCACCGGCCTTTGAGAAAGCTTTCACGGCGCATCTGACGGAGGTGAATGCCATCGCCGATGATCCTGCTGAGGTTGAATTTGCCAACACAATTGATGCGATGGAACTGGCTGGCGAGCTTCTGCGTAAGACATCAGCGGTTTTCTACAATCTGTGCGGCGCGGATACCAATGAGGCACTTCAGGCGCTCGAACGAGACCTGGCGCCGAAGATGGCCAAGCACAGCCAGGCGGTGAGCCTGCATGAGGGTCTGTTTGCACGCATTGAAGCTCTTTGGGCCAAACGCGACAGCCTAGACCTCACACCGGAACAAGCCCGTGTGCTTGAGCTGAATCGCAAGGGTTTCGTCCGCGCCGGCGCCCTTTTGGAAGGTGAAGCGCGCGACCGTATGCGTGCAATTGGCGAGCGGCTGGCTATTCTGTCCACTCAGTTCTCCCAAAATGTGCTGGCCGATGAGCAGGTGGAAGCACTGCACCTGAAGGACGGGGCCGACCTTGTGGGCCTGGCGCCCTCTCTTGTGACGGCGGCGGCGGAAGCGGCGAAAGAGCGTGGCAAGGATGGATGGGTGATCACACTCTCCCGCTCACTGATTGAACCCTTCCTCGTGCAGTCAACAAGGCGGGATTTGCGCGAGGCGGCGTTTGCGCAATGGACGTCGCGTGGCACGCGCGGCGGAGACACAGACAACCGCGCCATCGCCCAGGAAATGCTGGCCTTGCGCCAGGAACGTTCAAAGCTGCTCGGCTATGCCAGCTATGCTGCCTTCAAGCTTGAAAACGAGCTGGCCACGACGCCGGCGTCCGTTCGCCAGCTTCTCGATGACGTCTGGGGGCCCGCACGGGAGCGGGCACTCGCCGATCAGGCGACCCTCGAACAGATGGCCCGTGATGATGGTCAGAACATCACGCTGGAGGCCTGGGACTGGCGGCACTATGCCGAGCGCCGGCGTCAGTCAGAGTTCGCGATTTCCGACGATGAGGTGAAGCCATACTTCACACTGGACGGCATGATTGATGCGGCGTTTGACACGGCGTCCCGCTTGTTTGGGCTTCGCTTCACGTCGCGCCCTGACCTCCCCGTCTATCATCCCGATGTCCGCGCCTTCGAGGTGACGGACGCGGACGGCGAGCATGTCGCTGTGTTCCTCGGCGACTATTATGGCCGCATGTCCAAACGTTCCGGCGCCTGGATGAGCGCGTTCCGCGGACAGCGCAATCTGGGCACGTCGCAGCGCCCGATCATCGTCAATGTCATGAACTTCGCCAAACCTCCTGAAGGCGAGAAAGCGCTGTTGACACTCGATGATGTGCGGACCCTCTTTCATGAGTTCGGTCACGCCCTCCACGGTATGTTGTCGAATGTGACCTACCCCTCGGTGGCGGGGACAAGCGTGGCTAGGGATTTTGTCGAACTGCCTTCGCAGCTTTACGAGCACTGGTTGATGGAGCCGGATGTTCTGCGTGCCCATGCCCGCCATGTGGAAACCGGCGCGGTGATCCCGGACGATCTGGTTGAACGGCTGGTTGCCGCGTCAAAGTTCGATCAGGGCTTTTCGACCGTGGAGTATCTGGCCTCAGCTCTGGTCGATCTCGATCTTCATGACGGCACAATTGACGGCACCGCAGACCTGATGGCTGCCCAGGCCGAAACACTTGGCCGTATCGGCATGCCGAGTGCGATAACCATGCGGCACGCCAGCCCGCACTTCCAGCATATCTTCTCAGGCGGCGCGTATGCGTCCGGCTATTACAGCTATATGTGGTCGGAAGTCATGGATGCAGACGCCTTCGCGGCATTCAAAGAGGCAGGCTCGCCCTTTGACACCGATGTTGCGGACAAGCTGAAGACCCACATTCTGTCAGCTGGCGGTGCGACTGACCCCGCGGAGCTCTACACTCGCTTTCGCGGGCGATTGCCGACAGTGGATGCCTTGTTGGCGAAACGCGGGCTCGATAGCCCCGCTTAGAGCTTTTCGGCGAACACCAGTTCGCCTCCAACGCTCTATATGTTTGTTTTATCGCGTTTTCGGACGCAAAGCCGGTGCCCACTTTTGCTGAAAACGCTCTAGGCGCCAACCGGCCAGATCAGGAACCAAGCCGTCACGGTGGCTGCCGACAGGATCGTCGCGACCGTGACGATCTGGGCCATCAGTGGCGCATTGCCACCCAGTTGGCGTGCAAGGATGTAGGCTGAGGTCGCGGGCGGCACGATGGTGCACATCAGTCCGATAGCGATCAGGTCGGGCGAGAGGCCTATCATGAGCGCGATGGCGAGGAAGATGGCCGGTTTCACGACTAGCTTGGTTGCGCTGGCAAGACCAATCGCCAGCACGGCCCCCTTGCCGGTTATTGGTGCCACGCCGGCACCCACTGCAAACAAGCCCAGCGCGATAGCAGCTGTTCCGAACCATCCAAACATCGTGTCGACCGGACCCGGCCATTCAATCTGCAACGGATTGACGGCGAGCCCCAGCACGCACGCGACGATCAGCGGGTTGGTGATGAGCGAGCGCCAGAGATTGGGCGACGTGGCGCCCTCTGGCGGTGTCCCATGTCGGGCGAGCATCGTCACGCAATAGACGTTGACGATGATGATCATGAGCGCGAGTGGAACCGCGGCAATCTGAATGCCGGCATCGCCATACACAGCGAAGACCAGAGCGAAGATGATGTAGCTGTTGAAACGGTTGGCGCCCTGAAAAGCCGAGGTGGCTGATGGCCCGTCCGGGAGAACCTTCACAAGCAGCAACCAAGACAAGCCTCCGAGCACAACTTGTAGCCCAGCCAGAACGGCTACCAGGGACCATACGGACAGATCGTCAAAGCTTGCCGTGGAAAGATTGGAAAACAACAGCGCGGGGAAAAAGACCACGTAGGTGACCCGCTCCACGCCAGCGACATGGGTATCGTTCACCAAACCGACACGTCGGATGGTGAAGGCGAGCACGATCAACAGGATAACGGGAAAAAGGGCGGAACCCACCACGGGAGACATCATGAATCGGGCCTAGCTGATCTGGCCACAAGCGACAATGGCAGCGGTCTTTCCGGCAGGTAGCATAAAGTCGTTTCAGCAGCGCTTTGATCAAAGGTTTGAATTTCTCCGAAAGCGCTACCGAAACCCTTTGACAGCTTAAAAGACATAGCGCAGGTTTTGCAGCGCTGCCGCCATCTGAGGTGCTCTGGGCAGCCACCGCACTATCCTCGGATCGGAGCCGTCAATGTTCGTTTCGCCCCTTTCTTCCACCGTGCACAGCCGCCGTCAGCTGGGCGGCGATCCTGACTGGTGGCGTGGCGCGGTCATCTATCAGATTTACCCACGCTCCTATCTGGATGTGAATGCTGATGGCATTGGTGACCTGTCCGGCATCACCTCCCGGCTCGACTACATTCAAAGCCTGAACGTCGATGCGATTTGGATTTCGCCGTTCTTCGTCTCGCCGATGGACGATTACGGTTATGACGTCGCCGACTACAAAAATGTCGATCCGATGTTCGGCTCGCTGGAGGACTTTGACGCCCTTTTGGACGCCGCGCATGAGCGCGGCATCCGGGTTCTGATCGATCTGGTGATCTCGCACACCTCCGACCGGCACCCGTGGTTCCGTGAAAGCCGGATCGACCGCAACAACGCCAAGGCTGATTGGTACGTGTGGGCCGACGCCAACCCGGATGGCACACCGCCCAACAACTGGCTGTCGATCTTTGGCGGCTCAGCCTGGGAGTGGGATTCCCGCCGGCGGCAGTACTTTCTGCACAACTTCCTGCGCTCGCAGCCTGACCTCAACTTCCACAACCCGATCGTTCAAGAAGCCGTCCTGGATGCAGCACGGTTCTGGCTGGAGCGCGGCGTGGACGGGTTCCGGCTGGACACCGTGAACATGTACTTCCATGACGCGGAGCTGCGCGACAATCCGCCGATCGAGAAAGGCCAGGTGGTCAACGGCATTCCCGAGCAGAACCCCTACGGCCTGCAGCAGCCGATCTACAACATTACTCGACCTGACAATCTGGCTTTCCTTGAACGTCTGCGCAGCTTGATGGACGAGTATCCGGCGACCACCACCGTGGGCGAGGTTGGCGAGGTGCTCGACATGTATGACACGCTTGCCGACTACACTGAGTCCGGCAAGCGGCTGCACATGGCCTACTCGTTCGATTTCCTGTCGCGCGAGTTCTCCGCTGAGTTTATTCGCTCAGTGGCTCAGCGCATGGATGGCAACCGCAACAGCTGGCCGAGCTGGGCGTTCTCCAATCATGACGTGGAACGCGTGCTGACGCGCTGGGGTCTATCGATTGAACCCGATCGGGCTGCGCCACTTCTCATTGCACTGCTCACATCGCTGAAAGGGACGCCCTGCCTCTATCAGGGCGAGGAACTGGGCCTGAGCGAGGCCGTTGTCCCGTTCGAGCATCTGCGCGATCCCTATGGCATCCGCTTCTGGCCAGAGTTCAAAGGCCGTGACGGTTGCCGTACACCGATGCCGTGGAATCCGGCCGCAGCCAATGGAGGGTTCTCTGAAGGCACGCCTTGGTTGCCGGTTCCGCCCGAGCATATTGCCCGCGCCGTGTCGGTGCAGGAAGGCAATGACGCTATGCCACTGCGCCATGTCCGCCGGTTTCTGGGTTGGCGGAAGGACCAGGCTGCACTGAAACGTGGTGATGTGCGCTTCCATGACAGCGATGGGGACGTCATCGCCTTTACGCGTTCCTATGAGGGCGACCGCGTCCTTTGCGTGTTTAATCTGGGAACCAACCCCGGCAGCTTCGCGACCGGTGGCTTTGGCCCTATCAGTCCGATAGGCGGCCATGGCTTTGGTGGACGCCTGGAGGGGATGGGAATCTCGCTTGATCCGCTGGATGCGTTTTTCGCAACCTATGACTAGGTTCGGTTAGGCGCTCAGGCGTTCGATACCAAACTGCAGGTCGTAGAGTTTGGCATAAAGGCCGCCCTTGGCGATAAGCTCGTCATGGCGGCCTTGTTCGACGGCACGGCCTTCATCCATCGCCACGATCTTGTCGGCTGCGCGAACAGTGGAAAGCCGATGGGCGATGACAAGCGTGGTTCGCCCTTCGGAAAGGCGCGCCAAGGTGGCTTGGATGGCATCTTCTGAGTGGGCATCCAGAGCAGATGTGGGTTCATCAAGCAGGAGAATGGGCGCGTTGCGCAGGAAGGCGCGAGCAATGGCGATGCGCTGGCGTTGGCCACCGGACAAAAGAGACCCAAGTTCACCGACCGGCGTTTCGTAGCCCTGCGACAAGGCCGATACGAAGGCATGCGCTTCGGCCCGTTTGGCTGCTTCCTCGATGTCGGCCTGGGTTGCATCGGTCAGCCCGGCGCGAATGTTGTCACCCACCGTTCCGGCGAAGAGGTATGCGCCCTGGCCGACATAGGCCTTGGTCTCCCGCACGGTTGCCGATGAGAGGTCAGCAAGGTTCTGGTTGTCGATGCGTATCTGGCCGGCGGTCGGGTCCCAGAAGCGCAGGACCATGGCCATGACGGTGGATTTACCAGCTCCCGATGCGCCCACAAGGGCGGTCGTCTTACCGGCCTGGGCGGTGAAGGTCAGGTTGCGCAGAACCGGCGTGTCGTGCTCACCGTCATGATCCTTGGCCGGATCGTAGCTGAAGCTCACATCCTCAAAGCGAACCTCGCCGGCCTTGAAGATATAGTCCTCGCCAGCCCCTGCTTCGCGCTTCGATGGCGGACGGTCTAGGAAACCATACATCATACGCACGCCGACAAGGCCTGCCTCCAGTGGCACGCGCAAATTGGCAAGCTTGCGCGCCGGCTCATAGGCAAGCAGCAGCGCTGTGACGAAGGAGAAAAATTCACCTGGTGACTGACCCTGCTCGATCACCCTGTAGCCACCATAAAAGATGACTAAGGCAACCGCGATGCCGCCAATGGTTTCGACTAGTGGCACCGGACGCGCTTTGTAGATCGCGATCTTGTCCGCGGTCCTGCGCAAATCATCAATGGTCGAGCCAATGCGCCCACCGAGATCTTCCTCCATCCGGAATGCTTTGACGCTCCGAAAGCCCTGTGCGGTTTCGCGGACATAGTTGAGGAAGTCGGCCGTCAGGGAGACCTGCTGCCTGGCGACACGGCGTACGCGCCCCATCATCTTTTCAATCAGGAACGCCAGGACCGGCAAAGCAACGATCATGGTAAGCGACATAATCGGGTCCTGGATGACCATCACCACCAACAGGCTGAGCAATGTCAAAACATCGCGCCCTGCTCCGGTGACAATGAGATTGAGGACTTGACGTGCGGAATTGGCATTGTTGCCGAAAACGGCTGCGATTTCGGCAGATGGCTGCCCCTGAACGAAGCCCACATCCTCTTCGAGAAGACGGCGGAACATGCGGTTTTGGACATCGGCAACGATCGCGTTCCCAATGCGCGCCATGATGATCATCTGGAAGTACATCGAGGCACCTTTAACCAGATAAATCGCCATGACTGCCGTGCCAATGAAGATCAACCATTCGCGCGATTGATTGATGAAAACCTCATTGATGAGGTCGCGCATCATGTAGGCGACGAGCGCCGTGGAGCCCGCTGCCAGTGCCATGAAGAAGAAAGCAAGCGCATAGCGGCCAATGTAATGCCGGCCAGTGTCCAGCAGCAGGCGCTGCAGCACCTTCTGCCCGTCTTCGCTGGCAACGGATATGCGCGAGGAAATCGGTTGCGTCATTGCGCACCGATTAGGCCGGTATCGCGCCATAGGCAAGCTGGCACCCGGTCACAGGATGCTTCGGACCTTGGCAAGGTCATGCAAGCCGTTGCGCTTGAGGCGTTTTTGTTACTTGTAGCGGAAGCTCTCACCGCCAGCGTCGAACAGGTGCATTTTTTCAGGCGAACCGGTCAGATGCACCGTTTCGCCTTTGGTCACCTGGGCAATACCGGGGATCTTGGCGATGAGGGTCGCCTCCCCTTGAGCGGCGGGCTTCAGGTATACGACGGTGACCTCGCCAAGTTTCTCACTGTAGAGAATTTCGCCTGAATAGATGACCGGATCACCCTCGCCAGCGACGACGAAGTCTTCCGGACGAATGCCGAACGACACTTGGTCACCGCTTGATGCGCCAGCAGAGGCAATCGGAACCGTGACCTCCTCGCCATGGTCAAGTTTCACAGTGGTGCTGTCTCCAGCGCTTACCACCTTGGCACTCATCAGGTTCATTTTCGGAGATCCGATGAACTGCGCAACGAAAGTGTTGCGCGGCGTCTCGTAAAGCTCCAACGGTGTGCCAACCTGCCCGATCGTGTGGGTCTCGTTGTTCAGAACCACGATGCGCGACGCCAGGGTCATGGCTTCGACCTGGTCGTGCGGCACATAGATCATGGTTGAGTTCGGCATGTCCTCCTTGAGCTGCGCGATCTCAATACGCGTATCAACGCGCAGGGCAGCATCAAGGTTGGACAGCGGTTCATCAAAGAGGTAGACCTTGGGATCGCGGACAATAGAACGACCAATGGCAACACGCTGGCGCTGACCGCCCGACAAGGCTTTGGGCAGGCGCTCCAGATAATCCTCAAGCTGAAGAATCTTGGCCGCTTTCTGCACGCGCTGATCAATCTCCTCGCGCGGCATCTTGGCGATCTTCAGGGCAAAGGACATGTTGTCGTAGACGGACATGTGCGGGTAGAGCGCGTAGGACTGGAAGACCATTGCGATGCCGCGCTTGGACGGCGGCACCTCGTTCATACGCTCGCCATCGATCTGGAAATCACCGCTGGAGATGCTTTCCAGTCCGGCAATCATACGCAGGAGTGTGGACTTTCCGCAGCCTGACGGTCCGACGAAAACGATCAGCTCACCGGTCTCGATGTCGAGATCGATATCTTTGAGGACTTCGACCTTTCCGTAGGACTTTGCGACGTCCTGCAAGTGCAGCGATGCCATGTTCCTCTCCCTTAGTTTGGATTCTTGTTGTTGGCGTAAAGCGCGTCATGGGGCTTCAGGAAACCGACGCCGTCGCTCAAATGGCTATCAAAGGGGCTGGCGTCATCCGCCGTCCAAAGCCCCGGTGGAAGTGAAATCTGCGCCTCGTCGGACGATAAATTGAAAGCGCAGAGTACCTGCTCTCCGTCCAGCGATCTAACAAAGGCAAAAACGGCATCATCACCTGGCTAGAGATCAAGACTTCCCTGGATCAAAGCCCGGCGCTCGGCACGGTAGCCGATGAAAGCGCGATAGAACGATAGCAGGGAAGTCTTGTCTTCATCCTGCACGCTCACGGCTTTGGGCATGTGATGCGGATCGATAGGTAGCCACGGCTTGGCGTCGGCAAATTCAGCATGAGGTTGATCGCTGTTCCACACCATGGGCGTGCGGCATCCATCGCGCCCCTTATAGTCTGGCCAGAAATGCTTGCCGAAAGGATCCTGCAGGTCTTCGAAGGCAACGCTGCTTTCAGTGAGCCCCAGCTCCTCTCCTTGATATAGGCAGGCCGTTCCGCGCAAAGACATCAGAAGTGCCGCGTGGAGCTTCTGCCCGGCTTCATCCAGTTGCCATCGCGAGGCGATGCGCGAGACGTCGTGATTGGAATGCGCCCAACATGCCCAGCCATCACCAATGGTCGACTCATACTGGGCGATCAGACTGTGAAGTCCCCGAGCGCCTGGATACTGCTCGGACAGCAGCGAGAACTCGTAGCACATGTGCAGTTTGTCGCCGTCGGCTGTGTAGTCGACGCGAAGCGGCATCCCATACTTCGTGTCGCTGATCTCTCCAATCGACGTGGTCATGGGATAGTCATTGAGAGTGTCCCGCATACGGCGCAAAAAACCTACCGTCTCGGGCCGGTTCTTGTCGTAGATATGGTCCTGCCAATCGTAGGCGCTAACCGCCTCAGTTGGGGCGGAGACGGCGCCATTTGCGGCAAGCTTCGGATTGTCCCGCAGGGCCTGGTCATGAAAGTAGAAATTCACGACGTCCAGGCGCACTCCATGAACGCCGCGCTCCAGCCAAAACCGCAGCACGCTCAGCAGTGCATCTTGCACTTCGGTGTTGTGTAGATTGAGGTCTGGCTGAGCTTTGAGGAAGTTATGCAGATAGTATTGGCCACGGGGCTCGTGCCACTGCCAGGCGTCCCCGCCGAACACCGCCTGCCAATTGTTGGGCGGTGAACCATCGGCCTTGGCATCTGCCCAGACGTACCAGTCGGCTTTGGGGTTGGTTCTGTCT
Organism: Cohaesibacteraceae bacterium; assembly: GCA_050043025.1. Classification (GTDB taxonomy): domain Bacteria; phylum Pseudomonadota; class Alphaproteobacteria; order Rhizobiales; family MH13; genus MH13. The sequence continues at coordinate 20,667 of JBHJIX010000149.1, forward strand.
TGCTGGCTCTCACGGAACCAGGGATGCTGATCGGATGAATGCGAGAACACCAGATCAATGATGACCTTCAGCCCAAGCTCGCGGGCCTTGGACATCATGGTGTCGAAATCCGACAGCGAGCCAAACAGCGGGTCGATGGCCTGGTAATCGGCCACGTCATACCCAAAGTCCTTCATTGGCGACAGAAAGACCGGCGACAGCCAAATAGCGTCGACACCCAGGTCGGCGATGTAAGGCAAGCGTCTTGCCAGCCCGGCAAGATCGCCAACGCCATCGCCATCGCTGTCCTGAAAGGAACGCGGATAGACCTGATAGATCACCGCGCCCTTCCACCAATCGGCGTCAGCGCTTGTGAGGGTGGGGGAGCCGCGCATCGCTCAGCGTTACTTCACCGAGCCGGCGAGCAGCCCGCGGACCAGGTATTTCTGCATCGTGAAGAACACGACCAGTGGCACTGCGATACTCACAAAGGCGGCTGTCGCCAAAATCTCCCAATTGCCGCCACGAGTGCCAAGAAGCTCCACGATCTGGTTGGTCATGACTGTGGTTTCGCCGGTTGCATCAATGAGGAACACCTTGGCCACCAGCAGATCGTTCCAGGTCCACAGGAACTGGAAAATCGCAAAGCTGGCGAGTGCCGGGAAAGACAGTGGCAGGATGATCTTGGTGAAGATCTGAAAGTCCGTTGCGCCATCCACCTTGGCATTCTCGATGATGTCCTTGGGCAGGCCGACCATATAGTTTCGTAAGAGGTAGATCGCGAGCGGTAGCCCGAACCCGGTATGCGCTAACCAGACGCCGAGATAGCCTTTGCCAATACCGATACCCAAATGCAGGCGAAGCAGCGGTATGAGCGCGAGCTGCAAGGGCACCACCAATAGGGCGACAACCAGCGCAATGAGGACAGCCCGCCCTGGGAAATCCATCCAGGCCAGCGCATAGGCCGCGAATGCGGCAATAACGATCGGGATGATCGTGGCAGGGATGGTAACCGTCAGCGTGTTGAAAAACGCCTGGGTCATGCCGCCGTCAGAATACCCACCGGTTAACACGGTGTTGTAGTTGTCCAGCGTGAACTCGGGCGGCGATTGCGTCGTGACAAAAATCCGCTGGCCTCGACCGGAAATCTGATCGTCATCGCCGCGCCATTCATAGTCGCCATTCGGCTGTAC
>JBHJIX010000150.1:0-11176 GCA_050043025.1 Cohaesibacteraceae bacterium
TTTCGCGTCATCAAAGTCGATGAAGATGATCTTGACCGCTACATCATCGCGCGCAGCTACCTGTCTCTGTCAGACCCGGTCGCTCTGATAGGAGTTGCCGACGCGACAACGGCCGCCGCCGCCATTCGCATCAATCAACCAGACATCACACTCCTTGATATGCAGATGCCAGGTGCCACTGGCTTTGATGTTCTGGACGCCTTGGTCGGTGGTAGCGCGACCACAGACCCGCGGCCACCCGTTCTCATGCTTTCAAGCTCCACCCGCGATGTCGATCGCCAAACAGCCCTTGAGAAGGGTGCGGTGGCCTACCATGTCAAACCGGCCACATTGGACGGATTTAAGGAACTTGCCGAACACATACGGTCGACCTACCTAATGTAGTGAATGCTGATATCTCGACGGTTTTGGCCAAGTGCGTAGACCCAAAACCGTGCCTACCTGCGTCATGCCACCTGTTGTCTGCGCGTTTTCCCCCTCATTGCAGATGATCGCTGCCATGCACGCCAACGCCAACAGGTGACGCATGGCCTCGCCAATACGTATTTTGTATCTGGATGATTCTGACATCGACCATCGCCTGATGGCCGCCTATCTGGAATCCGACCCGCGACGATCCTACGATGTCACGCCCTGCCGGACCTTGGAGGAGGCCCTGGGCGCCATGCAGTGCGGAGGCTATGACGCGCTGATTATCGACAATCGCATGCCACCCTACACCAGCTACCACGAGCCCTACCGCAAGCTGAAAAGTTCAACCGGCTACCATGGCCCCACCCTGGTTGTCACAGCGGATGTAACAGCGCGCGAGCTCGATCAGGATTTCCGGCAGGACCATGAAATCGTGTTGGACAAGGCCAACCTTCTCTCCGCCATCCGCGCCGGGATGCTGGCAACATTGGGCAACGAAACGGCCATCTGCCGGCCGCACTGACCTAAGGGGACGGCACCAGCGCGAACAGGTCGCTTAAACCGGCTCCACCACAGCGGGCGCAAACTGGCCGGAAATGGCAAAAGCGACGGTCGCACCTCCCAGCACGCCTGGTTCCATCCAGATCGCTCCGCCACGTGCCTCAACGATGCGCTGTGCTGCCGCCAGGCCAAAACCTGACGTGGGCCGCGCCCGAAAACGAGCACGTTCAGCATCGAAAACTTCCGCACTGTCTTCAAAGCCGGGCCCGTCATCGCTGATGCGAAAAACGAGTTGGTTCGCCGCTGTATCGCCCGACCCTGCATCACTATCCACGCTGACAAGACATCGTGACTTGCCGTGCTTGACGGCATTCTCCACCAGATTGCGCACCACGATCTGGAGAACGACACGTTCCGCCATCACCACCTCATGCGGGTAATCGAGCTGGAAGGCACGCTGCTGGTCAACAAGGCTCGCAATATCGCCAAACAGGAGCTCTAGATCGACCGCTTCAAGCGCCGACGTCTCCTTTAGGGCTATGGCACGCGAATAGCTCAAAATGCTGTCGACATGCCCAAGGGCTTTGTCGGCGATATCGGTGATGGTGCCAAGCAGTTCCTGGTGCAGATCGGTAAGCACATGTTCGCCTGCGCTGTTGAGCTCCGCCTCGTTGGACACGAGGTCGGCGATCATCTTCATCTTGCGCAAGGGCCCGCGCACATCATGCGCGACCATCGACGTATAGGTGTTCAGTTCCTCATTTTCCGCCCGCAGCTCGGCCATCTCTCGAGCGAGCTTGATGTCGCGCAGTTTGCGATCGCTGATATCGATGGCGGTGCCCAACAGACCGATAACGCCATGGCCGTCCAGGAAGACCGGAGTCAGCGTTGTCTGCCACCAGATCTCGCCCTTCGGCAGATGGAGGACCTCTTCATAGGTCAGGCGCTCTTGTGAGCGCACGCATCTTAGAAACTTTGCCGAGAGATTGGCGGCCAGGCGCGGCGGCAAGCACTCATCGGGACGCTTGCCCGCAATGGCTGCGCTCGACATGCCCGTGACGCGTTCATGATAGTGATTGAGCTTGCGGAAGCGTAGTTCCTCATCGGCCGAAACTGAGACGACAAAGATCGGCACATCGATCTTGTCGGATAAGGTAATCAGCGCGTTGAGATGATTTTCCGGCATTGTGACGCCTATCCGTAAAGCGGAGAACGCACACTACCCGATTCGCCTGCTTCTAGGCCGTTGGCCTCCAGCAGCGCTTGGAAATTAGACAGAGCGCCGCAGCCTCAAGGGGTTTAAACCCAAGAAACTGCGGCAGAAGGTTAATCTTCGAGAACCTGCAGTTGGGCGGCCGCCATGCGACCATTGCGACCTTCTTCCAACTCATAGGAAATCTTCTGATTATCCTTGAGTGTCTGCAGGCCAGCGCGCTCAACCGCTGAAATGTGAACAAAAGCGTCCTTGCCGCCTTCGTCCGGAACGATAAAACCGAAGCCTTTCGTGGCATCAAACCACTTGACCGTACCTGTTGCCATGAAACGTCTCCTGCCGTGGCATAATTCAACAGCCTCGCGTGCGAGAGGCCGTATGTCAGAAACCGGCGATCTTTTGCGTTCCAACTGCCTTGGGCAGGTCTGGGTCTTCAAAAAAAATGCCGCCGCACGCCCTGTAAAGTTAAACGAATGTGCCAAAATGGCAAGATATGCACTGCACAATGACTGACCAAAATCGGCAACAAACCCGGTAATTGCTGGCACAATCGCACTGAAAACAATGTATCTGTCTTGAGATGATCGTAAGGAGCGACAGCGCCATCGACCACCATGCGAACACTTTGATCGGCCGGACGGCACGCGTAATGAACGGCGCCGGGAACAAGATCACGGTCCTGGACCTGACCGACAGCGAGCACGTTGTTTCGGGCGATGAGGCACGCGCAATTGCCAGCCAGCCGGCAACGACGTTCGATCAGCTGATGGTGTTACATGCGCCGGTCACGCCAGGAACGTCGGCGCTCATCCGCATCTACAACACCGATGGCTCTCTCGCCGAGGCCTGCGGCAACGGCACGCGCTGCGTGGCCTGGCACCTCGATGAAACAACCGGCGAACAGGCAAACCGGCTCGTGCAAACAGCCGCCGGCCTTTTGTCGATTACCAAGCCGGGCGAGCCGCTAACCTACACAGTCGACATGGGCGTGCCGAAGTTTGGTTGGCAGGACGTGCCGCTTTCAGAACCTTTTCAGGACACGCGCTTCATCGAACTGCATGTGGGCCCAGCGGGCGACCCGATCCTGTCGTCGCCGGCCGTTATGTCTATGGGCAATCCTCACGCCGTCTTCTGGGTTGACGATGTGGCCACGATTGCTCTCGATAAGCTCGGGCCCATGCTTGAAAACCATCCGCTGTTTCCCGAGCGCGCCAACATCTCCATCGTGCAGGTAGTCGACAATGAAACGGTCGTCATGCGCACCTGGGAACGAGGAGCAGGGCTTACACTCGCCTGCGGGTCGGCCGCCTGCGCCGCCGCCGTGTCAGCCGCCCGCCTCCGGCGCACCGGACGCAAGGTCGACGTCCACCAACCAGGTGGAACGCTGCAGATCGAATGGACTGAGAACGATCACGTTCTCATGACGGGCCCGGTTGAGCATGAACGGGACGTCGTGCTGACCGAAGATCTTTTTGCGAGTCTGGCCGCGTGAGCGTTGACGTTCTGACCCTTGGCTGCCGGTTGAACACGGTTGAGTCCGAAGCCATGCGCCAGTCAGCTGAAAACGCCGGCCATCGCAACACGATCATCGTCAACACATGCGCCGTGACCGGCGAAGCCGTACGCCAGGCACGGCAGACAATACGTAAGGCAAAGCGCAACAATCCTACCGCCCGCGTTGTCGTCACCGGCTGCGCGGCTCAGATCGAGCCCGAGACATTCGCGGCGATGGACGAGGTCGATCTGGTGCTTGGCAACGAGGCCAAGACAGCACCGGCAACCTGGGCTGACTTGTCGTTCGCAGCAGCCGACAAGCTGCACGTCACCGACATCATGCGGGTGAAGGAAACAGCGCCGGCGTTCGTCAACGGTTATGCCGAGCGCACACGCGCCTTCGTGGAAGTGCAAAATGGCTGCGATCACCGCTGCACCTTCTGCATCATCCCCTTTGGCCGCGGAAACGCCCGCTCGGTCCCGATGGGCCTTGCCGTCGATCAGATCAAGCAGCTAGCAGATCAGGGGTACAGGGAAGTCGTGCTGACCGGCGTCGATCTCACCAGCTATGGCCCGGATCTTCCAGGCTCGCCGAAGCTCGGCGATCTTGTGCAGCAAATCCTGAAGCACGTCCCGGCGCTCGACCGGCTGCGCCTTTCCTCCATCGATAGCATTGAGGCCGACCCGGCGCTTGTGGAGGCCATCTCTTCGGAACAACGGCTGATGCCCCATTTGCACCTGTCGTTACAGGCCGGTGACGACACGATCTTGATGCGCATGAAACGTCGCCACCTGCGCGATGATGCCATCCGTTTTTGCCAAGGTATGCGCAGCGCACGGCCCGACCTCATCTTTGGCGCCGACATCATTGCAGGCTTCCCTACCGAAACAGAGACCATGTTTGAAAACTCGCTGAACCTGGTGGATGAGTGCGGCCTAACCTTCCTGCATGTTTTCCCGCTCTCTCCCCGCCAGGGAACGCCCGCCGCGCGGATGCCCCAGCTGGATCGCCCGACGATCAAGGCGCGCGCGGACCGCTTGCGGGAAAAAGGCCGTGACGCTCTCGCTCGTCATCTGGCAAGCCAAGCCGACACCACCCAGCCTGTTCTCATTGAACGGGTCGCCGATGGCCTCGCGCGTGGGCGCATCCCCGCCTACACGGAGGTGGCGATCCCGGCGTTAGGCAATGGGCCGGAGGTGGGCAGCATCATACCTGTCACGATCAACGGCCATGAGGGGCACCGCCTTACCGGTGTTTTCGCTGAAGAAGCGCGGAACGCAGCATGAGCGACCTATCCTTCATCCCCATCACGCCAGAAAAGCGTGCAGAAACGCCTTCATCGGAGCCTGAGAAAAAGGGCTGGTTCAGCCGCCTGCGCGACGGGCTGAAGCGATCCTCAACCTCGCTCACCCAAGGTGTTGTCGACCTCGTCACCAAGCGCAAACTCGATGGCGAAGCGCTGGAAGATCTGGAAGACATTCTCATCCAGGCCGATCTTGGCGTGGACACCGCCATGGCGATCACCTCACGGCTGGAAGATGAGCGCTTCGGCAAAGAAGTCTCCGAAGACGAGATCAAAACCGTACTCGCTGAGGAAGTCGCCAAGGTGCTGGAGCCGGTCGCCGAACCGCTCAAGGTGGCCCCGGCCCGCAAGCCGCACGTGCTCCTGACGGTCGGTGTCAACGGCGCCGGCAAGACCACGACCATTGGCAAGCTTGCTTCCAAGATCGCGGCCCTTGGCATGAAGCCGATGCTGGCTGCCGGAGACACCTTTCGCGCCGCTGCCATTGACCAGCTCAAGGTTTGGGGCGAGCGCACCGGCGCGCCGGTGATCACCCGCCCACAAGGATCAGATGCAGCTGGCCTCGCCTTTGATGCGCTGACCCAAGCCAAAGCCGATGGCACGGACGTCCTCCTCATCGACACCGCAGGCCGTCTGCAAAACAAGAATGAACTGATGGCCGAGCTGGAAAAAATCGTTCGGGTTATCAAGAAGATCGATCCCGAAGCGCCACACGACGTGCTGTTGCCGCTGGCCGCCACGACCGGTCAGCCCGCCCTCCAGCAGGTGGAAGTCTTCGGCAAAACAGCCGGCGTCACAGGACTTGTCATGACCAAGCTCGACGGCACGGCGAAGGGCGGTATTCTTGTCGCCATCGCCAGTAAGCACCAGATACCGGTGCACCTGATCGGTGTCGGCGAGGCTGTCGACGATCTGGAAGCCTTTGACCCAAAGAACTTTGCTCGCGCCATCGCCGGGCTCGACGACACGCAACAAACGGAACCCGCATGACGGACGAAACCACCCAAGCTGGCAGCGCGCCAACGCCAAAAGCTGAGTCCAAAAGCCAAACCAACCCGTTGGTGAAGCTGGCGCTCGAACTCGGCCCTCTGGTGATCTTCTTCTTCGTCAATGCACGCGGTGAAAGCCTGATTGAGCGCTATGAGGCGCTGCAATGGTTCAATGAGCCGATCTTCCTGGCAACGGCCGTCTTCATGGTCGCGATCAGCATTTCGCTCATCCTGTCGCGGATCATTCTCGGCAAGCTGCCCATCATGCCACTGGTATCCGGTGTGGTTGTGCTCGTCTTCGGAGCACTGACCCTATGGCTGCACGATGATCTCTTCATCAAGCTCAAGCCGACCATCGTGAACATGATGTTCGCCACCGTGCTTCTGGTCGGCCTTTGGGGCTTCAAGGTCTCGCTACTTTCCTACGTTTTCGACGATGCCTTCAACCTCACCGAGGAAGGCTGGCGCATCCTCACCCAGCGCTGGGGCCTGTTCTTCGTGTTCCTCGCCGTCCTCAACGAGGTGGTCTGGCGCACGCAAACGACCGACTTCTGGGTCGCCTTCAAGGTCTGGGGCGTCATGCCCATCACGTTCGTCTTCGCCATGGCGCAGATTGGCGTGATGACAAAGTACGCCGAGAGCGACGATGAGGCGGAGGCGGCCTAGGCCGCAGATTGGTGTCATCCCGGACGCGCTTTGCGCGACCCAGGATCTTTTGATCGGTTTCCCGGCAGTGGTTTCTAACAGCGCTGCACTTGCGTAGTAGCAGGTTTGTCTATGGTCGACGCCCTCCTTGGACTTTTGCTTATCGTCTGTGGGCTCAGTCTTTTGCTAATGCCAGTGCTTGCACTTTACGTTGGCACGGGCCAACCACGGAAAATCTTTCATATTGATATCACTGTGTTTGTCGCATCTTGGGCAGGCTACCTAGCCGTGGGATCCGTCTTTGATCCGTTAGAAAATCATGGATTGCTCGCGGGTATTTTGCTGATGATCGCGCTGCCGGTATCAGCAGTTTTGTCAGGCATCTTGTGGATCATCGGGCGCAATGCCCGCCCAAGCGATGAAGCGGACTAGCGGCAATGCTTGATAACGAAGAGTAGGTCAAACACGCTAGGCCGCACCGTGCACGTCGGTAGACGGCTGTCTTCTGTTGTAAGCCAACGAGCGAAAAGGCGTCATGGCCGGGCTTGAGGCGGCCATGACGTTTCTGTCTACCGGTTGTCCAATTGAGGCCGCACGGAAACGCGGCCCAGATGCGTGATGCGGTAGGGCCTGCCGCCTTGTGAGCGGATGAGCTTGCGCTTCTTCAGCCGTTCAAAGACGTGAAGTGTGCAATCGGAAAGCACATGGCCATCACGGGTGAAGCATGTGACGTCATGGACTTTGCCGCCCGGCGCGCGCTTGAAATGAATCGCGCCACCTTGCGCCAGCACGTGCAACACGCGCTGTTCGTATTTTGAGATGTTCATGGAAGATATCGGAGCTTGAACGCTGGTCATACAACGGCGCACGCCGACGATGCGTCACAGCATCGGGCGGGTCTGTTGTCTCACGTTCCCTGGAAAAGCCGGGAACTCAGCGGTTGAGCACAAGCTCTGACATAAAAACTCCGAAGGACGGCCAGAGGTTCTGGCGCGGTGATCAGCTAATCTTGCATCGGCAGGAGATCAAGTGGCGCTGGCGCCACACAAGGCCAGGAAACGGCGCAGCGCTTGTGCGGCCCTGTTCTCGATGTCGGCCCCGCTCGGCACCTCCATGGCGCCTGTCACGCGGCGTATCTGCCAATCGCCGATCAGAAGATCGATATAGCTATCCGCTGCTTCGCCTGGATCGCTGACGGAAAGCTGATCGCCTTTGGAGGCCTCTTCCAACAGTTTGGCAATCAAAGGGACCACGGCCCCGCGACCACCTTGGGAGAGTGCTTCGCCCAGCGTCTTGGTGTCGTAGAAATCACCGGCAGCCGCGCGGTTGATGGCAATCGCGCGCTCGCTGGTCACCAGGGCAAGCAGAACCGGACCCAGTTTTTCCAGTGCCTGAAGCGGATCGCTGTGGGATTGAAGCGCTTCCTGCAGCAACGCCCTTGCCGTGGACGCATTGCCCTCCACCAGCGCTTTGAAGAGGCCCTGCTTGTTACCGTACCAACGATAGAGCGTCTCGTTGGAGGCCTTGGCCTCCTTGGCAATGGCGAGGATAGACGCCGCCTTGTAGCCATCACGCATCAGCACGCGATAGGCCGCCTCTTCAATCACCTCTCGCCGCGCGTCCTGTCGGCTGGTTGGTACCTTTTCGCCCATGGCCGTTCCCATCCGCATTGATCCGGAGCCGCAGCTCTATTGAAGTTGACCGTAAAGATGTTTACATCGATGTCAAAGCGTAAAACTCTTTACGCCTCTTGATCGAAGGAAACCTCACATGACGAGCCTAACTACCGACACCTTGGCGATGTCCGCCCAAAACCAAGATCAGAATGGGATTTCAGAGCCCGCCAACAGCACACAGCAGCGTTGGTTCCAACGCCGCGGTCCGCGCATAGCAATGGCCCTGACAGGCCTTTTAATTGTCGGGATCGCCGGAACGCTGACGTTCAATGTGGTCTCGACGCGGGCCCATATCACCAGCTTGGAAAATGCGATGATCGAGGGCACAGCAGCTACACCCGGCCTGTCGCCGGCCGAGCTGGCGACACGCACCGCCGGTCTGCCGGAACCGGTTCAGCGATACTTCCGTTTCGTCTTCCCCGAGGGCGTGCCGGACGGTTTGTCCTACGTGGAGATGGAAATGGAAGGCATGTTCCGCCGACCGCTTACGGAAGGTTTCGCAGCCACCACGGGGCGACAGGTCATCGATCTGGCTGAGCCGAACCTGGTCTTCTCGGCCGACACCACCATCGTCTGGCCGCTCTGGGCCATCGCATACGACAGCTACACCGATGGCGAGATGGAGATGAAGGCGCGAGTCCTTTCCTCGCTGACCGTGGTCGACGAGGTCTCCACGCCGGCTCTCAACCGCACCTCGCTGCGCCGCTGGCTGTTGGAAAGCCCGGTCTACCCCATGGCGCTATTGCCCGGCGGGCCTGTGCGCTGGGAACCGGTCGATGAAAACCGCGCCCGCGCCATCGTCTCTGCCTTCGGCGAGGAGGCTTCACTCGTGGCGACCTTCGATGAGCGCGGCGCACTGACCCGCTTCGATGCAGAACAGGATGGAGACCTGACAACGCCTTATCACGGCTCTGGCGAGCATGTGGCGCGCGGTGACTATCAAATGGTGCAGGGCATGCGTCTGCCCCATTCCTTCACCATCGCGCGGGCGGCGGGTGGCGAGATCTTCCCCTTCTGGGAAGCGCGCATCACAAGCCTACGTTTTGAGTAGGGTACCGCGACCGGTGGACGCGCCCTTGCGCCCGCCGAACCGTACCGCTAGGGACGGGCCAGATTTTCCAGACAGCTGAAAGAGGCCCGTCCCATGGCTCCCGCTCGTTCCAATGTCCTTGTTCTTCCCGGCGATGGTATCGGCCCGGAGGCCATGGCCGAAGTCGACAAGATCATCGCCTGGACGAACGGGCAGGGCCTGACCGCCATTGAGACCGAAACCGACCTCGTCGGCGGCGCGGCCTATGATGCGCATAAGGTCGCCATCACCGACGCTGCGATGGACACGGCGATGCAGGCCGATGCGGTCCTGTTTGGGGCCGTCGGCGGACCGAAGTGGGACGACGTCCCGTATGCGGCGCGTCCCGAAGCGGGACTGTTGCGCCTGCGCAAGGACCTGTCGCTCTTCGCCAACCTTCGCCCTGCCATCTGCTACCCCGCCCTTGCTTCCGCCTCGTCGCTGAAGCCGGAACTGGTCGAGGGGCTGGACATTCTGATCGTGCGCGAGCTGACCGGCGGTGTCTATTTCGGTGAGCCGAAAGAGGTCGTGACGTTGGAAAACGGCGAAGAGCGCGGCGTCGATACGCAAGTTTACACCACCCACGAAATCGACCGCATTGCCCGCGTCGCGTTCGATTTGGCGCGCACCCGCTCCGGCAAAGTCTGTTCCATGGAGAAGCGCAACGTCATGCGCTCCGGCGTTTTGTGGAACAAGGTCGTCACCGCCACCCATGCCGATGGCTATGGCGATGTGGAACTCTCCCACATGCTGGCCGATGCCGGCGGCATGCAGCTGGTGCGCGCGCCGAAACAGTTTGACGTCATCGTCACCGACAACCTCTTTGGCGACATGCTGTCGGACGTTGCAGCCATGCTTACCGGTTCGCTTGGCATGCTGCCATCTGCGTCACTCGGCGCGGAAGACAAAACTTCCGGCAAACGCAAGGCGATGTACGAGCCCGTGCATGGCTCAGCGCCAGACATTGCCGGCCAAGGCAAAGCAAACCCCATCGCCATGGTCGCAAGCTTCGCGATGATGCTGCGCTACTCGCTCGGCATGGGTGATCTGGCAACGCAGGTCGAAACGGCGATTGCGAACGTGCTCGACCAAGGCACCCGCACCGGCGACATCGCGGCTGCCGGCACCAACCCGGTCTCGACTTCGGAGATGGGTGACGCGCTGCTTGCCGAACTGCAGAGAGTGGTTGCCGCCTAAGCGTCAGCCCTGAGGCAGCACCAGATCTTCGCCGCGCATCCAGCCGGTGGTCGTGATCTGCGTTTCCGGGTGGGTGAACACCACGTGGAACCACTCGCCCCACGCATCCACATCCGTCACCCGGCCAACATCGCCCTCCACCAGATAGGCACTGCGACGGGTGTCCCCATTAGGCTCGTCGTAGAAATAGGCGCGACCTGGGTTCGTTGAAATCGCGATTTGGTGGAAGGCCGGGTCTTCCAGCGCTTCGGCGTCCCATGGGTCAGGAGCAATGGTCGGGATAATGCCGCGGGCCGGCTCGCTCCCTTTGCCGGGTTGAGGAAAGCTCACCACGTCATACTCCCCGCGGGCCTCTCGCGAGAGCACAAGCCGGAAACGGTCATTTTCAACCCGGTGCACATCACGGCTCCAGAACGGCCCAGACCGTGAACTGGATATGATCGTTCCCATAATGTCATCGCGCTCGGGATTGGACACCGAGCCGCTGATAGGAACAAACGCCCATTCGGGGTCCGCGCGGTGGAACCGCCAGAACAGATTGACCCCGCCATAGCCGACGCCGTCCAGAACGCCGACATCGAGATAGCCGTCAAAGTCGATATCCATCAAAAGCACCGACACCACGTCGACCCCGAGGTCCTCCCACTCCGCGAGGCTCTGCAAGGTCACGGCGATGG
>JBHJIX010000151.1:0-16688 GCA_050043025.1 Cohaesibacteraceae bacterium
ACCTTGACGCCCGAAAGCGCCGCCACCGCCACGGCCAACATCGATCCGGCCACCCAACCGCCGGGCAATCCGGCAAGCGTTAGCGCGCCGCCACCTGCAAAACCAATAGCCAGGCTGCGCAAGACCAGACGATCAAAGCCGGCCATAACGAGCCTGTTGAGTGGGCATGGGGAGCGGGGCTTTAAGATCGGTCATGACGCCGAGACCCGCGTATGAAGGACATCATGGCACCGTCTTAAGGCACGAACATCGCTTCCACCAACACCTCAGTTGTTCACCCTTGATCCCCATCAAGACCAATCGCTGAGAAAGCTGTCAAACAGAGCAAACACGAAATGGTGTGGTCGGAAGAAGCGTCCTCAAAAGCGACGCTGGCACATCGGTGCTCCGGCGCGCGCCCGACAAAGGTGCCTGAAATGGCCATCCGAAACCTTAGCCGGTATGTCAGCACCAACGTTCCCCGCTACACGTCTTATCCGACGGCGCCGCACTTTTCATCGTCCATTGGGCCCGATCGCTATGAGACCTGGCTGAGCGAGCTACCCGAAAAGGGTTCCACCTCGCTCTATGTGCATGTGCCTTTCTGCCGCTCGATCTGCGCCTATTGCGGGTGCATGACCAAAGCGACGAAGCGCGATGAACCGATTGTCGCCTACGGCAACACGCTTCTGCAGGAGATCGAACTGGTCGCCCGGCAGCTCAAATCCCGGCCGACCGTCACGCATTTGCATTGGGGCGGCGGGACGCCCAGCCTTCTGCCGCGCCCGCTATTTGATCAGGTCTTGGCGGCCTTCGATCGACATTTCGATATGGACGGTATCGAAGAGCACGCCATGGAGCTTGATCCGCGCCATGTCGATGCACCGCTCGCCCGCGCTCTTAAGGAGCAGGGCGTGAACCGCGTTAGCCTCGGCGTTCAGGATCTCAACGCCCGGGTGCAACAGGCCATTGGCCGCGTTCAACCGCTGGAGGTGGTGGACAAGGCTGTCGCGGCGCTGCGCGATGCCGGCCACAACGCGGTCAACATGGACGTCATGTACGGCCTGCCGCAGCAGTCGCTTGAGGATGTGGTGCGGTCAGTTACAGCCTGCGCTGCGCTCGGCGCTGATCGCATCGCTCTGTTCGGCTACGCCCACGTGCCGTGGATGAAGGCCAATCAGAAGCTGATCAAGACAGAAGACTTGCCAAGCGCTGGCGCACGGCTGGAGCAGGTGCGCGCCGCTCACAAGGCGCTGCATCATCTGGGCTATCTTCCGGTCGGTTTCGATCATTTTGCCCAGGCGCACGATCCGATGGCAAAAGCCGTCCAGGCCGGCACCCTTCGGCGCAACTTCCAAGGCTACACCACCGATACCGCACCAACCATGATCGCCTTCGGCGCATCCGCCATCGGCAAACTGCCCCAAGGCTACGTGCAGAACGCGCCGGACACGCCGGGCTGGGCGCGCAGGGTCTTGGATGGTGAGCTGGCCGCCGTGCGTGGCTTTGAGATGACTGATGAAGACAGGCTCCGTGGGGAGATCATCGAAGATCTCTTGACCAACTTCTGCGTGGATCTCGCCGAACGGCGCGCGGGCATTGCGCCGGGCCAAAGCTGGATCAACCAGCAGATCATCGGCCTGGACGATCTCGTCGAGGACGGACTTTGCACCATCTTGGGCTCACGCGTGAGCATCCCGGCTGATGCCCGCTTTCTGGCCCGTATCGTCGCCGCCCGCTTTGACGGTTACCTTCAAGGCGAGCGCGCCAAGCATTCCAGTGCTGTCTAGGGTTTTCGCGGTTCAGTAGCAGCTTAGGGGGCTTTCGCCGGCAGATGTGGCCGGACAAGGTCCGGTTTCTGGTGCGCGTCATCCTCAAGCACCTGCGCCAAGTGCTGCGCCAGGCGCCGGGCAGGGGCGCCTGCTTCAGCTGCTGTTTGCAAGACGATTTCGGTCGGCAAAAGCCTTGGCATTGCTTCGCCCTCATCGACCGCCAGATCGTCGGGCGCCATCGGAGCGGGCAGAACGGTCACACCAAGACCGGCGCGCACGGCTGCCAGCGTACCGGCAAGCGCCGCGCACACATAGGCCGCCCGCGCTTCACGTCCTTCGCCAAGCAGTGAGCCGAAGGCGCGGCGTCGATAGACGCATGGCTCGGGGTTGACCACCAACTGCGTAACAGGCGCGGTGAAATCGCTCTCCTGTGCGGCGACCCAAACCAGTGGCTCGGTCCAGACTTCCTGGCCATCAATCGTTGCCGCCGGCTCGCGTTTGAGAAGCGCGATATCAAGCTGCCCGCGCCGAAACAGGTCAAGCAGGTTCAAGGTGAGGTCGCACGTCACATCCAGCTGGACGCCCGGATGCTCGCGTGAAAAACGCGCCAAGGCAGGCGACAGATAGGCCGTCGCGATGTCTTCTGGCGTTCCAAGCCGCACAATGCCGGCCAGTTCCTCGTCGCGAAACGCATCCATCGTTTCCAGGTGCAGTGCCATGAGCTTCTGACCATAGGGCACCAGGCGCTGGCCGGCCGGCGTTAGAACCACACGGCGGGTTTTACGACGCAGGAGCTGACAGCCAAGCTGCTCCTCCAGTTTGCGGATATGGAGCGAAATGGCCGACTGGCTGCGCAACAGCTGGTCGCCGGCGCGCGTGAAGCTGCCCGTGCGCGCTACCGCAAGGAAGCTGCGGACCAGAACCGGGTCCAAAACTTCATGCATGAGATTTTCTCATAAAAGACCAGCGATTAATTCATTTATCAGATGCAAGCCGGCTCCGTAAACAGAGGGTGCTGGAACCCCCAAACCAGCAGACACCCCCAAGTCGTCTCCCCCCACTTTCTGACCTCAGGGCCGGTTTCCAGCGGCCCGCCCGCGAGGTATGCGATGAACCTTCACGCCCCCGATTCCTTCAAAACGGCGACCGAGACCGCTGAGCCCAGCCATCCGCTGACCGCATCGGACACTGCCGTTCCCATCGCAGTTGCCTATGGCGATGGCATTGGACCGGAGATCATGGCCGCCAGCCTGAAAGTCCTGGAAGCGGCCGGCGCGCGCCGTGACCCGCAGATCATCGAAATCGGCGAGCAGGTGTACACACGCGGGGTCACCGCCGGCATCGAGAAAGACGCTTGGCAGGCATTGCGCTCGACCGGTGTTTTCTACAAGGCGCCGATCACCACGCCGCAGGGCGGCGGTTACAAATCGCTCAATGTCACGGTGCGCAAGAGCCTTGGCCTATATGCCAATGTGCGGCCCTGCGCGGCGCTCGCGCCCTATGTGGCGACCAAACATCCACGCATGGATGTGGTCATTGTTCGTGAGAACGAGGAAGATCTTTATGCCGGCGTGGAGCATCGCCAGACCGACGAGGTCTATCAGTGCCTGAAGCTGGTCTCCCGGCCGGGCACCGAGCGGATTATCCGCTACGCGTTTGAGTATGCCCGGGCGAACGGCCGCAAAAAGGTGTCCTGCTTCTCCAAAGACAACATCATGAAGCTGACCGACGGTCTGTTTCATAAGGTCTTTGATGAGATCAAGGTCGAGTATCCTGAGATTGAGACCGATCACTGGATCATCGATATCGGCACGGCACGTTTGGCGGCGAAACCCGAAACCTTCGATGTCATCGTCACCGGCAATCTCTATGGCGACATCATCTCCGATGTGGCCGCGGAGATTTCCGGGTCCGTTGGTCTGGGCGCGTCGGCCAACATCGGGCCGAGCTGCGCAATGTTTGAAGCCATTCACGGTTCAGCGCCTGACATTGCCGGCGAGGATATTGCCAACCCATCAGGTCTTCTGCTCGCCGGTGTCCAGATGCTGGTCCATGTCGGCCAGCCGGACATTGCCACAGCCGTTCACAATGCGTGGGCGAAGACCATCGAAGAGGGGGTGCACACCGCTGACATCTTCCAACCGGATAGCGGCGCGCACAAGGTCGGCACCAACAGCTTCGCCGACGCGGTCATTGCACGACTGGGCGAGGAACCCTCTTCGTTGCCGGTCGCCCGCTACCAGGCGACACCCCGTCTCGCTGCCGGACCTGTGCCGGACCGCTCCCGGACCCATGAAAAGGTCCTGGTTGGAACCGATCTTTTCGTCCATTGGCGCGGCACCAACCCGGACGAACTTGCGGTCGCCTTGAAGCAGGTCAAGGACGCAGGGCTTCCGCAGCTCGATATGATCTCCAACCGCGGCGTGAAAGTCTGGCCCAACGGCCTGCCAGAAACCATGGTCACCGACCATTGGCGCTGCCGCTTCCTGTTCGATGGCGCTGCCGATGCCAAGGCGATCCCGGCACTCATGCTGGCCCTTAGCGGCGCCGGCATCGAGGTCGTGAAGACCGAGAACCTCTACACCTTTGACGGCGAGCGCGGCTACTCGCTGGGACAGGGGCAATAATGGTTGCCGGCCGCCCCCGGCCGGTAATCTGATGGGACGGTGCCAGGCAACATCCAAAGCCGTCCCGGCACCGCGCCGTTTGGGAGTTTGGGAGGACGCTCGAACGTGCGCGGTGCCATTTTCCCGCCTGCGATGACCATCCGCTGATAGCCAGAATGTCGCGCGTTCTAAGGACGCAGCGGCAAACGTCCACATTGGAACGCATCCAAAGAGCGATCACATAGGCCTCAACGGCCCATGTCGGGCCCTGTTCGATCGAGCATTGGTCACTATGGAAACGCTTCTTCTGTCGCGCATTCAATTTGGCGCCAACATTTCCTTTCACATCCTTTTCCCAACGATCACCATCGCGCTGGGTTGGGTGCTTTTGCTCTTCAAGCTGCGCTTCAACGCCACCGGCGAGGAACGCTGGATGGATGCCTACCGCTTCTGGGTGAAAGTATTCGCCCTGTCCTTCGCGCTCGGCGTTGTGTCGGGCATCACCATGAGCTTCCAGCTCGGCACCAACTGGCCGGGCTTTATGGAGCGCGTCGGCAACATTGCCGGGCCGCTGCTCGCCTACGAGGTGCTCACCGCCTTCTTCCTGGAAGCGGTGTTCCTGGGCATCATGCTGTTCGGCTTCTCCCGCGTGCCGGGTTGGTTGCACACCTTGGCGACGTTCCTTGTCGCCTTTGGCACCACGATGAGCGCGTTCTGGAGTTTGGTCCTGAACTCCTGGATGCACACGCCTGTCGGGTTTGAACTGCGCGACGGCGTCGCCCATGCCACCGACTGGTTTGCGATCATCTTCAACCCGTCCATGCCCTATCGGCTGACCCATATGCTGATCGCCAGCGGGTTGACGGTGTCATTCCTCATTGCTGGCCTGTCGGCGTTCCGGCTGCTCTTGGGCGACCGCGACAAGTCGGTGCGAACGGCCTTGAAGACCGGCGGTGTGTTGGCCGCGATGTTGATCCCCGTTCAGATATTCGTCGGCGATTTGCATGGCCTCAACACGCTGGAATATCAGCCTCAGAAGGTTGCGGCCATGGAAGGCAATTGGGAGACGCGCGGCTACGTCCCGCTTCTCCTGTTCGCCGTGCCGGACGAGGAGGCGCGCGAAAACAGGGTTGAAATCTGCGTACCCAATGGCGCGAGCCTGATCCTCAAACACCATGCTGATGGCGTGGTGCCCGGCCTCAATGATTTTGTAGCCGAAGATGGCACCCCGATGCACCCACCCGTGTCGCTGGTTTTCTGGTCGTTCCGCATCATGGTGGGCGTCGGGCTGGCCATGCTCGCCCTGTCTTGGGCCTCGGCCTTCCTTCTCTGGCGCCACCGCCGAAACGCAGATGCCACGGAGCCGCGCCAGACACTCAACCCCTGGGTCCTACGCGGGTTTGTGGCCATGACGTTCTCAGGTTGGCTGGCGACGCTTTCTGGGTGGTACACAACCGAAATTGGCCGCCAACCCTGGTTGGTAAATGGGGTGCTGACCACCGCCGAGGCGGTAGCCAATGTGCCAGCACCGATGGTTCTCTCGACCCTCATTGCTTATCTCGCGACCTATGCGGCCCTGCTCGCGATCTACATCGGCGTCCTGTTCTATCTGGCCAGCCGCGCTGCACGAACCGGGCGCGAGCCCCGACCCCCACACCATGCACCGGCCACCCCCATGGCAATTCCAGCGGAGTAAGGCTGATGGACACGCTTTTGACCCTCTTCGGCGACCCCAACGTCTGGCTGCCCATCACCTTCGCGGTGCTCATGGGTGCCTCCATTCTAATCTATGTGGTGTTGGACGGGTTCGATCTCGGCGTTGGCATCCTCTTCCCGTTTGCCCAACCGGACGAGAAAGATCGCATGATCGCGTCTATCGGGCCGTTCTGGGATGCTAACGAAACATGGCTGGTGCTCGCCATCGGCCTGTTGCTCGTCGCCTTTCCGGCTGCCCACGGCACCATTCTCACAGCGCTTTATCTGCCAGTTGCGATCATGCTGATTGGCCTCATCCTGCGCGGGGTCGCCTTCGAGTTTCGCGTCAAGGCGCCGCCCAGGTTCAAACCGCATTGGGATACCGTCTTCTGGCTGGGTTCTCTTCTCACGGCGTTGTCGCAAGGCTTCATGCTTGGCCTGTATATATTGGGCTTGGCCGGTGATGCCATTAGCCTGGGCTTTGCCCTTCTAACAGCTGTCTTTCTTGCGGCTGGGTACGCCTTCATCGGCGCAGCCTGGTTGATCATGAAAGCCGAAGGGGATTTGCAGGCCAAAGCGGTGAGATGGGCAAAGCGCGGTCTCGTCGGCGTTGTCGGCGGCATGGCGGCGATTTCGCTTGCCAGTCCGCTGGCCAGCCCGCGCATCTTCCAGAAATGGTTTGCCTTCCCGGAAATCGTGCTGCTCGCGCCCATGCCGATCATGGCGGCGGTTCTCATCACCGTGCTTTGGTTGGCGCTGCGCCATCTGCCAGACAGCCGCGACCGCTGGAGCTTTGTGCCCTTTGTTGGGGCCATCGCTCTGTTCATTCTGGCCTTTGCGGGTCTTGCCTACTCTTTCTATCCCTTTGTGGTGCCAGATCAGTTGACCATCTATGAGGCGGCGAGCGCACCAGAAAGCTTGTTGATCATCCTGATTGGAACAGTGTTCGTCTTGCCGGCCATCATCGGCTATACGGCGCTTTCCTACACTGTGTTCCGTGGTAAGGCGCGTGAACTGACCTACAGCTAGGCCGCCCGTGACCCACCTTCTCGGATGGCCGCTATCGGCCAGCAGGAGGGGCTTGCATGGGCGGATTGTTCAGCCAGCTTGTCTGGGGCGGCCTTTTGGTCGGCCTGTGTGCGGCAATTCAGATTGTCATTGTTGCCAGCGCCCTGTTCGGGTTGGAGGAGCGAACACGCTCCCATGCGCGCGGCGACCGTTTTTCGTGGATGATGATCGTCCTTGCTCTCGCGTTCCTGGCGGTTGTGACAGCACACACGATCCAGGCTTGGCTCTGGGCCGTCGCGTTGGTGTGGGCCGGGGCACTGACGTCGTTCGCCGAAGCGATCTACTTCGCCATCGCCAGCTACACGACGCTTGGTTATGGCGACATTATTCTGGGCGAAGAGTTCCGGGTGTTTGCGGCCATGTCGGCGGTGTCAGGCCTTTTGAACTTCGGCCTCAGCACAGCGTTCCTCTTAAATGTCATTACCGAGGTAAGGGGTCGCCGTCAGCGGCGATGACTGGCGGCAGCTAGCCAATCGACAGCTTCAAATCCGCATCGCCGACCAGCACCTGAGACCAGGGCTGTGGTTGGGCAAAGAGGTAACCCTGATAGAAGGTACAGCCCTCGCGCTTCAGGGCTTCAAATTGTGCTGTGCTTTCAACACCTTCGGCCACCACAACGGCACCAAGGTCGGCGCCCAGCGAGGTGACCGCGCGCACCACGGCCGCGCTGATGGGATCATCCACCATCCGTCGCACGAAGGATTGGTCGATTTTGATCTTGTCGAACCGGAAGCGTTGCAAATAGCTAAGCGACGCATGGCCGGTGCCAAAATCGTCAAGCGCAAGCCGCAGCCCCATTTCACGCAGTCGACCAAGAGCGCCAACGGTCAACTCATCGTCCGACATGATGACAGTTTCGGTGATCTCCAGCTCAATCTGATCTGGCGTCACGTCAAAGCGTTCCATGGCCTTGCCCACCCGATCTACGAATCCCGGGTCGCGCAGCTGCAAGGGTGACAAGTTCATGGCAATCCGCCGGCCTTCGGGCAGATAAGCCGCCGCCGCCATAGTTTCGTTGAGCACCCAATCTCCGAGTGCAATCATCATGCTTGCTTCTTCAGCAAGCGGCACAAAGCGCGATGGGGAGACAAGGCCGCGCGTGGGATGATGCCAACGCAGCAACGCCTCATAAACAACCGCTTCTTCGGTCTCTGAATTGATGATCGGCTGAAGAAACAGGTCAAATCCGCCCTCTTCGATCGCCTGGCGCAGATCCTCCTCCAGCGCGCGACGTTCCTGGAGGGCTTCGCCCATGTCACTGCTGTAGACGACGAAGGTTTGTCGTCCGTTCTTCTTGGCCTCATAAAGCGCAATGTCCGCATCGCGCAAAAAGGCAGCCGGTTCCTGCCGGGCATAGGGCGCAACACCGACGCTCACGCCGACATTGACCTGGTTTTCATCGATCCAGAAAGGCTTGTTGAGCGTGCGCACAATGCGTCCAGCCAATGCCTCCATGTCGGCCGGAGAGCGCACGCCAAACTGCAAGATCGTGAATTCATCACCGCCCAGCCGCGCCAAGACATCCGTTGATTTGATGGATGCACGCAGGCGCTTACCAACTTCGATGAGGAGTTGATCGCCGGCCTGGTGGCCCAGCGTGTCGTTGACGTCTTTGAAGTGGTCAAGATCGAGGCAGTGTACCGCAACGCTTGACGCCGTTTGTGGCTGCAGAAGCGCCTCGCGCAAACGCTTCAAGAGCATCAGCCGGTTCGGAAGGCCGGTCAGGTGGTCATGATGCGCCAGATGGTTGATCTCCGCTTCCGCTTCGATCCGCACCGTTGCATCCACCACGGTGCCCTCGAAAAAGAGCGGGTTGCCTTCATCGTCGCGCACCAACCAGGCATTTTCAGACACCCAGATGCGCTCTCGGCTTTTGTGGCGATAGACCTCCGAGACGAAGTCCGTGACTCGCCCGTGAAGGTTCATCTCTTCAATGAAGTCTTCTCGCCGGCTGGGATTGACGTACCACTCATCGGCGATGTCATTGACGGCACGCAGCAGCTCATCTTCTGAATCATACCCGTTCAGATGAACAAGGGCCGGATTGGCGCGCAGCTGGCGGCCATCGATGGTCGAGCGATAGATGCCGATCAGGGCATTGTCGAACAGGTTGCGATACTCTTCCTCCACCACGCGCAGTTGGCGTTCTTGCTCGCTGGTGGATTCGCGCGGACGCAGAAGGATGGCGCAACTTGACGCCGTTCCCGCCTGTCCATCTGCGAAGAGCCGGAAACTGACCTGAACAGGTGTGCCATCGACAAGGTCACAGACCAGGCTTACGCCATCGCGGCGCGACGATGGATTGGTGGCAAAGGTCTGGTAGTCGACAACGTCCGGCGAGGCGTGTCTGGGGTAAAGCCGGCCGAGTAGCTCGTCAGCTTGTTGACCGACGATCGAAGCGCGCGGGCAACAGGCAATCTCGCCCAAAAGGCGGAAGGCAACGTGATTGATCAGTCGGACGGTGTTGTTGCCGTCGACCAGCAGAACGCCATCACCCAAAATGTCAAAAAGCGTGTTGGGGATAGCATCCCACGCGAAGCCACCCCCGGCAGTGGCGGATGCCATGGCCGTGACAGATGACTGATCTTCGCTCAAGGCTGCATCCAGAACATCTTCGGCCAAGGCGCTGGAGGCTTCATAGCAGGCGCTCACAGCGGCCAGCAGCCGTTCGACGTCAATGTCGCCCGTCGAGCCGGTCGCTTCGTCCAACTGTTGTTTGGCCAAAGGATGTAAAGAGTTCAGCATAGCCTCTCTCAGCCCCGCAGCACCAAGAAATGTGTCATTGGGTGGCGAATGACAGAACTCCCCCGCTAGCCGCCGAAAAAAATGGCCGCTTACGCTAGGCGAAGCTCCTTTAACAACCAGTTGCGATTTTCGCGCAAAGCAGAGGGTTTCCCGCAAAAAAGGAAACTATCCGATCCTATCGCGTAGGGTGGCCCAGCTCATGGCGAGGAACAGGATCGGTGCGCGAAAGGCCGTTCCGCCAGGAAAAGGCGGGCAGGGAAACTGTGAAAAGAGATCCAGAAGTGATGCATCATGGGTGAGCGCATCGGCGACGATCTTGCCGGCGAAGGGCGCGTTTATGACGCCCTGGCCGGAAAATCCGGCAGCTGCGGTGACCCGTGGCGCCACTTTTCGGATGAGCGGAAGGCGGTAGGGCGTGATCGCCAGCGTTCCGCCCCAAGCGTGATCAATCCGCACATCTTTGAGCGCTGGGTACATCTCAGTCAGATAGGGGTGCACAAAACCTTCTATGTCGTTGGGGAACGCCGTGGAGAATTTCTCTCCGCCCCCGAAAAGAAGCCGCCCATCCGGCGTTGCTCGCCAGTAGCGCACCACAAAGCGGGTATCGGCGACGGCATCGTTGCCGGGAAGGATGCCGCCTGGTTGTCCGGCGCCAATCGGTTCTGTCGCGACAACAAAGTTGGTTATCGGCAGCACCCGCGCATCGGCCTTTGCGCTAAGCCCCCGCATATAGCCATTGCCGGTGAGCACGACCTCGCCGGCCCGGATGGTGCCTGAAGGCGTTTCAATTCCAACATGGTCGTCACCGGGATGAAGAGCGGTAACGGGGGTCTGGTCGTGGATGACCGCCCCAGTGGCTTCGGCAACCTGCGCCAAAGCCGTGACGAACGCCAGCGGGTGCAGATGTCCGCCTTCGACGTCTCGCACCGAACCGACATGCCCGCCTGTTCCAAGCGCTTCCTCGGTTTGCTTGCGGTCGAGCACCTCAAGCGGCGGTACGCCGAAATCGCTGTGCGCCGCCTCGCTCGCTTCCTTTTCCTCCTGCCAATCAGCCTCAGTGCGGCAGGCGGTAATCAGCCCCGATGTCCGATCACAGGGGATCGCATGCTCGCCAATCAGGCCGTCCAGATGGGCGAGCGCATCCTTGCCCGCCTGCAGGACCTGATGCGCGACCTCATCGCCCATCCTGGATGCAAACCAGGAAAGCTCCTGCCGGAAACCGGGGTGAAGCTGCCCACCATTGCGCCCCGACGCGCCCCAGCCGACCCGCTGCGCGTCCAGCAGCACGACTTTTTTTCCAGCTTTTGCCAGGTGATAGGCAGCCGACACACCGGCAAACCCAGCGCCAACAACGCAGATGTCGCAAGATGTGTCGCCAGCTAGCGGCGGACGCAGGCGATCAAGATGCGCTGGCAGTGTCGCCGCATACCAACTTGTGGTGTGGTCTACCAAAGCCCGCGACGCTTCAGCTCAGCGCCTGTTTCATCCAAAACCGCCCTCACCGTGTCGGCCATCCAGTCCAACTCGTCATTGGTGATGACCAATGGCGGCGACAGGATCATAGAATCGCGTACGGCCCGCATGACGAGGCCTTTTTCAAACGAGATGTCGCGGCAGATGGTGCCGACATCACCCTCATCGGGGAAGCGTTCGCGCGAGGGCTTGTCGGGCACAAGTTCGAGCGCCCCCAGCAGACCCTTGGTGCGAGCTTGCCCGACCAGCGGATGTTCTCCAAGCTTTGCAAAAATCTCGGCGAACTTCGGCGCAGCCACGTCATGGACATGCTCGACGACGCCTTCGCGTTCCATGATTTCAAGGTTCGCAAGCGCCGCCGCTGCGCAGGCTGGATGCCCGGCATAGGTGGTGCCGTGAAAGAACTCGCCACCCTCAAGCTCAAAGGTCTGGGCAATCCGGTCATGCACCAGAACGCCGCCCATTGGCAGGTAGCCCGATGTAATGCCTTTGGCGACAGCGATCAGGTCCGGTTCGATGTCATAAACAGTTGACCCGAACCATTCACCCAGCCGTCCGAAACCCGAAATCACCTCATCGGCGATCAGCAGAATGTCTCGGTCGGACAGAATGCGTTTGATCTGCGGCCAGTAGGTGTCCGGCGGGATGATCACGCCGCCAGCACCCTGGATCGGTTCGGCCATAAAGGCCGCAATCTTGTCTTCGCCGATTTCGTCAATGGCCTGTTCCAGCGCACGCGCTGCCTGCACGCCAAATTCTTCAGGCGAGAGCTCGCCGCCATCGCCGAACCAATAGGGCTGGGCGATGTGATGGATGCCGGGAATCGGCAGATCGCCCTGCGCGTGCATCGCCTTCATGCCGCCAAGGCTGGCACCAGCGACCGTGGAACCGTGATAGGCATTCCAGCGTGTGATGATGGTTTTCTTTTCAGGCTTGCCTTTGAGGTCCCAATAGGTCCGCACCATGCGCAGGATGGTGTCGTTCGCCTCCGACCCGGAGGACACATAGAAGACCTGGTTGTAGGGCTCCGGCGCCAGCGAGGCGATCTTCTCCGACAGGGCGATGACCGGCGGATGCGTCGTCTTGAAGAAGGTGTTATAGTAGGAAAGCTGCCGCATCTGATCGGCGACCGCATCGACGATTTCTTCCCGACCGTGCCCGATCTGCACGTTCCAGAGGCCGGCCATGCCATCCATGATCCGCGTGCCATTGGAATCGGTCAGCCAGACCCCTTCGCCTTTTACGATAATCCGCGAACCTTCCTGGCGCAGCGCGCCATGATCGGTAAAGGGGTGCATGTGATGCTTGGCGTCCAGCGCCTGCAAAGCATCGGTGGGATAGGTGTTCGAGAGTTCGTTCATCACACGCTCAAAAGCAGATGTTCGCGTTCCCAAGGGCTGATCACGCGCATGAAGGTTTCATACTCGCCCTCTTTGATCGCTTTGTAGGTGTAGACAAAGGTGCGACCCAACAGATCGACCAACTCTTCATCTTCGGTCAGCCGTTCCAGCGCTTCGTTTAAAGAGCGCGGTAGGCCGAAGGGAAGATCATGCCCCCAATCCTCTATGGGGTCGTCCGGCTCCAGCCCTTTGGACATGCCCAGGTAGCCGCAGATCAAAGATGCAGCGATCGAAAGGTAAGGGTTGCAGTCGGAACCTGGCACCCTGTTTTCCAGGCGGCGGGCCGCTGGTGAGGAGTTTGGCACCCGAAGGCCGACCGTGCGATTGTCATAGCCCCAATGCAAATTGATCGGTGGAGAGCCAAGTGCTCCGCGTGCCAGCCGGCGGTAGGAGTTCACATAGGGCCCGAGGATGGCCATTACATGCGGCAGGTAGCGCTGCTGGCCGGCAATGAAGCCATTGAACAAATCCGTTGGCTCACCAGCCTCATCGGAGAAGACCGTTTTTCCCGATTCGGTGTCCACGACAGATTGATGAATATGCATCGCTGAGCCAGGCTCGCTCGACATCGGCTTGGCCATAAACGTGGCATACATATCATGACGCAGCGCCGCCTCGCGGAGCGTGCGCTTGAACAGGAACACCTGGTCTGCCAGCGCCACCGGATCGCCATGGCGCAGATTGATTTCCATCTGCGCTTTGCCCTCTTCATGGATGAGGGTGTCGATCTCCAGACCCTGCTTTTCTGAGAAATCGTAGATGTCGTCGATGACGTCATCGAACTCATTGAGCGCCGACATGGAGTAGCTCTTGCGACCGGACTCAGGGCGTCCGGAACGTCCAATCGGCGGCTCCAGCGGATAGTCCGGATCGATGTTCGGCTTGACGAGATAAAATTCGATTTCCGGCGCCACCACCGGCTTCCAGCCCTTGGAGGTGAAGCGGTCCACCACCCGCTGAAGCACTTGCCGGGGGGCGGAATCAAAGGGTTCGCCAGTACGCTCATACGCGTCGTGCAGCAGCTGTGCCGTGGGATCGGTCTCCCATGGCACGACGCTCAACGTGGAGTAG
The DNA here is from genome assembly GCA_050043025.1 of Cohaesibacteraceae bacterium. Classification (GTDB taxonomy): domain Bacteria; phylum Pseudomonadota; class Alphaproteobacteria; order Rhizobiales; family MH13; genus MH13. Next base: position 13,810 of record JBHJIX010000151.1, read on the forward strand.
TCGGCTTTGAAAATGAGGTCGCCGTCGCGCGGATCGTACCGGAAATACTGGTTCTCTTCGGGATAATCGCCGGCAATCGTCTGACGGAAGATCGCCGATGGCATGGTGATCGCCCCGGCAGAGAAGAACTTGGCCACCGGCATCATCTTGCCGCGCGCCACACCGGCCTGATCAGGCACGATGCACTCGATGTCTTCGATGCCGCGCTCTGAAAGCCAGGCAAGGGCCTCGGCCGCATTGGTGACCCCACGTTCTGTCGAAATGGGAGCATCTTCGGCAGAAAGTATCGGGTTCGGCGGTGTGCCGCTTTGGTGCTGGCGTTCAACCATGGGGTCTATCCGGTTGGTGTCTCACCGGCATAGACCGGTTTGCCTGGTCTCTCAAGGAGCGCCAAACACCAAGGCTCGACAGGCGGGCTGAAACCGCGCACACCTGTTGGCTCTGTCCATTCTCCAATCCATGCCTGCCATGCTGAACGCAACTACCCAGCCGCAAACCTTGCAAGTCTTTCTGACCGACCCGGGCGGTATCCTGCGCGGCAAATGGTTGCCCGGCGAGGCGGCAGACAAGGTGGCTCGAGACGGTGTCGCCTTCCCCTATTCGCTGTTCGGCTGTGATGTGTTTGGCCGCGAGGTGCCAGAAACCGGGTTGCACATTGAATCAGGCGATCTGGATGCCATCTGCCGGGCCGTTGAAGGGCGCTTGGTCCCTGTGCCATGGGCAGACCGGCCGACGGAGCAAGCAATGCTGACCATGAACCATAAGGATGGCCGGCCCTTTCTGGGTGACCCGCGACAGGTGCTCGCCCGTCAGGTGGCCAAGCTCTCCGAACGCGGATTGATGGCGACGGTTGCGCTGGAACTGGAATTCTATCTGCTCGGCAATGACGCGATCACCGGTGAGCCCCAGCCCTTTGGTACCGGCGCACGCGGTCCCGACCAGCAGGATATGTATGCCCTCCATGACATGGAACGGCACCGTCCGCTGCTCGACGCCATTCAGGCGGCTTGTGAGGTTCAGAACCTGCCCATGTCCGCGATGGTTTCGGAGGCCTCGCCCGGTCAGATGGAGGTGAACCTCAATCACCGCGATCCGCTCGGCGCTGCGGACGACGCTGTGATGCTGAAGCGCCTTGTCAGCGAGGTCGCCCGGACCCAAGGGACGCCCATCACCTTTATGGCCAAGCCCTTTGCTGGTTTCCCCGGCAACGGTATGCACATCCATGTCAGCTTGCAGGATAGAGATGGCTCGGTGTTTGCGCGGCAGCCTGAACAGCTGCACCATGCTGTTCAGGGCACATTGACCACCATGCTGGAAAGCCAGCTTGGTTTCATTGGATCCTACAATGGCTTCCGCCGTATGCAGCCCGGCTCCTATGCGCCCGCCTCGCTGACCTGGGGCGAAAACAACCGCTCCGTCGCCATCCGTCTTCCCGAAGCCAAACCCGAAGCAAGGCGGCTGGAACATCGTCTGGCTGGCGCGGACGCCAACCCCTACATCGCGACCGCCCTCGTGTTGGCTGCAATGATGAAGGGCATGGACGAGGCCGCAGAGCCGCCGGAGACCACCACCGGCAATGCCTACACCGACCCGGACGTTGAGCGCCTGCCAGCACGCATGGATGACGCCATTGACCACTTTTCCCAAAGCGCCTTCGTTGCTGACGCACTGTCGCCAGAGTTCGTCGCGATCTACACAGCGATAAAGCGAACCGAGTGGCAGGCGTTCGCTGGTCAGATCAGCGAACTGGAGCATCGTGCCTATCTTTAGGTCATAAGGTGCCCATGGCCGCTCAGACTTCTCTCTTGTCGCGCCAGATAAAGCGCAATAGCGTGCCCGCTAGGGACAGCAGCAGGCCGGTGAGCACAACCGCCCCAGTCCCACGTGACAACAGGGGAGACGCAGCTTCCATGCGCCGCACACACGCACTCATCACCACACTTTCCGGCGCGCTTTTGGCATCGACCACCATGGTCGCCAGCGCGCAGGAACTACGCATCTTGAACTGGTCGGACTATATCGACGAGTCGATTATCGAGGCTTTCGAAGCCGAGACTGGCATCGACGTCACCTATGACGTGTTCGATTCCAACGAGGTTCTTGAAACCCGCCTTCTGGCTGGCAACAGCGGCTATGACATCGTTGTGCCGACCGCTGACTTCCTGTCCCGTCAGATCCAGGCTGGTGTCTTCCAGCCGCTCGACAAAGACGCCCTGCCCAACCTGGCCAATCTCTGGCCGGCTGTTCAGGAGCGCCTTGAATTCTATGTCGCCGACTTCACCCATTCGATCATCTATATGTGGGGCACCACGGGTCTGGGTGTGAATGTCGACATGGTCGCTGAGCGTCTGGGCGCGGACTTTGATTATGCGACATGGGATTTGGTGTTTGATCCTGAGATCGCCGCGCAATTGCAGGATTGCGGCATCTACTGGCTCGACGCGCCGACCGAGGTGATTCCAGCCGCGCTCAACTATTTGGGCCTTGATCCGCGTTCCACCGATCCGGGCGAAATTGAGCAGGCGGCAGACCTGTTGATGGCCTCGCGCGACACTGTCCAGCGCTTCCACAACTCAGAGAACATCAACGCGCTTGCCAATGGCGATATCTGCGTTGCCATCGGCTGGTCGGGCGACATGCTGATCGCCCGTGACCGTGCCGCCGAAGCCGACAATGGTGTGAACGTGGACTATGTTATCCCGCGCGAAGGCGCGCTGATGTGGTTCGACCAGATGGCCATTCCGGCCGATGCCGCCAATGTCGCCGAAGCCCACCAGTTCCTCAACTACGTCATGCAGCCCGAAACCATCGCTGCCGCGACGAACTATGTGTTCTACGCAAATGGCAATCTGGCCTCCCAAGAGTTTGTTCTCGACGAG
>JBHJIX010000152.1:0-5737 GCA_050043025.1 Cohaesibacteraceae bacterium
GCGCGTGGAACTCGACCAGACGCTGACCGCGCATCCAGATTCGCTAGCCGCCGAAGCCATCCAACTGGGAGATGACGGCAAAAGCCTCATCTACGCCAATGCCGCAAACGCCGAACGCACCGGCATCGCGAGCCTACTGCGCGATATCAACGAAGCAGGACTGACCGTGCGGGACGTCGATACCTCCCAGAGCTCGCTGGAGGACATCTTCGTCAGTCTGGTGGAGAAGGATGGCACCGCAAGCGCACCACAACAGGAGGTCGCGCAATGATCACCTTTCCGGCCATCATGGCGATCTTCCGGTTCGAGATGGCGCGCGCCAGCCGAACCCTTCTTCAGTCGCTCGTATCGCCTGTCCTGTCGACATCGCTGTACTTCGTCGTTTTCGGCGCTGCCATCGGCAGCCGCATCCAAGAAGTAGAAGGGGTCAGCTACGGCGCCTTCATTGTGCCCGGTCTCATCATGCTCACCGTTATGACCCAGGGCATCACAAACGCGGCCTTTGGTATTCATTTCCCCAAGTTCATCGGCTCGATTTACGAGGTGCTTTCAGCGCCTGTCGGGGTGATCGAAATTGTCGCCGGCTATGTCGGCGCCGCTGCGGTGAAGTCGCTCGTCATCGGTCTGGTGATCCTGGCAACGTCCTATCTGTTCGTGCCGATGGAGATTGCGCACCCGATCTCCATGTTCGTGCTTCTTGTCGCCATATGCTTTGCTTTCTCGCTCTTCGGCTTCATCGTCGGCATCTGGGCGGAAAACTTTGAGCAGTTGAACATGGTTCCGCTCCTCATCATCACACCGATGGTGTTTTTGGGCGGCAGCTTCTACTCGATCACCATGTTGCCTCCCCTTTGGCAGACCGTCTCGCTGTTCAATCCGGTCGTCTACCTTATCTCCGCGTTCCGCTGGAGCTTCTTCGGCACGGCGGATGTGTCGATTGGCGTTTCGCTGACGGCGATCGGCCTTTTCACCGCTCTGTGTCTGGCGCTAGTTTGGTGGATCTTCCGCACCGGGTACCGCTTGAAGACTTGAACCTCTTGAAAGATTGGTCATACCGTCGTGTGAAGAAGGCGATGCTGGCCCCGTAGCTCAGCAGGATAGAGCATCAGATTCCTAATCTGAGGGCCGCTGGTTCGAATCCAGCCGGGGTCACCACACTATTCAGACATTGCACGTAACAGGCACGGCTCGCCCAAACTTTCGCCATGCCCAAGGATTGCGCGGTCACCTTGTTATCCCCTTATATGCCTAGACCTTAGGCAAATAAACGAGGCGCCATGACGACCCGGTCCACCATCAGGCTGATGCTCAACGATCAGGTGATCGAACGCGGCGATGTTCGCGCCACGACAACCCTGCTCGACTTTCTTCGGCTGGAGCGTGGACTGACCGGCACCAAGGAAGGGTGCAACGAAGGCGATTGCGGGGCTTGCACCGTGATGGTCGGGCGGATGACATCGACGGGCTTGCGTTACCAAAGCCTTAATGCCTGCATCCGCTTTTTAGGATCGCTTGATGGTTGCCACGTTGTGACAATCGAGCATCTGGCCGGCAAAGACGGCAAGCTGCACCCGGTGCAACAGGCCATGGTGGATCATCATGGTTCCCAATGCGGGTTCTGCACGCCAGGCATCGTGATGAGCCTTTATGCGCTGTGGATGGAAAACCCCTCGCCCAGCGAAAGCGACGTTGAAACAGCCCTGCAAGGTAATCTGTGTCGCTGCACGGGCTATGAACCTATCATCAAAGCCGCCAAAGCGATCAGCACCTATGGACAGCCGGGCAACGACATCCTGGTCGCCGAACACGAACGTATTGCCGGACAACTGCGCGCATGGCAGGACGATCTTATGGTGGACATGAAGGCTGACGGACCATTCGGCCCCGAGCGCTTCTTTGTTCCATCGACGGCGGAACAACTTGCCATCACCCTGGCTGAACAGAGTGGTGCCACGATGGTTGCCGGCGCAACCGATGTCGGCCTTTGGGGCAACAAGGATCACCGCTCGATATCGCCGGCCATCTTCCTGGGCAATCTGAACGCGCTCCAAACCATCAGCACGACGGATAGCGAGGTCACAGTCGGCGCCGGCGTGAGCTATTCCGACTTCGTTCCCATCCTGCAGGAGCATTTCCCACACATGGAAGAGCTCTGGTGGCGCATTGGCGGCGAGCAGGTGCGCAACATGGGAACGATCGGTGGCAACATCGCCAACGGCTCCCCAATCGGCGACACGCCCCCTGCCCTCATCGCTCTTGGCGCAACGGTGAAACTGCGCGCCAGATCAGGCAGCCGCACGCTGCCGTTGGAGGATTTCTTCCTGACCTACGGCAAGCAAGACCGGCGGCCGGAGGAATTTGTGGAAGCAATCACCATTCCCAAGCCAGCCCCCGATTCACTCAACGCCGTCTACAAGATTTCCAAGCGCCGGGATGAAGACATCTCAGCCCTCTGTGGCGCATTCTCGCTCACGGTGAGTCAGCGGACGGTTACATCCGCCCGCATCGCCTTTGGCGGAATGGCCGGAACGCCCAAACGTGCAGGCGCAGTCGAAGCGGCCCTCACTGGCCAGCTCTGGTCTGCGGAGACCATAACATCGGCCAAAACTCAATTTCCATCGGATTATCAACCTCTTGCAGATTGGCGCGGAACAGCCGATTACCGCATCCTGACGGCGCAAAACCTGCTGGAACGCCTCTATTTGGAAAGCCAAAACACGCCGCATGCCGTTCGGCTTGAGCGCCCGTTGACTGATGCCGAGGCGGCAGCATGAACGAGCACGTCGATCCACCAGTCGTCATTAAGGGCGGAGTCCATACCGCGACACGGCATGACTCTGCCCATAAACATGTAACAGGATCAGCGCTCTATGCCGATGACGTGCCGCTGCCCGCTGGCGCGTTGCACGCCTATCTCGGCCTTGCGGACTGTGCCAACGGCTCGATCACCCAGATGGATCTTTCCGCTGTGCGTGCGCATCCCGGCGTGGTCGCCGTGCTAACCGCGCGCGACATGCCAGCCTCCAACGACATCTCACCGACACACCTGCATGACGAACCGGTACTTGCCGACGGCAAGGTTGAGTTCCACGGCCAACCGATCTTCGCGGTTATCGCTGAGGATCGAGAGTGCGCCAGGCTCGCTGCCCAAAATGCTCGCATCACCTATGATGAGACAGACTTTGCGCGTTCGGTGGATGAAGCGCGCGCCGCAAACTATCCGCTGGTCACCAAACCGCTGACCTTAAGGCGCGGCGATGCCGAAGGGGCGCTGGCGAACGCAACCAACACCTTATCAGGCCGCTATGAGATAGGCGGCCAAGACCACATGTATCTGGAAGGTCATATCGCCATCGCCCTACCCGGCGAGGACGACGACATGACCGTCTGGTCCTCTACCCAGCACCCCTCCGAAGTGCAGCATATGGTGGCACACGTTCTTGGTGTTCCGTCAGCCGCCGTCACCGTGCAGGTGCGCCGCATGGGCGGAGGCTTCGGCGGCAAGGAAACCCAGTCCAACCAGTTTGCCGCCATCGCTGCCGTCGCCGCACGTAAACTGTGCAGGGCCGTCAAAATTCGCCCTGACCGCGACGATGACATGATCACCACCGGCAAGCGGCATGACTTCGTTGTCAATTACACCGTTGGCTACGATGATGAAGGCCGGATCGAAGCGGTGGACGCAACCTTCGCCGCACGCTGCGGATTTTCTGCCGACTTGTCCGGCCCAGTGACCGACCGGGCGCTGTTCCATGCCGACAACACCTACTTCTATCCGCATGTGCGCCTGCGGTCAGAACCATTGAAGACCAATACGGTGTCGAACACTGCCTTCCGCGGCTTTGGCGGGCCGCAAGGTTTGATCGTTGCCGAGCGGATTGTTGAAGACATCGCCTACAAGCTGGGCAAGGACCCGCTGGAGGTTCGGCGCATCAACTTCTACAGCGAGCATGAAGGCCGGGACATCACGCCCTACCACCAGACCGGGACCGACAACATCTTCACCCAAGTGGTCGAGGAGTTGTAGGAAAGGGCCGACTATCAGGCGCGCCGCAAGGCCAGCATCGATTTCAACAAGACGTGCCCAATCATCATGAATGGGATCGCACTCACGCCGGTGAAGTTCGGCATCTCCTTCACCGCCACCTGGTACAACCAGGCCGGCGCTTTGGTGCATGTCTATCGGGACGGCTCGGTTCATCTGAACCATGGCGGCACGGAGATGGGGCAAGGCCTCAACGTCAAAGTCGCCCAGGTCGTCGCGGATGTCTTTCAGATCGACATCGACAAGGTGAAGATCACGGCGACGACCACCGAGAAGGTTCCAAACACCTCAGCGACGGCCGCCTCATCGGGGTCCGATCTCAACGGCATGGCCGCAGACAATGCCGCCAACCAGATCAAGGACCGCCTCATCGACTTCGCAATGGAAGAGTATCAGGTTGCCCGCGAGCAGGTGGCGTTTGAGCCCAACATCGTTCGTGTCGGCAACCAGCGCATCCCTTTCCCGGACTTTGTCGACAAGGCCTATATGAAGCGCATCCACCTGTCGGCGGCAGGCTTCTACAAGACGCCTGATATCCACTGGGACCGGGAGAACGGGACCGGCCGACCCTTCTACTACTTTGCCTATGGAGCAGCGGTCTCGGAGGTCTCCATCGACACGCTGACCGGCGAGTATCATGTCGATCGAACCGACAATCTTCACGATGTAGGCAAGTCGCTGACCCCGGCCAAAGAAAATGGCCAGGTCGAAGGCGGCTTTATCCAAGGCCTTGGTTGGCTGACCACCGAAGAACTGTGGTGGGACGACAAGGGCCGCCTGCGCACCCATGCCCCGTCCACCTACAAGATCCCGCTGGCCTCAGACCGGCCGGCCATCTTCAACACCGAACTGGTGCAGTGGTCGACCAACAAAGAACGGACCATCCGGCGATCCAAGGCAGTCGGCGAACCGCCTTTCATGCTGGCAGCCAGCGTGGTGGAGGCCTTGTCGATGGCCGTGGCAAGCGTCGCCGACTATGCCGAACCCCCTCGCCTTGACACGCCGTGCACACCAGAACGTATTCTGATGGCCGTGGGGCGGATGAAAGCTCTGGCCTAGCGCTGGATCGGACCCAAAATGCTGGACGTCGCCAATCTTGAGGAACTGGAGCGTTTCACGCGCTCGGCCCCAAGCGTTTGCGTAACGGTGAGTGACGCCAAAGGCTCAACACCGCGCTTTGCCGGCACAAAAATGCTGGTGTCTGCCAACAACACCCTGGGCACCATTGGTGGTGGTCAACTGGAGTTCATGGCCATTGACGCCGCCCGCGCGATGCTTGTGTCGGGAAGCCCCACCGAAAGCCTCAATGTTCCCTTGGGTCCGGAGATTGGCCAGTGTTGCGGGGGCCGGGTAGTCCTTAGCCTCCGCGCCCTCACGGACGCTTGTGCGTTTGAGTTGAAGGAAAAAACCATAGAGCTTCTTGCCAGTCGGCCCCACATCCTCATTTTCGGCGCCGGCCATGTCGGACGCGCACTGGCAAGCGCGATGTCACCGCTTCCTGTGAACGCCAGCCTTATCGACAACCGCCAAGAGGAGCTTGAACTGGCCGACCCGACCGTTAGTTAGACGGCTTCCATTTTGCCGGAATCGGTGATTCGTCAGGCACCTCCCGCCAGCGCTTACATTATTCTCACCCAAGACCTCGCCCTTGATTTCCTCCTCGCTCTCGAAGCGTTGGAACGCACCGACGCG
>JBHJIX010000153.1:0-10333 GCA_050043025.1 Cohaesibacteraceae bacterium
CTGCCCATCGGCTTCGACCTCAACGGTGATTTCATAGCGCAAAGATGCGGAGGGATAGGCCCACCAGCAGGCGCCCAAGGCCAGCAAGACAACAAAGCCAAATAGGGTCAAACCGCGCTTCATCAGGGCACCATCAAGTCCGCCGCATGATATCGGAACAGCTCACGGTCCTTCCCAGGTGAGGCACTTCAATGCCAGCAGCAAGCTTCGAAGAACGTATAGACAAGCAGTTTCCAAAACGTTCGAGAAGCGCATTGTATACGGATCACAAGCAAGAGCTTACCACCAGCTAAGGAGCTCCATAACTGTCCAGGCAAAAAGCCCGACAAGAACAGGCACCGGCGCGGAGACGATCAAACGTTCGATCATGACTTTACTTGATAGCGTCGCGCGCTCCCAGATGAGCACCCGGTTGAGGTTCACCAGCGCCCAGGCAGTCACATAAACGACCACAATCGGCACCGATGCTCCTGCCTTGATGGCCGCCGCACCGAGCGCAAATCCAACGACAGGGCCGCCAGGTGTCAGGACACCTATGACATAGGCGATTGCGTAACCGCTGACCCCAGCACCATCGCCCAGATAGGTCTCCGCCAACTCCGGTGGCAGCAGCGCAGCAACAACTCCAGCGCCCAATATACCAACCGTCAACGCCGGCATGATCATCACCAGCTGGTCCCAAGCATCCCTTAGGCCTTCGCCGACCAAGGCGCGGTCGCGCCGGGCGGCCATCGCGATCATGATAGCGGCGATGACGTAAAGAATAGCGGCGAAGATGAGCACGATCATTCGCGCACCTGCGGCCGTGGCTTGGTTTTGTCGGCTGCCCTCTGCTCTTCAGTACGACCGGGAAGCATCCGCGCAGCAATTCCGCAAAGGATGGGAATCGGCAACGAAACCAGAGTGCGCAGAACGACAAATTCCGGCTCGAAGAAGGACAGCTCCCACACGACGGCACGATTGATCCCAAGGGTCAGCCATCCGGTGATGAAGGCCACGGTCGAACCCCGGTCCGCGCCAGAGAGATAAAGCGATGTCGCGATGGGAAAGATGGTCATTGGCCCGCCAGGGATCAGTGCGCCGGCAAGGGTGGCCACAAACAGACCCTTCAAGCCTGAGCGTTCACCAATCCATCGGGCAACGACCTCTTTCGGCAGCAAGATGCGCAGAAAGGCAGCGACCATGACCCCAGCGGCGACCTTCGGCAGCACCGTCAGCCAGAGAACGGCATCGTCGCGCAGAATCTCCAGGAAACGCGCAGCGCCATCGCGCAGATAAACTGCTGTCGCCGATCCAGCCGACAGAACAAGGATGAAGAGGAAGCCGACATCCCGGTAAAAAGGGGTGCGTGTGGGTCCAGCCATCAGGCGACCAACACGATCAAGACGACCGAAAGGCCGATTAAAACGATGCCTGCCACTTCGCGCAGGCTTACCGGTTCCTTGAAGTAGAGCCAGCTTGTTAGCGTCGAGAAGATGAGTTCCACTTGCGCCAACGCTTTCACCAAGGCGGCGGTCTGCAAGGTAAGCGCGGTGAACCATCCGACAGATGCCGACACGCCAGCGAGCGCGACCAACCCGCTCTCACGCCAAAGGCTGAGCGTTTTTCCGATCTGCCCAGGTTCGCGCCATCGCAGATAGGCCGCCATCACCAGGGTCTGGAGCGCGGTCGCCGCCGCCAAGGTCCAACCGGCTCGGGCAAAGACCGACCCATCTCCCAACGACAGCGACGCGCCGCGATAGCCGACGGAGGCGAAGGCGAACAGCGCACCGGCAAACAGACCCCAGAGCACTGCCTTATCTCGCAGGTTCAAGGCCGCCAGACCGTCTTCACGGCGCTTGAACGCCATCAGGGCGACGCCTGCCATACCAATCAAGACCGCAAGCCATCCCCACGCTGACAACAGTTCGCCGAGCAGCACGGCCGCAACAATGGCCGCCTGAACAGCTTCAGTCTTGGAGTAGGCCGTCCCGATGGCAAAGGCGCCATGGCCGAAGCTCGCAAGCAGGGCATAGGTTGCAAGAATCTGGGAAAGCGCTCCCATCAGCAGGAAACCCACAAATCCGCCGCTCACGGCATCCGGCGCCCAGCCGGTGAGGCCAGAAACCGCCAGGGCATAGGCCAGCGCCAGAGGAAACGCGAAAACGAAGCGGGCAAAGGTTGCACCGCCCGTTGAGAGCTTTCCAGTCAGTCGTTTTTGCAGAAGCGAGCGGAGGTTCTGGAGGAAAGCCGCCGCCAGCGTGATGGGGATCCAGAGGGGCATCTCCGGATCCCATATCACATCATGTCGTAAAGGCTATTCGGCAGCCTTCGGTGCTTCGGTTTTGCCGCCCATCACACGGGCGATCAAAAGACCGCCGGCTGTGAGCGCGGCACCAACAACATCCGACAACAACGATCCTTCGATGAGGAACAAGGCAGCGATCAAGAGCAGCACACGGGCAATCTGCGTCAGCTTGCCAGTGAAGAAATAGCCCTGAACCGCGCCTGAAAGGAGCGTGACGCCAATAGACGCGGTAATCAGCGCACGGGTGATATCGACCCATGATCCATCGCCAAGAAGTGCCGGATTGTAGAAGAACATGAAAGGCACGATGAACGCCGCCAAGCCGATCTTGAACGACGTCACCGACGTTCCCATCGGGTTTGCACCCGATATCCCCGCTGCCGCATAACTGGCGAGCGCAACCGGCGGCGTGATGGCCGAAACCACTGCGTAGTAGAAAACGAAGAAGTGCGCCGTCAGCGGATTAATGCCCAGTTGAATGAGGCCAGGTGCGACGACCGAGGCCGCAACCGCATAAGCCGCTGTCGTAGGCATACCCATGCCCAAGAGGATGGAAATGCACATGGCGAAGAACAGCGCCAAGAGCTGACTGGTATCCGCCAGACCCAACAGCAGCGCCGAGAAGCGAGCGCCAACCCCGGTGAGCGAGATGACGCCCACAATGATGCCGGCACAGGCACACACGGCGATGATCTGGATCGACATGGTGCCGGCCAGATTGAAGGCCTTGTAGATCGACCGCACGCCCATGCCGTTAAAGCCGGTCGAGTCGGTCGCACCGGCAGCCGCCGGACCAAGGGTTTTGGCCACCAAGACCGGCAGCCACGACACGACGGCAGCAGCGGCGGTGGCAAGCGTGCCGGCACGAATAACCGAATATCCCATGAACAGCGCGACGATCAGAATGATGATCGGGATGAACAGATAGACCTGCTTGGCAAGCATCGCGAATTTCGGCAGTTCATCCTCACGCATGCCGCGCATGCCGAGCTTCCGCGCTTCGAAATCGACCATGAAGAAGATCGATCCGAAGTAGAGCACCGCCGGAATGATCGCAGCGACGGCAATCTCGGTGTACGGAATGCCGGTGATCTCCGCCATGATGAAGGCGCCAGCACCCATGATCGGCGGCATGATCTGACCGCCGGTGGATGCACCAGCTTCAATCGCGCCAGCCGACTTTGGCGGATAGCCGATCTTCTTCATAAGCGGGATCGTCAGAGACCCCGTCGCCACCACATTGCCCGCCGAAGTGCCGTTGATCATGCCCATCAAGCCAGACGCAAAGATCGCCACCTTGGCCGGACCGCCACGTGCACGACCGGCAGCAGCGAAGGCGAAATTGACAAAGTAATCACCTACCTTTGAGGCCTGCAGGAAGGCGGCAAAGATGATGAAGAGGATGATGTAGGTCGAGGACACCGCCGTGGTCGGGCCCAGGATCCCGGCATCGGAATAGACATGGCCGAAGAAGCGCTGCCAGCTGTAGGCGCTCTGGACCGCCAGAATGCCAGGCAGCAAATGCGCGGTGAATGTATAGGCCAGGAAGATGAAGGTGATCACGACCAGGGCCAAACCGGCCACACGGCGTGTGAGTTCAAGGATAAGCGCGGTGCCGGCGGTTGCGGCAAACGCCACGCCAATTGGCACGAACGGCGTGCCGACAGCGTTGCGCGCCGCCGTCCCGTAGATAGCCAGCAAATAGATGGCGACCACGATGCCGGTGAGCGCAAGAACCAAATCGCTGGCAGCGAAGTAACCACGACCACGCCGCTCCACCCAGCCAAGCGAGATGCCGCCGAGCGTGGCGATCAGAAGCGGCACGCCAAACCACCAGGTCTCGCGGTCATAGAGTTCGGTGCCAGCGAACGAAGCCCAGGTTGGCAAGCCGCCCATTTCCGGCAGTGTTCCGGACGCCACGACCCGGGCAAAGTCCATCGCCGTGACCAGAGCAATCAGGGCAGGGATCAACAGCGCCAAGGCAGCGATGCTGATCATCGGTGTGCGTTTACCGTGATTGCCTTGGCTGAACGGGTAGGCAGAAAAAAGCAGGAACCCAAGGCCAAGCGCACCGGCAATGTGCACGATGCGAAAGTTCCAGGTTTCAAGCGGCAGTTGCGGCAGGAAAGGCAAATCGATCCCCGTAATCCCGGAGATGGAAATGCCGTTGAGCGCAACCATGTGGAAGGCGGCATAGACAACCGAAATGAGACCGATCACCGTCAGCGCCCAGCCTTCGAACAGACGACGGTTCGGCTCGACGGCTTCTTCGTCAACACCTTCGGCAATCACGATCGGGTCAGCCATCACCGGTTCACGGATCATGGCTGCTTCGCGGATCGCGTCATCGCTCACACGCGGGTCATGCGGTGGAAGATCAGCCTGGCGTTCGATCTCGCCTTCGGCTTTGCCGGTCTTGTCGTTGTCACTCATGTCAGTCCCCCCGCAGATCGCAAAACCCCTCCCTCGGAGGTCTCGCGTGCGCCGTGCACTCGATTAGCATTCAATCATATGCAGCGGTGATACGATACGGGCCGCCCGATCATCAGGCGGCCCGCAACTCTTATGCTTTGATCCGCCGATTACATGGCCGAGTGGATCATGTCGTCGGCAATGTCAGCGCCAGCGTTTTCTTCAAACCACTTAGCAGCACCTGGGTGCCACATCAGAACGCCGTTCTTGTCCCAATTTTCAGGCAAGGTGGAGCGTGCCGCGCGGTGAATGTTCACCATGCGATCATTGTCCGACATCACCACGTCCACAACGGCGTAGACGAAGCTTTCCGGCAGCTCGCAATTGGCAATCGCGAAGTTCCACATGGAAACCGAACGCGCATCCGCTTCCAGCGTGGTGTAGGTGTCAGCGGCAATGGCGAAGTCAGCGACTGGGAACGCAGCCAGAATGTCGGCCTGCTCGTCCTCGGTGAACTCGATGATGTTCACGTCGGTCTGGACTTCCAGCTGCGACACGGCAGGGACCGGAACACCGGCGGCGAACGCGATCACGTCAAGAAGACCGTCCTGCAGCTGACCGCCAAGGTCGGACCAACCGCCGTTGCGGCGATCAAAGTTCACACCCAGCTCTTCCATCATGCGCGGGAAGTAGGTGTCTGACGTAGAGCCAGCAGGGCCGAAGCCGATGCGTGCACCGTCAGGAATATCGGCAATAGACTCGATGCCGGACGACGACAAAGCGGTCACTGAGAACGGCGTCTGGTACATCGGGAACATCGCGCAGGAATTGGTCATCTGAAGACCCGGCGCGATGGGGTTGGTGCCGTTGATCGATTCAGCAGCTGGACCCATCGTGGTCATGCCGAACTGGGCCTCGCCTGTGTGGAGCTACGCCATGTTCTGCATCGGGACGCCTGTGCCATCGCCGCCAACAGAGAGGCCGAGCTCTTCGGCAACTAGGTTGGCCCAACCCGAACCATAGGCAAAGTAGGTGCCGCCCTGCGAAGCGGTGCCAACGGTGAAGCTTTCCGGCCAGCCTTCGCGATCTGCATGGTGGTCGGCAAGAGCAACGCCCGCCGCGCCAATCGTCAAAGCGGTGGTTGCAAGAAGTGCAGTGAGTTTCATCTGTAGTCCTCCCGTGAAGCCGGATAGTCCGGCATTCCGTTTTTCTCGTGCCGGGCGGTAACTGGGTCACTTGGCTTGTCGGGCAAGCGCCCAAGCCATGTGACCGACCTTCCGGTCAACGAAACGCGCGCTTCATGGGAGGAAGCAGGACCAGGACGCAAGCCTGAATGCCCAAACAACCGGCAACGACGTTACACTTTTTCAATTCGTGGGTGGATTGGGGAACATCGGCAGGGATTCTATGGGTGGAAAACCACCCATCGCCGCCAGCCGGCGCTATAACGGACTAGTCTTCCAGGTCGGCGATGAGAAAGTCTTGCTTGGAAAGCCCGTGCTTTTGCATCTTCTCGTAGAGCGACTTGCGGGCGATCCCAAGCGCCTCATAGGTCGCTTTCAGATTGCCCTTGTGGGCGGCAATGGCAGCTGAAATGAGGTTCTTTTCATGCGCTGCCATTGCCTGTGCCAGGCTGCCGCGCGGATCCGCAGACTGCTTTTCGTCGTCGATCAAATCAAGATCGAGGCCCAAGGCAAACCGGTCGGCAGCATTGCGCAGTTCGCGCACATTGCCAGGCCAGGATCGAGCCGCAAGCGATCTCAAAACACCATCTGGATTGTCCGGCGCAGAACGTTTGTAGCGGGCGCTCGCCTCCTGAACGAGTTGAACGAACAGTCGGGGGATATCTTCCCGCCGTGCGTCCAGCATGGGCATGCGGATGGTGACCACGTTCAGGCGATAGAGGAGATCGCTTCGAAAGGCGCCGGACGCGGCCTCTGCTTCAAGGTCTTTCTTGCTCGCCGCAATGAACCGGATATCCA
Source organism: Cohaesibacteraceae bacterium (assembly GCA_050043025.1). Classification (GTDB taxonomy): domain Bacteria; phylum Pseudomonadota; class Alphaproteobacteria; order Rhizobiales; family MH13; genus MH13. The sequence goes on from JBHJIX010000153.1 coordinate 6,682, forward strand.
AAGGGATGGGATCATTGGAGCCAAGCCGCGTCACAGCCCGGTTCTGGATGACATGCAAAAGCTTGGCCTGAAGCGCCGATGGCAGGCTGTCGATCTCGTCAAGCAGCACCGTACCGCCCTGCGCGTGCTCAAAGCGGCCATAGCGCGACCTGGTCGCACCTGGAAAAGCGCCGGCCTCGTGACCGAACAACTCACTCTCAATCAGTTCTGAGGGAAGCGCCGCGCAATTGATCGAAACGAACGGCGCATCGCCACGAGCGCTGGCACGATGCAGGGCGCGAGCCGCAACCTCCTTGCCGGTCCCGGTTGCACCGGTGATCAGGACGTCGGCCTCGGTGTCGGCCACAGCTCTGATCTGATAGCGCATGGCGACCATGACCTCGCTGCGACCTGGAAGCCGCGCCTCAACGGTGTCGCGCCGGCCAACCTGGGAGCGCAGCGCGCGGTTTTCCAGCGTCAGCCGTCGCTTGTCGAGCGCACGCCGGACGGTCTCAACGAGGCGGCTCGGAGCAAAGGGTTTTTCGAGAAAGTCATATGCCCCGTCGCGCATGGTCTGAACGGCCAGTTCCACATCCCCATGACCGGTGATGAGGATGATTGGAAACTCCGGATCGATATCCAGGCAGCGCCGCATCAGCGTCAGCCCATCCATGCCTTGCATGCGGATGTCGCTGACCAAAATGCCTGGGAAGTTTCGGCTCAGACGAGCCAGCGCGGACTCACCGTCAGGCAAACAGGAAACGTCGATGTCAGCCAGACTGAGTGTCTGCTGCGCGGCGATGCGCAATTCCTCTTCATCATCGACGAAAAGAACCGTCTCTTCCATCACTCGGCGGCTTGCCCCACTGGCGAGGACAAAACGTCTGGAGAATCGGCGCGCTGAAGGTCCACGGTGAACACCGCGCCACCGCTTTCGCGATTGGCTGCGCGAAGCCGTCCGTCAAAGCCTTCAATGATCTTGTAGGAAATCGATAGACCGAGCCCTAGGCCTTTGCCCGGATCCTTGGTTGTGAAAAACGGGTCGAAGATTTGAGATTGCAGGTCAGTGCCAATGCCGGGCCCATTGTCTGCGATGGTGACGTGTACACGCTGATCCTTGCGTTGTTCGACCGTCACACTCAGCGATGAGTTATCCGTCCCGCCCACAGCATCCAGAGCATTGTTGATGAGATTGACGAACACCTGCTGCAATCGAAGCTGACCACCCATCACCCAGACCGGATCCTGCGGTCGCCGGAAGGTGACATCCGTCGCGGTCGATTTCAGTCGCGCGTCGAGCAAAGCAAGCGCATCGTCCAGGGCCCGCACAACGTCGACGGACCGAATACTCTCACGCGGCCGCCGCGCGAAGTTCCGCAGATTGGAGGAAATCGCTGCCATCCGGTCGGCCATCTTGGAAATCCGGCCAACATTGTCGCGAACATCGCCATAGCGCTCGCGGTCGAGGAACGTTGCGGCATTGTCAGCATAGCTTTTCACGGCAGCCAGGGGTTGGTTGATCTCATGCGACAGCGCGGCCGACATCTGACCAAGCGCCGCTAGCTTGCCGGCCTGGATACGCTCTGCCTGTGTTTTGCGCAGCCGATCTTCGGCATCCTTGCGCTCATCAATCTCGGTGCGAAGCTGGGCATTGGCATCATTGAGGTCGGACGTGCGTTCAGCCACGCGCCTTTCACGCAAGTCCTGCGCGGCCCGCTGGGCTTCCAGCCTCTCAATGACACGGGCCCGCCTTTGCAGCAAAACCGTTGCGATGAGGCCAACGAACGAGATGAGAAGGGCAACCAGCGTAATGGTGATCAGGGCTTGCGTCTGCGCCGGTCCGGCCGGAACCAGAATGCGCACACGCCAGCCAACATCTTCCAGCAACGTCGACGTCGTAACATAGAGGCTGGCCGCACCACCGTCCTCAACGCGCATCAGATCAAGCCCATTGGCCAGTGGCGAGAGGCTGTTGGGCAATGGAACCAACTGCTCCAAGGGATATTGCTGCGTCTCGGTCACAAGGGCGAGCGCATCATCATCAAGCACCGAGAGAGTACGGAAATGCCAATCCTCACGGCTGGACATGAAGACAATGTCGACAAGGTCCGTGACGATCACATCACTGGCACTTCCCCGCCATGCGCTTTCAAACCCATCGACCGTGAACTTCAGCGTTAGGACACCGATGACGGCACCGTCTTGCCAAACCGGCGCGGCATAGAAGTAACCGCGTTCAAGTGAGGTCGTGCCCAAGGCGAAGTAGCGCCCAACCCCGCCAGCGGCAGCGGCTGTAAAATAGGGCCGGAAGGCAAAGCGCCGTCCCATATAAGAGCGTTCTTTGAGGTAATTGCTGGAGGCGATGGTCAGCCCTGCGGTGTCGAGCAGATAGACATCGGACGCACCCAGAGCATCGGCCGTCACACGCAGCTCTTCATTGACTTCCAATTGCAGGTCTTGATCGGACGGATCGCCCAGAAAACGGGCAAGGCTTGGGCGCTCACCGATCAACCCAGGCAAAGGTTCAAAGCGCTGCAAAGCGCCGCGCAGACCTTCCACAGTGAGGCGCAAGGTCGCGATACCTTGCTCGCCCGCGCGGATAAGGAAGAGCCGCTCCACCGTGGGCAGCGCAGCCAGACATAAGACGAGCGCTAGCCCGACGGCCAGTCCCAACTTGCCAAAAGCCGATCCAAACAGGCGACGCGCAGCCCACGCCATCACAAAGCCTCCCAGGCCGCTGATGGTGGGTTGATCCCTATTGGTTGGATTCAGCGGCAGGTTGTCGTTCATCGCGGACGAAAACCACGACGAGAACGACACTTAATAGCGCGAGCGCCAGGGCGGCACGCGCCAGCACGTTATAGGCGTTAACGCTGGCACTCGCATGGGCCGCCAGTACAGCAGCATTGGCGCCCGCTTCGGCCATTGCAGCAAATCCCGGCTGACCTTCCGCATCAAAGGTTCCATACGCAAATGCGCCAAGCGGTGCGAAGGCGGCAACCGCAAACAGTCCGCCGGCCCGCGACACCGCATTGTTGATGCCCGACGCCACACCAGACTGGGAATCAGGCACCGCATTGATAATGGCGGTGCAAAGCGGGGGCATGCAAAACGCCATGCCAACACCGAGCACCACCATGGAACCAGCAACGGCAATCAGCGAGCCGAAGCTGGCCGCAAGGCTGGTGAGCCAGAAGGAGAACCCGGCAATCAAAGCGCCAGCTGCCAAGGGCCAGCGCACACCGATCCTGTCGATCAAAGACCCAACGCGCGGCGTCAAAGCGGCCATCACGAGCGTGAAAGGCAGAAACACCGAGCCAACACTGACGGCGGAGAAATCAAAGGCGCTCAAAAGCGTCACAGGCAGGAAAAACAACAAACCGCCCAGGGCGGCATAAAGCAGGAACGTCGCTGCATTGATCGCCGCGACTCCGGGCGCACGAAACATGGAAAGCGGCATCATGGGAGCGGCTGTGCGCCCCTGATGGACCAAAAAGGCAACCAGGGCTGCAACCCCGGCTCCGGCCAGACCGATCAACATGGCCGGCGTGAAACTGCCGCCTTCGCCCAGCTCGCCGCCCTCGCCCAGTAGGGTGAGCGGAAAGGCAAGCAAGCCAAGCGCCAGGACAGCCAAAACTGCGCCAGGCCAATCAAGTTTCTGCTCGACAGTGCG